>CAZYBT010000004.1:46257-63839 GCA_964645755.1 uncultured Rhizobium sp.
ATTGGTTTCGGATCAGCCCTGCAATTTACATTTGAGGTTGCTGCTTTTGTTTGTTGTGCACTTTTAATTGGCCGATTTGGAAAAGAACAAATTGATGCGCATGGAATTGGAGGCAGGAGCCTGGAAAGTAATTGGAGAAGCACGCGAATCTGGTACAGTAGGAATTTTTCGGGGAACGGGAGAAGTTCGTTCAGGGTTGGTTGCAGAAATTATACGTAAAATCCCACAAGACAAAATTATTTGGGAAGCACCACAAAAAGCACAGCAGGTTTGGTTCATTCAACTTTATGGAACCAATGTGAATCTTGGTAACATTGCTCCAAATGAAGTGATTCCACTTGAAACACTAAGATTGGGATTACGAGGTGATAGCTTTCACTTCTTTCTATAAAAAAAGAGCGTTCAATGAACGCTCTTTTTTTATAGAAAGAAGTCATTTACTTATACTTATTCACCAATTGCATTAAACCTTCCTTATCTAATGCTCCTAATTGCTTGTATATCACTTCACCCTTTTTGAAGAAAATAATTGTTGGATATCCTTCCAACTTATATCTCTCCGAAATATCCAATTGAGCCTCAGCATCTACTTTGAGAACATTCACTATACTCGACTGTTCGTTTTTAATTTGTTCAATAAATGGAGCCATCATTTTACAAGGACCACACCACGTAGTATAAAAATCAACCATTGTCAACTTCTCTGAAGCTATCGCTTTATCAAATTCCTCAACTGTCATTGCCTTGTGTTCGGCATCAGCTGCTACAACTGCTTCTTTAGAAAAATTCTCCGGGGCTATAGCCTGCTCATTAACTTCTTGATTTGGCTCAACTTGCGTTTTTGATTGACAACTCATAAAACCAAACGAAACCAATCCCAAAACAAAAACAGAAATAATTCCGCTTTTTAACATTGTTCTTTTCATATTTACAAATTTACTTAAGATAAAATGAATATTTTTGCTGTATGTCTGAAAAAAACATAGAATTATCAATTATTGTTCCGTTGTTCAACGAAGAACAAAACATTGGAGCTTTGAATCAACGAATTGTTGAGGTGCTCAATTCTATGTTACTTCCGTATGAAATCATCTATGTTAACGATGGTAGCAAAGACAATACGCTTCCTTTGGTGGTTGAACTTTCAACTCAAAATCCTCACATTAAATTTATCGATTTCTCCCGAAATTTTGGACATCAGCAATCGATTTCAGCAGGCATCAAACATGCGCAAGGAAAATATTTGGTCATTATGGATGGTGACGGCCAAGATCCACCTGAACTCATTCCTGAGCTATATTCTACAGCAACGAATGGATTTGAGGTAGTCTACGCAAAGCGCAAAAAAAGAGAAGGTGAAGGTGTCTTGAAAAAATTTACCGCCAAAGTTTTTTATCGATTATTGGCAAAAATTACAAACATTGAAATTCCGGTGGACACAGGAGATTTCAGAATCATCCACCAAAAGGTACAAAAAGTTCTGAATCAAATGCCTGAACAGCACAAGTATATCCGCGGACAAATTGCTTGGATTGGGTTCAATCAAACTTTTATAGAATATAATAGAGAAGAAAGAATGTCGGGCGAAACCAAATTCACTTATCGTAAAATGATTGGTTTTGCGTTAGATGGCATTAGTGGATTTAGCACTTGGCCACTTAGAGTTGCCACAATTAGCGGATTTTTTGTATCATTCGTCGCATTTTTACTCATCATTTATAGTTTATATCAAAAATATTTTGGCACAACAGAAAAAGGATGGACTTCCCTCCATATCTCAGTGCTATTTATTGGTGGAATTCAGCTTATAGGTATTGGAATTCTTGGCGAATATCTTGGACGAGTGAGTGAAAACGTAAAAAATAGACCTCATTACATTGTACGTGATTCAAATTTAAACAATGAGTAAAGGGTTCAAAAACTTTATACATTTCTTGCTATTTTGGATAGGGTTACATCTGTTTTTTAATTGGGTTGAATACATCAATTTCCCACCTTTTGGAATGCATCAAGGTGCACAAGCCGATCGTGCATCGGTTGCTTTCAATTATTTCAATAGTTCTATGAATTTTTTGGAACCAAGGGTCATGGAATCACGTGGTTTCAATGGAATTACTGGCCTGGAATTTCCTATCATTCAATACATCACAGCTATCCTTTATCAAATCTTTGGATTCCATCATTTTATCTATAGAATTGTCATGGGCGCTATTGTTTTTGGGGGATGTTTTGCCGCTTGGAAAATCATTCAACTCTTCGTTGAAAAAACATTGCATCAATATTTATTCTTCACTCTTTGGTATGCTTCTCCTATTCTGATTTTTTACACCTTTAGCTTTATTCCCGATATGGCCGCTTTGTCGTTTTCATTGATTGCATGGCTATATTTTTTAAGATATTACCTTATTAATCAAACGCGCAAATCTTTATACTTCTATCTGTTTTTTATTGCATTAGCAGGTCTTATTAAAATCACCTTTCTGATTCCCCATATTGCCATTGTAGGTCTTGCAGTTATTCAAAAAATTGATTCTCAGGCATTCAGATTCAAATTTCAGCACAATTGGAAATTCTGGATTAATTGGTGCCTTCCTCTATTGCCCATTTTAGTATGGTATACCTACGCCAATCATCTGACTATTTCAACTTGGAATTTTCACTTTTTGCAAAAATCAAATCCAGCAAATTCCATCTCAACTTTCTTAGAAAATACTCGTTTTGCTTTCGATACATGGAGTTCGCGTATTTATCTCACAACCGGCCTTTTAGCTATATGCACACTATACGTTAGCAGCTTAATTAAGTATTGGCAACAACTCGATCTTATTGGTTGGATTTCCATACTGCTACTCGTAGGTTTTCTCGGTGTATTCATACTCTTTAATGGTCAATACCGACACCACGACTACTATTTTATTTTACTCTTCCCAGCTATTTTTTTTGGCCTGCTTTGGTTGTATCAAATTCATGTTCAAAATAAAGTCGTTTTTACCGGAATTTTTGGGATTTTTGCTCTTGTAGGACTTTGGGCACTGCCTTTTTATAATGCCTTTCACTCAAAACAAATATTGAGAAGAACTTTTACTACAAATGATTATTACTGTCAGAATGTGTTTAACAACACTTCAGACTTTGTAAAAACCAAAAACTTTTTGGATCATTACTTAAAAAATCCTGACGATGAAATTTGGATTGCTTTCGATGTTAGTCCCAACACTGGACTCTATCTATTGCAACGTCAAGGAATTAGAATTGCGCCCGATTTCAATGAAAAACTCATTGAAGAAATCTGGCAAAGGAAAAATACTGATTCCAAGAAAATTAAACCTTTGCTGATATTAAATAATGAGGAGGAATGGAAAAATCGAACATTTAACCACATTTATTTAGACGCTAGTCCAATATTCACAAGTGGAAGCCTAAAGATATTCAAAATGAATTATCGTTAATTGTTGACGAAATAAAGCGGGTAATTCAAATGAACAGAAACTCCAGCGCCATGTAATTGAGATGGAGCAAAATATGATTCAATTCCTGTTAATTTAATTGTGGCTAAAACCGTTTTGCCTTTAATTTTCATTGAATTGAAAATCAATCCGGCATTGATATCATAAGTATCAAATCCACCCAAACTTAATCCGAACAAATAGCTAAAACTAAATTTAAAATTCCCTTTTATGGAAGTCACATTGGCACGCGAAGTTGCCCAATAACTCAATTGAGGTAAATAACCAGCAATACTCACATATTTAAGAGTCAACTCTTGCTTAGAAATTCCTGAAATAAAAGTGTGTGGTGTAATATACAATTTAGCAAACAATGTAAACGGAGCCATCACCGTACCTTTACGAACCGTCTCTACAAAATTCAGTTTACTTTTAATGCTATCTCCTTGTCTATCAAACCAAGTACCAAATTGCAAATCTGATGAATTGATTTGAACCGCTTTTAAATTAAAAGTCGGAGATTCATTCCAACTCTCTGGAGTTAATCCGGTTTTATCTGATTTCCAAACGGCGTTTCTGCTAGTTACATTAACATCAGAAATATGATAAAAACCGAAATTCTTCACCCCGAAACTAAAGGCATAAATACTTTTAGAAGACTGATAAACATTCTTCAAATAAACCATCAATCCAGCTTGCATACCTACCCCTGTCCCCCAAAAAGAATATCCTGAATTTGCAGAATATGCATTTCCAGAAAAGGTAATTTCATCACCAACAGCATCACTAGAAAGTTTCATATTTTGGGTTTCAATTCTTGTGTAATTCAAACATTGACCTACCTGTATACTAGGTGATATTTCAATTTTGTTGAAGGATTTCCGAAAATTAAATTTCAAAGTTCTCGTTCTCCAAGACTCAACAACATTATTTCCTACATCCAATGTTTTTCCTAAATAATTGGTATTTCCCTGAAAAATCATACGGAATGCGTCTTGATTAAAAGTTGCTCCGGTATAATCGTCAATTTCTAAAAATATACTTTCTAAAGCACCTTTTTTCTGTATTTCATAACCTGGCAATGGATACAAATTGATTCCATAATTCTGAATCGCTCCCATTCTGTTGTCCTGAGAAGCCAACAACGACTGATAATCATTCATTTCCGAGGGTGAAATATACCCACCAAAGGCAAATTTACTCAACAGTGAAAATGGAACACAATTTGATCCACTTTCTAAATTATACCACACAACCGGCATATACACGCTGGTTTTTGATAGCGGCGGCGGCATTTTTATCAAATCTTTTTCAGCTCTTACATCAACTAAAATCATTGAATCTTTCAAATTCGGCAATTCGGAACCAATCAATGTATCTGCTGAAATTACAGACAAAACCAATATGAATAGTTTAATTTTTTTAGTTACGAACTTCATATTCAAACTGAATTCTAGATTTCACATTCACCTTACTATCGTAAAACAATCTTTGCATGTTACTATTACCTTTAATTTTCATTGCGATAGTAACATAACCAGCATTCTTTAACATATCCACCTTACTCCTGGGCAACTGAATTATCATTGTAGATTTTGTTGATTGTATGGGGTACCCGTTTAAATCAACCACACCCGCAGAAATACCTTGTTGAGGTGTGATATCTAAGTTCCCAAGTCGGTAATACTGCTTATCGAGCAATTCTACATCCAATCCAAATTCTACAGGAAATGAATTTTCTACTTCTAAAAACAAAGTGGCACTTTTCATCCTTTCAACTGCACCTAGTTCCTTTAAATTCAACCCTTGAGTGTCCCTCAAAACCAACCCACCAATAGAAAAAGTTGCAGGTGCATCCACGCGCATGATCACATCGAGTCTTGAGTCATCAAAAACAAAATCTTGGTAATTATTTACATTTCCATTTGGCGAAATCTCTGTCTCTAAATCATAATGCAATTTCTGAGGTAAGTTCTCCAAAAATGATTTTATGTTGGAATTATTTGTATTGAGATCCACTCTAGTTTCAGTGAAATCACCGCGAACAAATTTTGGCGAAGTTACAAATAAGTCCGTCATCAGTGGGTTTGCGCTCAAAGACAATTTATTTTTTGAAAAAACATTTTCTCCATCTAACTGATGCAATTTAAATCTACCATCAGTACCAATACTATTTCTAAGCACAAAGGACACGTTCAAATCTTTCGCTTGAACATTGCCGTCAATGCCCTTGAACAAACCAAAGTCGGTTGTTTGCGCACCAGTTCTATTGAGTGTATTTCCTAAGTAACCAATAGCATACTCAGGTTTCAGTCCCTCGATTCTGTATGTCAATTTAATGCTATCTTTCAAACTGACAGCCAATTTCCTCCCACTACTGTCTAACGTTACTTTTAATATCTGATGAAAGGTATTAACTGTATCTTTAACAGGTCCGTTTTTGCCACGAAAATCTAAAAGGTAACCTGTCATGTCATAAATTTGTTCTGTGGTAGAAACCCCATTCCCTGCAGATCCTGGCATCGATAATTCTTGGTAGAATGGTTGACCATCTTTCAAGGCACCCGGTAATGATAAAACCATAGACATGTCTTCTTGGATAGTACTTTCAACCTTTATTCGCAATTGACCTTTGGATACTTTAAAATACTTCACTTCAGCACCACCCATATACAATGTCAGGCCCTCGTCTTGATCAATAACATTCTGCGAGGGGAACGCTGCAATTGCAGAACTAGGTCGCAAATTCCGCACACCTAATTTTACCGTAATTCCTTTATTTGCATCAATCAAAACCAAACCATTGCTCGATTGGGTAATTAATTTTTTAATGGTTCCCTTGAGTGTTTTTGTGACTGTTTTGCCTCTCAAATCAATGGTCTTTGTGGCAATTCCTCCATCTTTATTGATGTTCTTGAATGAATCTGAGGCTACAACTGAATTATCAGTTGAGTTTGTCAATTCAAATACAATTAAACTGATATTCACAGGCAAATTGTTCTCAATTGAAATATCCAAAAACCCAGTATCCAATGTAGCTGTTTCGAAAAACGCTGAAGCATCAATATCTGTTGGCGTTAGATTTGATTGCTCTTGAGCAGGAATGTCCGCTTGTTGTCCGTTGAGCACTTTAAACAAAGGATTGATTTGCCCCAGTGTAATACTGTTTTCGATAGTTCTATCGCTCAATTTTAATTTTCGCAAACTAAAAAAAGCATCAATTCCGGTATCCGTTGCTTGTAAATCGTTGATTTTATAACGATAAATCAAATTTTCATAGGACAATAAAAAACTACTATCACTTAAATTTGGCTTCAAGTATGTATTGTCAACGTCATTGAGCGACATTTGGGTTTTAAACAAAGGAAATGTATTGTTAACATCCCAACTAGTCTGTTCTTTCGCACAACCCCAAAGAAAAACAACAATAACAATTGCAAAAAGCGAACGAATTTTCATCATTTGATTTGCAATTTACGCAATTATTTATCAGAAAATTCTTTGCAATATGTGCAATTGATGTTTTGTTTATTTAAAAAACGATAAAAGTCCCCCAAAAATCATCAAAGACCAAACAAAAATAGATGCAATCATGTATGCAACTATTTGTCGTTTATCCCTAACAAATGTAATGGCTAACAAACAGCCAACAGTTAAGCTAATAATCACTGGCGACAAAAACGCCACCAATGGAAGACCACCATTTTTTCTGATTTTCACTAAAAATCTGTTCTTCTTTGTAAAAACTTTTGGACGAACATAATGCTCACCTAGTTTTTTCTTTTTACGATCTATAAAAAATTGGCTCAAAGCTTTGCCCCCAAATACATAAATAAAAACAGAAATCGACGATCCAATTACCACAGAAATAAAGCCCTCAACAGGTGTTAGTGCTACAACTGCCATTGAAACGCCCAATAAATATTTTAGACACGACAATCCAACTACAGCCAAAACTTTTAGAATAAACTCCATAAATGTCACAATTTAAGGGTATTTCATCGTAAATTGATGAAAATTCGACAATCACCACACAGAATACTTCAAAAATTATACGCAAATTTGCATCTCCATTTGAAAAACCGCCTTCGCCATATCATTATACTTTTGTTATTTCTATTCTTGGGAACGCAACAAGGTTTCACTCAAATTGTGATTGATCCAATTGGTGGGGGAAGTGAAAATATACGCAGCTCCGACACAACTGGAATGTGGAAACGAGACACAGCCAACAAAGAAATTAAAAAAATCAAGTTCAAACTTTACCCAAAAGTTCAATTTGCGAATAATCTATGGCTACAAAGAGACACATTAAAACCAATTGATACCACTATTTCAGATTTTCATCGCTATTTTCCTGGTGCAAATCAAATTTTACCTTGTGCTACTTTAGGTAGTATTGGTTCACCCGAAAGAATTTTGGCAGTAACTCCTTTTCAGAATTCTGGAATTTCAATTGGATTTCAACAATTTGCTTTGCATAGTAAAACTCCAGACAATTTTCAATTTCACGAAGTTTCACAACCTTTTACTTTGTGCAAATATGTTCAAGGTGATGGTGGACTCATTGGTTTGAACATTCTTCACACCCAAAATTTTTCAAAAACCTGGAATGTTACCCTCGATTATAATTCTGTTTTGAATGGCGATTTATACACCCCTGAAATTGCACAACAACAAAATTTAAATCGAAGTACTTTAATTGGTAGTCATTTCACCAGTCAAGACAAAAAATATCAGCATCAAATTATTTTCTCTTGGAATCGTAACAGAAGAGTTGAAAATGGGGGACTGTTAACCGACAGCTTATTCTATGGGCCCAATTTCCAGCAGACGAATAGCATTTCAGAACGACTTTTTGGGAATTACTTCCCACGTATTACCACGGCAAAGTCTTTTTGGGCTCAGAACGACCATCGATTCAAACATCGTTATTTTTTTGATACAAATCAAACATTTGGCATAGCACAAAGTATTCGCTTTCACAAAGTTAGATTTCAATACCAAGATAAAAACTTAGACACCAATTACTACGGTTCTATCTTTAACTTTACCAATAAAAAAACATTAGATAGCACTTCATTTAGTCTTATAGACCATAGAATTGGCATTAACTTCCAAAAGAAATTTAGAGATTTTAACGCCAATCTACAGGTAAATCATATTTATCAGTACTTAGATTACCAGTTAGATACCAACTCCAAAGCATTAAAATCATATCAAATTCAATCTCATGGATTCGAGGGAATTTTGAATAGCAAGTATCAAAGTTGGGAAATCTTTTCAGAAGCCAATTTATTTGTTCTTGGATATGCTCAAAAGTCGTTCTTATGGAATACAGAATTGAAAAAATCATTCCAGAATAAATTCGAAATATCTATTCGCGGTCAAATTTCAAACCAACCCATAAACCAATATCTATCAACATTCTCAAGCAACCAATATTATTTTTCTCAGGCAAAATTGGATTATCGTTTAACCGATCCAAACTTTAGCCAACAGCAGTTTGCACAAATTAAAATTTCAAAATTTGGCAGCAATTTCAAAGGCAATGTTTTCTTTAACATTGGAAGTAACCAAAACGATGTAATTGCCATAAATACTCCAATTCCCACGAGTATTGACTATGTAAATTTTATTCAATTCGGTGGTGACATAACCTTAAAACTAGGGAAATTTATTTTCCAAGAACAAGCATTCTTTCAGTTAAACCAAAGTTCAAAACTCAACAATTACGGACTCCCAAAATTACATGCGCGAACCGCCATTTACTTCCAAAATGAAGCGTTCAATCAAGCATTGTTGTTTAGACTTGGAATTGAGGGTATTTACACATCCAATTACAATCAATTGAATTTTAGACCAGATGCAGCATCTTTTTATTTCGAAGAAGCAAACTTAAATCCATTGGGGAACTACCCAGTAATTGATGTATTTGCAAGTGGCCGAATTCAAAACGTGGATTTATTTATCAAATACGAACATCTAAACCAATGGTTTGTTGTTCCTCAGTTTAATCCAAGATTCGAACAAACCTATGCTTACCCCATTGAACCCGTTAGGGTTCGCTTTGGCTTCAATTGGAGATTTTGGAATTAATGGGCTTCTAACCAATTGTCGCCAATTCCAGACTCAACCAAAACGGGTACATTAAGCTTCATCGCGCCCTCCATAAGCTCTTTTACTTTGTTTGAAACCATGTCTATTTCGTTCTTCGGAACGTCAAATAACAATTCATCATGCACCTGTAATATCATTTTAGTTTTCAAATCAGAAGCATTCAACCAATTTTGAATTTGAATCATCGCAATTTTTATCATGTCGGCCGCAGTTCCTTGAATTGGAGCATTGATAGCATTTCGCTCAGCAAATCCTCTTACAACCGCATTCTTGCTGTTTATGTCCCTCAAATTTCTTTTTCTTCCAGAAATAGTTTGAACATATCCAAGTTCTCTCGCAGAATTAATGGTTTTATCCATATAAGATTTGATGCCAGGAAATTGTACAAAATAATTATCAATGATTTCCTTGGCTTCTCCACGGCTAATATTCACTCTTTGACTCAATCCAAATGCGGAAATACCGTAAATGATACCAAAGTTAACCGTTTTTGCCTTTCTGCGCATTTCTTTGTCAACATCCGCTATTTCAACATTCCAAACTTTTGCTGCAGTTGCTGTATGAATGTCAATTCCTTTATTAAACGCTTCAATCATTGTTGGGTCTTCAGAAATATGAGCAATAATTCGAAGTTCAATTTGAGAATAATCTGCACTTAACAATACATGGTTTTGATCACGAGGGACAAAGGCCTTACGAATTTCTCGACCTAAATCTGTTCGAATAGGGATATTCTGTAAATTCGGATTTTGACTACTCAAACGACCTGTTGCAGCCACAGCCTGATTAAAACTAGTATGCACCCTACCTGTTTGCGTCTTCACCAATAATGGTAATGCATCTACATAGGTTCCTTTCAATTTTTGTAGCGTTCTGAAGTTCATGATATACTCAATGATTTCATGCTTTCCCAATAAAGAAACCAAAGTTTCTTCGTCTGTTTGATACTGACCAGTTTTGGTTTTTTTAGGTTTATCAGACAATTTTAACCGTTCAAATAAGACAGCCCCAACTTGCTGAGGAGAAGAAATATTGAATTGCATACCCGCCGATTCAAATATTTTGGTTTGAAATTCTAGGGCTTGTCCTTGTAATTCTTTACTGTATGAATTCAAAAAGTCGGTATCAATTTTTACTCCTTCATGCTCCATTTCAGCTAACACTGAAACCAATGGCAATTCAATCGATTGATATACATCCAGCAATCCTCTTTCCTCTAATTGAGGCATCAATTTTTGCTTCAACTGATAGGTAACATCGGTATCCTCGGCAGCATATTCTGATATTTTCGAAATTTCAACATCCGACATGATTCCTTGTCCCTTTCCCTTCTTCCCAATCAATGTTTCAATTGAAATTGGTGAATAGTTCAAGTAATGTTCACTCAATACTTGCATGTTGTGACGCTGATCAGGTTCAATCAAGTAATGTGCCAGCATTGTATCAAAAAATGGTCCCTGAATCTTTAATCCATATTTGGATAGAATTGCCACATCAAATTTCAAATTCTGAGCAATTTTTAACTTATCGGATTGGAAGACAGTTTGAAAACGAGCTAACAACTGTTTACATTGTTCGAAATCTTTTGGCAATGGAATGTAACAACCTTGATGGGCTTTCCAAGTAAATGAAATACCAACCAATTCGGAAACAAAATGGTCTAAATCCGTTGTTTCAGTGTCGAAACAAAACTCTCCCACATCATTTAATTGTGACAACAAAAAAGTAATTTGTTCTTCAGATTCAATGGTTGAATAATCGTGCTCAACATCGGCAATTGTTTGATAAACAGGAGTAACTACCTCTTCCTCAATTTCTTCAGGTGAGTTAAATAAATCGAAAAGTCCGGGTTGGTTTGGATTTGATTTTGGAGCAGACTTTGACTTAGGAGTGGTATTTTCATTGGTTGAGGCTGATGATTGAGTTGAATCACCCAAAACCCGCCTCATCAAGGTTCGAAACTCTAATTCTGTGAAAACCTCTGTGATTAATTCAGCATTTTTAGGCTGAATGATCAAACTTTCCACCTCAATATCAATGGGCACTTTTGTATCAATGGTTGCCAACCATTTACTCACCTTAGCTTGTTCAGTAAACTCCTCAAATTTTTCTTTCATTTTTCCTTTGAGTTCATGAGTATGTGCCAAAATATTCTCCATTGTACCGTATTGTTGGATCAATTTTTTCGCTGTTTTTTCACCAACTCCAGGTACACCAGGAATATTGTCGGCAGCATCACCCCATAACCCAAGAATATCAATCACTTGATCCACTCTTTCAATTTCCCATTTTTCTAAAATTTCTTTTACTCCTAAAATTTCATCAGGATTACCCATTCGGCCTGGTTTGTATATGTACACATGATCTTTCACCAACTGACCAAAATCTTTATCGGGTGTCATCATATAAACATCCATATTTTGAGCCCTCCAAGCAAGAGTACCAATAATGTCGTCAGCCTCATATCCATCCATTGTGATTACAGGAATGTTAAAGCCGTTCAATATTTTAACAATGTACGGAAGGCTCTTTTTTAAATCTTCTGGCATTGGATCCCTATGCGCCTTATACTTTTCAAATTCAATATGCCTCTGGGTTGGCTTATCGGTATCAAAAACCACTGCAATATGAGTTGGTTTTTGTTTATTCAAAATGTCCAATAGAGTATTGGTAAAACCAAACATCGCGCTGGCATTAATACCAGTACTCGTAATTCTTGGATTCTGACTAAACGCAAAAAAAGCCCTGTAAACAAGGGCCATACCATCTAATAAAAATAATTTTTGATCTTGCATATAAAGTGAAGCAAGATACTAAAACTTTCTCCTATTTTTTTGAGAATTTATTGTTTCTTTTTAAATCCTAAAGAGGCCCCATTGATGCAGTATCTCAATCCCGTTGGTTGATCATATCCATCGTTGAAAACGTGACCCAAATGTCCCCCACAATTTGAACAAACTACCTCTACCCTCGTCATACCATGACTCAAATCTAAAATTTCTTTAACATTCTTTTTATCTATTGATTGATAAAAACTTGGCCAACCACAACCAGCATCAAATTTGGTTTCACTCGTAAACAATTCAAAACCACAACCTTTGCAAACATAAACACCTGGTTCCCAAAATTTTTCAAACTCACTTGTAAATGGCCTTTCTGTTGCCTTTTCTCTGAGAACAGAATACGAAAAATCGCCCAATTCAGCCCTCCATTGTTCATCGGTTTTTACTACCGGATATTCATTTTTTTCCTGTTTCATTTGTGATTCTACAACTGTTGTATTTTGATTCCTATTGTTAAATATGCAGGCCGTAAGTCCCACAGTAAACGTCAAAAGCAAAAGTAACTTACAACTATCAACGTTCTTCATCATTGAATAAAACAAAAATAATCATCTAATGTTTCAAGATGTTCATCAGAAATGTTGACATTTGCTTTGTGAACTTTTTTGCTCATTATCATTTCGATCAAATAGAAAATAACCCAATCCATAATTTCGGACTATTAACTCCTGACCTCCTCCGCAATTTTACACCCAACCTTTACAACAAAAAGAAATTACACCATTTAGATCTTCATAATGATTGGCAGCTGGGTATCCAAAAACATATTCTCAGAGATCATATATTTCATCAATCACCGTTTTTTAAAGTTGTTTATGACAATTGTCACACCTCAGTAAAAAACGCTTTTCAAAAGCAAGAAATTCCTAGGTTTTGGTTTGCACTTCATGTGTGGATTGAAATGCTTATCGACAAAGTAATCATCAATCAACATAAAGAAAAATTGGACATATTTTATCAGGAATTAGCATCTGTACAAACGCACATACCGACACTCTTGACTTATATTGACCATCAAAACATTGAACAATTTCAGCAAAGAATGAATCGGTTTGTTGAGTCAAAATACCTATTCCACTATCAAGAGCACTCTGGAATAATATACGGATTGAATCGGGTTTTTATTCAAGTTAAGGCAATAAAAACAGAATGGACAGAAGATCAACAAAAAAGTTTATATGAAATCAGTGAAACAATTGAAAAATCAGTGATTAAAAACTGGAAACTTTTGATTACCTAAACAAGGTGTAAATCAAAAAAATCAGCGTCATAAGATTCAAAAATTCTTTCCATTTTTTCCAATTTTTACCTTCATAAAAGCTAGAAATAAAAACAGCTGAAGGCACTGAAGCTAAAATAAAATAATTGCTGTAATCTTTAAATCTCATCAAAAAGATGATCATTGAATAAATTCCAAATACCAACATAGCCAATTTACTTTTCCTGGTTTCTACATTCGAACGAAAATATGATCCAACAACTTGCAATACGCCCACAAAAACAAAAATTAACAATATAAAAATGAGCAATATCTCAGGCCCATCTTTCAGCCAATGAAAATCTATTGTTTTGGTTTTTAACACCCAAAATTGCCATGTATTGCTAAAACTAAAATTAAATGAAAATAAAAATCCTACCGAGGAAACAATATAATACGGCATCAATAATCCGAATATGATTGCAAAAATATCAACAGGCAATATGGGTTTAAACAAAACTACAATCACGACTAAAAAAACAATGATCCAGAAATGTTCTGGAATACTCAATGCTGCAATTCCAAAAAACAGAGAGCTTAGAAACAGCCATATTCGATTGTAATTATTCTTAATGAATAAATACATATAACTCATTCCTATCAACACAAATAAATTACCCAATTGTATATTTGATAGGAAATAATTTTCAATAAAACATGAATTTAATATTCCAAAAAAATATAAAATAATATATCCCGGTTTCTCAACAATATTATACTCCCAACACAGTTTATTGATAATTAGACCCTCAACCAAAACAACGATAAAAGACAAAATAAACGAAAGTGCTTTATTGAGTGAAATCTGATCTAACATCATTGAAAAAATACCATTATTCACAATCTGTAATGGCTCGCTATGAAAATAATAAAACACTGGAATTCTCATGATTAAAATCATGAGAATGACCAAGGCCAAAGACCCAATTTTATTATCAAAGAAGCGACTAATCATGACCGTTTATTTGCATCCAAAACCATTGTTTATCTCTGTACAAAGGTACCGTAAATGAGCAATATTCCATCTCCTTTCCATCTATTGGCACAATCATATTGTAAAAGTTCTCACTATTTAATATTGCTTTCTGACCAATTGAATAATCTGATCGAATCACTACATCTAAAACTTCATTATTTCTAGCAATGTCAGAATTGTACAATATGTGTATTCCATCCTTACATATATATGTAGCAATACCCATTAAATATAAATTATACATTGTTCCTGTTTGATCTTTGCGAATCATCACACAACTATCAATATTACCTGTAGTATCTACAAACAAAACAGCCATGTCTCCACAATGGTACAAAATCCTGGTGGAAGTCTGTGGAATTCCATTGATGTAATACGTTTCCAATTGTTTCGATTCGGAGTATTGTTCCATAATACAAACCAATTTACCCGTTGATGTACTCACCACTCTCCGGATATGAAAATTTTTAGGCTTTTCGCGATTCTTTTTGGTCAATTTTACACCTAAAATTTTTTTGACCATATTTTCGCTGAAATCAGTTTCTAAGATCTTTTCATGATTGAAATCTTCCTGTTCAATTCGAAGTGAAAAACAACCATCAATATCCACCCCGCGTGAATCTCCATATAATCCACCAATTACGATATCCTTTGTTGAAGGATCAATGATAAGTTGTGAATTAAAGTAATTATTTCGGAGTGGAATCTTTTTGTTTTCTCCAATTAAATGCGTTAATCTTAGAAGATAAAAATCACTCATTTTTGTGCCTCTGTTCCCAAAATCACGTGGAATGTTTGCTACCACTGTCGCCAAAATTTTAGCACTATCGGTTAAAATAGATTCCTCAATTCTCAACAAATCTTGCCTCGATCCAAACACTGTTTTTTGACGAAACAATTCTGTTCCTGTAATGTCATAAACCACAGCTCCTATTTCTGAATTATCATGATTTAACTCTTTGATATACATCAATGACCACTTTTTCTTGTCCTGACTATAATCCGCATAGAATTGATCTATGTGTAGATTTCCTAAATCAAACTCACCAACAAACTTCGTATCAATTGAGCCTTCCAATCTGAAATTAATATGGTTTAAATAAACTTTAGTTTTTTCATACCTTTTTCTAAAAACGGAAATCCAGTAAATTCCAGAATCAGAAGAAAAAACTTTCAGAACATAAATTTTCTTTCCAACTTCAAAAAATCTGCCTTGAACATAAGATAATTCAGAATCAAATTGCTCAATACTGAAACCATCAATCAAATTTTCTTGTGCATAATTCAAAAAATAAGATCCAAACTCATTTTTGGCGATTGGCCTATGAAACAAACTCTTTTTTTGTGTGAGTTGAGGGATATTGGAAATCATGTACTGCTGTGCATGAGCTGCGCAAATCGATATGCATGTCCAAACAAAAATGAAAATTTTGCGCATTGTCCCTCAAAAATCGAATTCAAATACCACAATCCCAAATACAATCGTAATTTTGTAACTTAAACTTTATTATTTTGATCAATAACGATAAACATGAGGAAATTGCAATTGTGGTTGGTGTTCAATCACAAAAACAAGAATTATCTGTTGATGAGTACCTCGATGAGTTAGAGCAACTTGTCTTTACATCGGGTGCTAAAAGCATCAAAAGATTTACTCAAAAACTCGAGCATCCTCATGCAAAAACATATGTAGGAAAAGGTAAAATGCAGGAAATTGCAGAGTATTGCAAGTTCAACAATGTAGATATTGCCATTTTTGATGATGATTTAAGTCCAGCTCAAGTTCGAAACTTAGAACAAGAAATGGAAAACGTAAAAGTTTTGTCAAGAACCCATTTAATTCTGGATATTTTTGCAAAAAACGCCCAAACTGCTCAAGCAAAAACCCAAGTAGAACTGGCTCAAAGTATCTTTATGCTGCCCCGATTAACTGGTTTATGGACGCATTTAAGTAAACAAAAAGGAGGTATCGGAATGAAAGGCCCCGGGGAAACAGAAATTGAAACCGACCGACGGGCACTCAGAAATAGAATATCCCTCTTGAGAGAGCGTTTGTTGCACATCGAAAAAATTGGCATCACACAAAGATCCTCCCGCGAAGGAGCTATGCGCGCGGCCCTAGTGGGATATACCAACGTTGGGAAAAGCACCATCATGAACTTGTTGAGCCGTTCCGATGTTTTGGTTGAAAATAAACTTTTTGCCACACTAGATTCAACTGTTCGTAAAGTTGTTTTACCACATCCAACAGAAGAAGGACAAAATGTACCCATTTTATTAAGTGACACTGTTGGATTTATTCGAAAACTTCCAACGCTGTTAGTAGAAAGTTTCAAAAGCACGCTGGCAGAGGCTTTAGAAGCAGATTTGCTCATTCATGTAGTGGATATCAGCAACCCCAATTATGAAAAACAAATGCAATCGGTGAAGGAAACTTTGCATAGTATTGGTGCTTCAAGTAAACCAGAATTAATTGTATTTAACAAAGTAGACGCTTTTAAAGGTAAAGAAGACGATTTTTTCGTGGGAAATACCGGACTTACCATAGAACAGTTTGAAAAAAGTTGGATGGCCAAAGAAAACGCCCCTGCAGTTTTTATTTCTGCCACAAATAAAACAAACGTAGAAAAACTTAGATCAGCTGTAATCACCGAATTACTTAAGTCAAAAAACAACTGAATTCCCTAACATTAAATTGTTTCAACTATAAAAAAAGCGGCTACGCCGCTTTTTTTATAGTTCATCTTCGTTGAAGAAATAGTCATCATCTGTAGGATAATCACTCCAAATTTCTTCAATACTCTCATAGGGTTCTCCATCGTCTTCCAACTCCTGAAGGTTTTCAATTACCTCTAATGGAGCTCCAGAACGAATTGCATAATCAATGAGTTCATCTTTGGTAGCTGGCCATGGAGCATCGTCCAAATAACTAACCAATT
>CAZYBT010000005.1:0-19301 GCA_964645755.1 uncultured Rhizobium sp.
TTACATGGAAATTTTTAAGAACTTACATTCTTTTGTTTGTTTCATCTTACTTTTTATTTCAAAATCGCTTTTTTCACAAACCGAACCAGAAAAAAACAGTCTAGAAAATTACGATTGGCTCAACGAAGTTGTTGTGAGCGCCAATAAAGACGCCTCTAAATTAAAGGAAAGTGTGGTTGGTATTTCAATCCTCAAACCTTATCTCATTGAAAATAAGATTCCTATTGATGCGAGTAAAATTTTAAACCAAGTGCCTGGAGTGGTTGTAAACGATGGACAAATCAACATTCGCAGCGGGAGTGGTTGGAGTTATGGGGCAGGCAGCAGGGTTATGGTTACACTTGACGAAATGCCTATGCTTGCAGGTGACGTGGGTTCAGTGCCATTCAACTTTTTACCAATTGAGGGCGTTTCGGGAATCGAAGTCATTAAAAACGCTGGTTCTGCTTTATATGGTTCATCGGCACTTAACGGTGTTGTGAATCTAAGATCTGTTCCAATTAGAAAACAACAATATGTGAATGTAAATATCATTGCTGGCGCATACCAGATTCCCGATGAATATAAATTTGATCAATCCATTCATGTAAATTATGGCGTAAATGGCTGTTACACTGAAAAAATTGACAATCACTCTTTCGCATTCACTTGGAATCAATTTAATGATGATGGATTTAGATTAAATGAGCATGACTACAGAGTGAGAATTGGATGGAAATATGGATATGAATTTTCTGAAAAATCAAGTTTACATCCCCTAAAAATATGGCTAAATGGGGGAACACAGAGAGGCGAAACCGGTTCTTTCCTGATTTGGCAAAACGAAAAATTAGGCTATACCACCCTTGATAGTTCTTACTCGCTCAATACCGGAAGAAGAACAAACTTCGATCCAATCATCGAATGGAATGGTAAAAAGTGGAAACACAAACTCATGAACCGATATTTTTCCATAAGCAATGAAATTAATAACGGCGACACAACCAACAACCAAAATAACAAAAGCGTTCTCATTTACTCTGAATTCAAAACAAAAAGAACATTCCAAAATGTTGAAATTGCTTTTGGCATAGTAAGAGTTGGAACCAAAGCTGAGGCACCCATGTTTAGCGGACCTCACAACTTAGAAAATCGTTCTGCTTACTCACAAATTCAATACAAAAAAAATGGTTGGATTGCCCAAATTGGTGCGCGATATGAACATTTTAATCTCGATGGAAATATTCAGTCTAAACCAGTTTTTAGAGCTGGATTGAACAAACAGTTCGGACAATCAACTTTCTTGCGTTTTTCTTATGGCGAAGGATTCAGATTTCCATCAATGGCTGAATTATTCACCACCACATCTAGCGGTTCTATTTTTGTGCTACCCAATAACAACTTGAAGCCTGAAACCGGAAACAATATAGAAATTGGATTGAAACAAGGATTTAGAATCGGAAATACCAAAACTGGCTTGATCAGCACATACATCGATTTTTCTGCATTCCAAAACAAATACAACAACATGATGGAATATACTTTTGGCCAATGGAACCCTTTTCTACTTGGTTTCAAAAGTTTAAATGTTGGATCGAGCACCATTCAAGGAATTGAAATCGAAAGTGGAGGTGCATTTGAGAAAGCAACAAACATTAAAAATGATGCTGGTATCATCCAAAACTTAAAAATACAATGGCTCATTGGATACACGTACTCCAACCCTACTGTTGACAATATAAATGCTGAGATTACGAAAAACTTTGGCGGACAATCTATCACTTTTCAAAATACTGCAGCAAATCCTAACAACATTCTCAAATACCGCAACAGAAATGTTTTCAGAGCCGATATCCAATTCAATCTAGGCTTATTCGAATGCGGATTCAGTCAAAAATATCAAAGTGCATTCGAAAATATTGATGCCGCATTTTTGCTATTCATACAAGGAGTAGAAAACGCATACCGCAATGGCAAAAATGAGGGTTGGATCACAGATATCCGTGCTGGTTATCAACTCAATGAAAGCATTAAATTGTTGTTTCAAGTGAACAACTTGACACAAACCATTTATATGGGTAGGCCCGCAGATTTATCGCCGCCAAGATTTTATCAAATGCAAATCAATTATAAGTTTTTGGGTGAAGACAAATCCAAAATCCTAAAACGCAAAAAAGTGGTAGAACTCCGTTAATTAAGGAGTTTTGGATAAATTTTTTAGACTTTTTACCTGTTCATAAATAAACAGAAAATAAAAACCTGAAAAAATCAAAGCTCCAATACCCATCAACCTTACTCCGATGATCCAATACCTAAAATCAAGGGAAAAAAGTTCAAAGAAAACAACACATCCCATGAGCAACAGGCCAATAAAAAAGAAAGCAGCTGCAATTGGTTTAATCACGTCTCTGTCCCTCAAAAAATAAAACACCATGTAAGCCACCGCTGGTATCAACATGGCAAAAGAGTAATCTCTTTGGTGAGGAAAAATAAGTGGGATTCCAATACACATAAGACTGAATTGAACAAATTCATTGTATTTCATTCTATTTTGCTTTTTTAATAATAAAATCAAATAGGTAATGACACTCAGAATTGCTACACGTAAAAATTGTGTGAGCCAAAACATCTGAGAAATAGAAAGTTTTGTGATGCATACTCTTGGCTCTGTGGCAATTCTATAATTTGTAAAATACTTGGTAACTATTGACCCAATATCCATAAATCCGCCCTCACCTATTTTTACAACATGATTGCTCTTTAGAGGATTTATTGCTGTAAGCCACATTTTTAATTCATGTATGTAATATCCAGGTTCTAGAAATACAAAAGGAAAGATGGTTATGACCAAAACCCATAAAAAAACAGTCATCATAGCCTTATAATTTCGATCGAGAAGCATTTTCCAATAGAAAAAAATAGGCAATATCTTGATTTGTAAACCAATGGCCAAGGGCATCCACTTCAACCAATTTCTTAGGTGCTGATTGAAATAAGCTTCAAAAAATGCAAATAGCAAGAAAATTGTCATTTGTCCATATTTGATGTTAATGTGAAACCAACGGTAACATAAAAACACCATAATGATGTAAAACCAGAATGCTTTTCTTTGATTTTCGAACTGAAATACGCCCAAAATATATTTACATATTCGGTAGATGAAAAATAAATTGAGTGAATTCCACGCTAGTTTTGCCAAAAGCATCGACAATTCAACGTTTGGTAAAATTGAATTTTCTGGAAATCGATAATCAGAAATCGCAGCAAACGGTTGCAATAAAAATGCAAAAAAGGGAGAATAATAGTAATGTAAATATCGGTCGTAAAGGATACTATCATGGTACATATCCAATTCCAATAACATCCTTTTAGATGCTCCTAAAAACACCTCAAAATCATTTGAATTGGAAAGAGAATTGAGAAAAGGCCAAATGAGTAGCAATGAAAATACATACAATAGTATTTTTTGATACTTTACATATCGAATATCGTCCATATTGTATTGGCAAATGTAAACAATGCAAAGAAGCCCAAATTGAACATAATCAGAGGTGTAATTTTTGTTAGACACTCTAACAAAAATCTAGCGTTTTAATACTACAAAAAGCTTAAAAATAGTGAGAAATTCATTAGTTTTGATTTTAACACAGATATGAAAAAATTACTTTTACTTATTGGGGGATGTTTTTTTCTCCTCACAAACCTTTTTGCCGAAGAACTCAACTATCAATGGAAAGCAGGCGATGCAATCAATTACTCTGCAACCATAACCGACAATTTAAATATGTCGATGATGGGAATGCAAATGAAAGATAAATATACAACCACTGTAGATTTTGTACTGCTCGTAAATTCAGTGGATGCAGAAGGTACTGCTTCGGGGCGACTCTATCTCATGAACTACTCTGTTAAAAATGCAAAGGGAATGAGCGTTGCATCACTTACAAATCTGCCAAAAGATTATGTAGAAAGTGATGTTACAGTGAATAAAAAAGGGCAATTTACATTTGCCAATAAGTTGATTTTTATCACAACACCAACATCAAATGTACTTGCTATTGAAACAACTCAGAATTCACAAGTTGGTTCAAACGGAGGGAATGCAGGCCCAAGAAGTGTTAATGCTTATGCCGAATTCGATCCAAAAACGGGTAAATTAAAACCTGGTTATCTACCCTTAAAAATGAAAAATACCAGAAAAATCAATATCAAAGAAAATCAAGAAAGCGATAAGTTATACGCAATGCCTTATGATATGTTACAGGCGCTTTCAATGCCAGAAGGAGATGTTTCTGTTGGAGACCACTACACCGTTACCTCAGGAGTTTACAATATTGATATTTTGGTGAATTCGCTCAACAATGGTATAGCAACTATTGACCAAACCATCACAACCAATAAATCAAATGATCTTTTTGCCACGAATGCAAAAGGTAAATCCGGAGATGGCTCTATGGAATTTGAAATGAACACAAACAAACAACCCGCTACCAATCAATCGAATGGCAGTGGCAATAACTCCGACATGGGAATGGGTATGGGAATGCCAGATATGTCATCAATGATGGGGGGAGGAATGGGAAATATGGGCATCCCATCAGAAAAACAAATGAACCTTTCTAAAGAAGATCAACAAGCTATGAATTTCGGAAAAAGTATGATGCCAAATATGAATGGTAAAATTCAAACAACCTTCGACAATACCGCTGGAATTTTCAAGCTTGTTAAAGGCAATATCAATACTGAAATCAATACCATGGGAGTTAAAATGACAGTTAACTCTGTGGTAGAATTGAAAGGTAGATAATGAGACTTTTACGCGCATTTTGTTTCGTACTCGCTCTTTTGATTTTGGCACAAAATGCCAATGCCCAAAAAATAAATCACACATCTTCCGACAGCATTTTTTTAAAAAATGTATTCAACGAAGCGCTGTTGCGGGGACATTCCTACAGCAGGTTGGGAGAATTATGCAAAAAAATTGGTGCGCGGCTTAGCGGCAGCGACGCTGCTGAAAAAGGCATCCAATGGGCTGTAAGTATGCTTCAAAGCTATCAATTCGATAGCGTTTACAAACAGAATGTGATGGTTCCACGTTGGGAACGTGGTAACATTGAAAAAATTGAATTCCAATCGCCTGTTTTTAACAGTTTAATACAACAGAAATCCACCTTTTTTCAATTACAACAAAACATTGCGAAAGCAACATTTCCCCTATCTCCCAACGCTACATATGAGTGCGATCAGTATCTCAAAGAAAATCAAAAAATACAAAATTGGTATTCATTACCTGCATGTGCATTAGGAGGCTCAATTGAAGCAAATGTTAAATCAAAAGTTATCTCTATTCATTCGAGAAAACAACTCGATGAATTGGGAAAACTTGGGGAGTTAAAAAATAAGATTGTACTCTTGAACCAACCAATGGACGAAACACTCCTCAATACTTTTTCAGCTTATGGTGGATGTGTTTCACAAAGAGTGAATGGTGCAAATTGGTGCGCGCCCTATGGCGCGCTCGCAGTTTTAGTGAGAAGTGTAAGCAATAAATGCGACCTTCATCCGCATACTGGTGTCACACATTATGAAGACTCCATCCATAAAATACCAATGGTGGCAGTTGCCACAGCAGCTGCCGATATCATCGATTACTTAAGCAAACAAGATCCAAATTTTATCCTATCAATTCATCTGAACTGTAAAACGCTCCCCGACCGGTTGAGTGCAAATGTTGTGGCTGAAACAAAAGGAAAAATATCCCCCAACAAAGTGATTGTTTTTGGGGGACATTTCGACAGTTGGGATCAAGGTGAAGGCGCCCACGACGATGGAGCGGGCTGTATGCATGCTTTCGAAGCGTTGCGAATATTGAAAGTACTTGGATATCAGCCCAAACACACTCTAAGATGTGTTTTCTGGATTAACGAAGAAAATGGATTGAGAGGGGGAAATGAATACGCCAAATTAACACATGAAAAAGGAGAAACTCACCTTGCTGCTCTCGAAAGTGACCGTGGTGGTTTCACTCCACGTGGATTTGGAATCGACACCTCTATCTTACCCAAAATCAAAGTTTTTCAGTCCCTTTTAAACCAATATGGTATTGGAACCCTCGAAAATGGTGGTGGTGGCGCAGATATAGGTCCTATAAAAAAATATAACCCCAACACTGCTTTTGTGAGCTTTATTCCCGACTCACAAAGATATTTCGATGTTCACCATGCCGAAACAGATGTTTTTGAATCTGTAAATAAGAGGGAACTGGAATTAGGAGCAGCCTCTGTGGCAGCGATGATCTATATTTTGGACCAACAACTCGATTGATTAATCGTGTTTGAATGCTTTTAAAACGTCGAAAATATGTAGAATTGCCGGAAAAACAGCATCAATTGATTCTGACGCTCCATTGGTTGAACCAGGCAATACCAAAACAAGCGATTCACCAATAAAACCAGCCACACTCCGCGAGAGCATTGCATACGGTGTTCTCTGCTGACCATAAGCGCGAATTGCTTCTTCAATACCTGGCATTCTACGTTCAATTAAAGGCACTATAGCCTCAGGTGAAGTATCTCTTGGTGAAACACCTGTTCCACCTGTTACAACAATCAATTGAATACCTTGAGAAATGTGTTGCTTCACCTTTTCTTGTAAAGTCAAAATTTCATCTGGAATGATTGAATAGTTCGATGCATCCAACCCAAATCCACTCAGTTTCTGTTGAATAATCAAACCCGCCCTATCCGTTTTACTCCCTTCAGAAATAGTATCAGAGCAAACAATAATAGAACATTTTATTTCTGATTTTAAGGGATATTTTCTTGCGCTTTTACCACCTGTCTTTTTTACCAATTTGATTTGTTGAATTTCAATTTCTTTGTCTATTGGTTTCAACATATCATACATTGTCAATGCCACTACACTTGCAGCATGCATGGCTTCAACTTCAACACCTGTTTTATAAATGGTATGGATCTCAGCTTCAATTTCAACGCTCTGATCCAGTATTTCGAATCTAATTTCTGCAAATTCTATGGGCAAAGGATGACAATCTGGAATCACAGAACTTGTATTTTTTGCTGCAAACAAACCTGCAATTTTAGATGCCTCCAAAACATTTCCTTTGGGTACCGTATTGTTTCTAATCGCTTCTATAGTTTTAATAGAACCAACCCAAACAGTTGCCTTTGCAATCGCGGTTCTTAGGGTATGGGTTTTGTGTGTTATCTGAATCATTTTGGTACGTTCTCCTTCCAATTGTGTGAGTGGTTCGTTAATTTTTCTTTACCCCAAATTGGCAGTTCCATTTTTATCCTTTCTACCACTTCATCACAAGCTTCCATTGCAGCTTTACGGTGCTTCGACGATGTAAAAACAAATAAACACAATTCTCCAACTTTTACCTCTCCCAAACTATGATAAATGTGCATGCAGGTTAAAGGATATTTGGCAAAAATCTCTTCGCGAATTACTTGGCATTTCTCAAGTGCCATTTCTTCATAAGCTGTGTATTCTATGGATGTTACTTGTGCTTCTCCATGTTGATCATTCCTCACTTGTCCTAAAAAAATACTATGGGCCCCAATTTCGGTTTTCACAGCATGGTGCTGAATTGATGTTGCAATCTTTTCTGGAGCAATTGCCCCATTTATGAAAATATTTTTTACTTTTTTTTCCATGTAAAACACATTTAAAATTTAGGTAAAATCGACAAATTATACATTTCACCACTTTTCATATTATAATTTATCAATTTATTATGAGGTATTACTGAAACAAAATATTGAATGCATTCAAACGCCATCATGTTTCCTACGATACCTGTAAGTGAACCAAGTACACCAGATTCATTACAAGTTGGAACTTCATGTGGATTGGGACTCTCGGGAAAAACATCGCGATAGTAATTCGAAATGTTAAATAATTTAGCACAAGTAAACGCAAATACTTGGGCTTCATATTCAAAAACCGCACCCATAACCAAAGGTTTAGAATATCGTTTACAAACATCACTGACCATATACCGAATTTCAAAATTATCGGTACAATCTACAACCAAATCATACTCAGCAATCCAACGCTCCAGATTCTCCAATTTTGCAAATTCTGGGTATTCAACAATTTCTAAATCTGTATACATACCCGATAACTTTCTAGCAGCAACGTTTGTTTTGAGCTCTCCTACATCGGAAATTCCAAATAGAAATTGTCGGTTTAAATTTGAAACATTCACCACATCTCCATCAGCAATGCCAATTTTTCCAATTCCAGCAGCACACAAAGTTTGCACCAATGGGCAACCCAAACCTCCTACCCCTATCACAAGAACAGATCCTTGCTGCAACTTCTGTTGTTCAACAATTCCAAACCCTTTCAAACTACATTGATTTGCAAATCTTTTCATTTTATCCTCCGGAAAATGGTGGCAAAAGAGCAATCTCATCTCCTTCATTTAAAACAATTGACTCCGAGTGAATCACTTTGTTCACTGCAATACTGAAAGTCATAGATTGCAACTTTGGGTAAGTCTCTATTAATCTGTCTCGAAGTAATTTAGAGCTAATTTCAAAATCCATTTCTATGGATTCTTGCCCTAGAATATCAGAAATTATTCCAAAAGATTTAATGGTCAACTGCGACATGTGTCCCTCAAAATTAAGAAAGAAAACTCAAAAAATGAGCTTTATTGCAGCAATCAGTAACACAAAAGTTAAAATATTCCTCAAGACTTTGTTCTCAAATTTTCTGGCACCAAAGTAGGAACCCAATATTCCACCAACAACCGCCAATAATAAGCAATAAATGAGAGATTTCAATTGACCGTTTGCGGCAGTAAACATCGCTACTGTTTTAGGTTTTTGCAACAATGATAACAGTCCGGAAATTGAATTCACGAAGATAAATAGAGCACTAACAGCCGAAGTTTCCTTGAGATTTGTCCAACCCAACATCAATAATACCGGCGACAAAATAATTCCACCACCAATTCCAATAATTCCAGAAACAAATCCAATAGAAATTCCCAAAACCATCAAAATAAATACATTTTTTTGAAACGCTTTAGGTTCAGAAACGGGAAAAATATTCAAAAATCGCGCAATCGGAAACAAGAGCAAAAACCCGAGAATTCTGCGATAAACGATTGGGTCTATCTCAATTTTGCTACCTAAATAAGCCAATGGAATTGAAAACACGACTAGCCAAAAAAAGATTTTCCAAGGAAAATTCACTGTTTTCCAATACATCATAAATGCAACGAGGGAAATCAAAATATTGATGATTAAAGCCGTTGGCTTTATCATAGACTGAGCATAACCTAATAGTGTAAATAGTGTAATGTAACTACTTGCTCCACCATGACCTACACTTGCATATAAAAATGCTATGATCGGCAAAAAAACTAAAATCCAAATTGAAATTTCCATATCATTCTGGAAGTGGATAAACCCGCAATATTGTTCCCGTGGAAATGTCTTCCAATTCTGCAGCAACTTCCACAATACAATTTGCTTGGTTAAAAGACTTCATATTAAACGACTCTTGAGCATCTAAAATTCGAACGCCATCTAAAGTAAATTGCCCTTTTAAAAAATGTGTCAACCCCGATTTTTTCTTGAAACTATTTTGAAGAGGTAAACCAGCTATCGGTAAAAATGCATTTGAATGTCCTGCAACAGACAAAATCACTGGTTTCAAATATTGATTAAAGCAAGTGACTACGGCAGCCGGATTGCCTGGGAGAGCAAAAAACCATTGATTTGTTATTTTTCCAACCCATAAAGGTTTGCCTGGTTTTTGCTTGATCTTGTAGAATAATTCATTGGCTCCAATATCTAACATTGCCTGACGCACAAAGTCAAAATCACCCACAGATATACCGCCTGTTACCACCACAAAATCCGAATTTAATTTTGCCATTTTTATGGCTTTCGTTACACTTTCAAGGCTATCCTCGGCTTTAAACACTTGAACTTCAATGATTCCAATGCACGAAAACAATGCCTTTAAAGCAAATTCATTGGAATTGTAAATTTGTCCTTTTTGTAGCGGTTCACCAACTTCAACCAATTCATTTCCGGTGATGACAATCGAAACATTCGGAAGTGCAATAACTTCAACTTCAGAAACACCAATTGATGCGAGCAATCCAACCAAGGATGGTGTGATTTTAGTACCTCGCGAAGCCAAAACATCTCCAAAAAGATTCTGCGAGCCTTCCAAACGAACATTTGCACCTTTGATAATTTTACTCGAATCAAAGACTATCTCATCGCCCTCTATGGTTACCAATTCTTGCTGCACCACCGTGTCAGCGCCATCGGGAATCATTGCGCCTGTGTAAATTCTGCTGCAAAAACCTGGATGCACAGGATCTAAATGGGTATCGCCAGCTTGTATTTGTCCACCAATCTTATACCTATTCCTATCATTTTCGTGTCCAAAACAATATCCATCCATCGCCGAATTGTGAAAGCTAGGAACATTTATTTGAGAAATAATGTCTTGGGCTAAAATTTTTCCAACTGCGCTCACTATTGGCAAAACAGTGGTCTCACCCAACTGGATGTGCGCTTTTAAAATACCTCTCGCTTCCTCAACCGTTACCATTTATCCTCCAATTTCTATCATGCTGCGATTTTCAATGGCATTTGCATCAATTTTCTTGAAGTCAGACACCAACTGTCCTCCCAAAGTCTGAAACTTTCTGAAAACGGAATTTCTAATGAGTGGTTCAATTGGCTCACTTTTCCTCAAAGCCGTCAACAAATCCGTTTCTTCTCTACCAAACAAGCAATTTTTCATTTTCCCCTCGGCAGTTAACCTCAGTCTATTACAATCACCACAAAAATGATTTGTCATGGTTGTAATAAATGCAATGCTACCCAAATGTCCCTCAATACGATACTTCTTCGTGGTTGCATGCGGTAAATCTTCAATTTTCATGAGGGACACTGACTGTTGTGCCCATTCAAGCATTTGATTTGCGGTAACCACCTTAGAACTATCCCAACCATTTCCGCTGAACGGCATAAATTCAATGAAGCGCACTTCAACGCGCATATTTTTTGTAAGCTCAATAAAGTCAAAAAATTCATTTTCAATGACACCTTTGAGGGCTACTACATTCAATTTCACATCAAATTTTTGGTCTATCAGAAGTAGAATATTTTTCCAAACACGTTGAAATTGATTGCGTTTAGTAATTTCAAAAAATGTACTTTCTTTCAGTGAATCAATGCTCACATTCACCGTTTTTACGTTGGCTTTTTTTAAATCTTCAATGTATTTATCAATTAAAACGGCATTGGTTGTAATGTGCAAATCTATGGGCAACTTTGCCAAGCGAGATAAAATATCGGCAAAATCTTTGCGCATTAAAGGTTCACCGCCTGTTAATCTTACCTTTTGAATACCAAGTTTTACAAACTCAGCAGTGAGTTGTTCAATTTCTGCTGCTGTCATCAATTCCTCGCCCGCATGGCAAGGGAAATTCTCTTCCGGCATGCAATAAGTGCATCTAAAGTTACACTGATCGGTTAAGGAAATCCTTAAATAATTGTGAATTCGCTGGAAAGAATCGTAAAGTAACATAGAAAATTTAGTTACTTATAAGTTCGGGTCATATTTTCAGGAACCACAATGATAAAATCTGCAATTCCAAGATTGTCTTTTTCTAACTGATTCACGTTACTCTGTAAACGAGTAGAAATTGTAATGACTTTCATTGGGTAAAAATTCTTCAAAATATTTTCGTTGTATTGATTTAAATACCACTCTATACTTTGGTGATTATCACTGTGATACGCTCCGTTGTAATGCACAAAAACACCATTTTTTGGCATGTTTGCATAAATTTTGGCAGCCATTGTTGCGTCTTTAATTGCTTGACTCATTGGTAAATTTTGACCTCCATGTCCACCTGCCATATTGAAAATGTCTTTGTAACATTGAAGTGTTGAATCATAAACAAAAATCGGAGGCAAGGACTTTCCCTCTGAAATTTCAGAAAAATAAAGAACCGAATCTTTTTTGAAAATTCCGGTATCACACTGAGGTAAATTTGTACCAATGCTAAACAATCGTAATGAACCAATTGATTGTCCTTCATTCGCATACAAAGATTTAATTCCCTTTTTGTAAACCAAAGAGGCATAACGTCTTGGAATATTGGATGCTACAAATTTCAATTGATTTGCGCGAGCAAAATCAACCAATGGCTGATAATCTGTCACAAAGTTATTCCAAAGCTTAATCGATTTTTTGAGTTTCGAAACCCGAGGATCTGCTCCAAAACCCATTCCCATTGGATTGGTTGTATTGGTTTTGGTAGTATCTTTATTTGGACTCAAATAATCATTCAAAGCAGTTTGCTGATCTGTTTCAAACATTTCCGCCCCCAAAGCAAGGTTTGAATTAAATTGGAAAATATTTTCAGTCAGTTGTAATTCCAACCAGTGCGAAATTGGATTATCGTGAAGCTCACCAAATAATACCACATTGCGTGCATCGGTATTTTTGAGCTGAGATTTTTCAATTTGCTTCACCATTTTTTCATACGAAATTTTCTTACCTGTTGAGGTATAAATTTGAAATGCAGCGATATCCTTTAAAGGAGTTTTATCATTCTGTGCCATCAATTGATGGGTAAAACAAATCAAACCCATCAGAAGCGCAATTTTGTTCATTTTTGAAATCAACATAACACAAAGATAGTTTTTAATTATTTTTGAATCATGTTAAAATGTTTTGAAGGTAAAAAACATTCTACACTCGGAAAATTAACAGTTCTTGAATGGAACAATGTACTTTATAAACACATTGATCACCATCTAAAACAATTTGGGTGCTGATATTAAACAAATGATTTAAACAAACTCCTGAAACAATTGATTTAGCTTCAATTCAGGATGATCACAAAATCCAGGATGCACTCTAGAACATTGAATCATGGTGCTTCTTGTTGCGGTTAGCCAACGAAATCTTTCCGCTGAAATATAGGTTGCAATTTCTCCACCCTCTTCCTTACCCTTCACAATTGAATGAAAAGATTTCAGATATTCTTCCAATAATTGGAGGTCTAATTGAGGTGCAAAAGATTGAATCTTTTGATGATTCAATGCGTATTTAACATCAATGAAATCGAGCTCTTTACAAAATAAAATCACTCCTATATTCATAAACTCTTCCCTCTCCACCATAGGCACGAGTCGAACTACTGCGTATTCAAATACTTTATGAATTGCCATGAGGAATAGATTGAATAAAAGATTGAGAGGAAATCAAACGTTTCTTTAAAAAATTAGCATATGCTTCTCGTTGGGCTTCAGTAGATTCATAAATCAAATCTGCCTCTATCCAATCATTGGGAATCAGCGACACAATTTCATCGATTTTTTCGTTAGTTATACACTTCTTTGCCCAAGCATCGGCCTCATTCATTTTGGTTGCATAATAATACAAAACATGCTTTTTGACCAACTCAAACTGATTGTCAAATTTTTCATCCCATCGCGTGCCTGTGTGATGGAAATAAAGTGAGGCGCCATGATCAATGAGCCATAACTCTTGATTCCAGATCAGCATATTGGTGTTCCTTACGGTTCTATCCATGTTCATTAAAAATGAATCCAACCATACAATTTTAGATGCCATTAAGGGCTCTACTTTGTTCACCACAGGATCGAACCCAAATGCTCCTGATAAAAAATGCAATGCCAAATTGAGCCCAGTACTCGCTTTTAAAAGATCTTGAATTTCTTCGTCGGGCTCGGTTCTGCCAAACGCTTCATCCAATTCAGCAAATACCAATTCTGGGACTTTCAGCTGCAAACAACGGGCAATTTCTCCTCCAATCAATTCCGAAATGAGTACTTTCGGTCCCTGACCAGCACCTCTAAACTTTAATACATATAAAAAATCATCATCGGCTTCTGCCAAAGCGGGCATTGAACCACCCTCTCGCAATGGTGTTAAATACCTTGTTACATGTACTTTGCGCAGTTTTTGTCCCTCAATATTCATGAACTTAAAAAGTTCAAAGATACATCAATGAAACTACTTTGTGAATTTAAAGCCCCGCAACGAAGCCTGAGTTCTTAATGCCGACGCCAATGCCTCACCCAATGTCATGTCTTTTGATTTTCGAGCCGATTGAACCTCCAGAATATATTTATTTCTCAAATCACTCAATTTGGCAATTTGCTGCTGATAATATGTCCGCTTCTTTGATTTTTCAACAATCAATTTTTTCAATTCTCCCGTGTCTTTCACAGCAACTGATTGATCAATACCAGACTTATAAATTTTTGTCACGGAAGTAGAATCTTGTTGGTATGCATCAACTGCATCCCAATGAATATTCTTATATGCTTTTGACTTCGATTTCGACTTTGCTCGCTCCAAATACGCCTTTTTGTTGAGTGACTTGGTGTTCTTATCTTGGTCGACTTGATTCATTTTATAATCAACACCTCTAGAACCATAATAAAGATAAGTAGTATTCAAACTGTCATTATAGAGTGAAATTAAACTATCGTAGGGGGAATCGATATCTACAAAAGTGGCATTCTGATTGATATAAAAATACCTTCCTTTTCCTTCCAAAGCACCCTGTTTCCAGAATTGGCGCACTCCAACAAAACTATCACCACAATGAATGGTGTTCACTATAATTTGCTTTTTTGCAGCGTTCTTACAAGCCAATTTGTAATGCAAAGTTCCTTGAGTAAACTCTTCATTACCAGCAATGAAAATTACCTTGAATACACTGTCGTTATCGCGCCAAATGAGTTTCTCAACACTCTCATGAATAACTTGTCCGCAATATTCATCACCACCATTGGTGTTTAAACCAAAAAGTGCTTTAGAAACAGTATCTAGATCGGTGGTAAAATCTAGGACCTTTCTCAAATATCCACCTTCTTTTGGCAAACTGCTTTTGCCATATTCATACAAGGCAATCTCTAATACAGTTTGTTCACCGTTTTTGGAAGCAGTAGATGCTTCATTCACAATCGACCATAACTCAGTTTTTGCTTGATTAATCAGTCCATCCATACTGTTACTCACATCTAGTAAAAGTGCGAGTTGTATGGTATTTTTATCTGTATTACGCTCATGGAGAGTTTGAGTTTGCCCCAAACTAGAATTGTTTAAAAACAAAACGGCAATGAAAAAGATGAAATTTATGATCCTCATGTTTTTTATAACGCAAGAATTGACAATAAATTCTGATTCTGATATTTCTGAGCGAGCTATTGAACCATTGAATTAGAATTTTTCGACGAAAGACATTTAAAAAACTCATACTTGTTCAAACAAATGAAAGAATCTTTGTTATATTTGAATATGGCAATACAAAGAAGAAGCTTTTTGACTCGCTTAGGATTAGGTTTAGGGGCAATTGTAACGGCGTCTTTTGAAAGCGCTGGCAATACAATTAAAAAGAAAATGGAAACATTTGACCCAATCATCGATATTCAACCTATGGGATTTCAATGGGAAACCATTGATCCATTTTTATTTTGCGTACACCATGAAGATTATTTTCCTAAGGGCAATGATCAAATGGGACCTGCCGAGTCATTAGCAGGACGCTCATTGGGTGATGATTTTATTATTAAAGATGGCTACCGGATGTATCACGGCAAAAAAGTTCCAGGATTTCCTGGACATCCACATAGAGGTTTCGAAACTGTAACTGTGGTGAGAAAAGGATTGGTAGATCATGCCGATTCAATGGGTGCAGCTGGCCGATATGGAAATGGCGATGTGCAATGGATGACAGCTGGAAAGGGTGTTCAGCATTCGGAAATGTTTCCATTATTGAGCAAAGAAAAAGACAATCCGCTTGAACTATTTCAAATCTGGCTCAATTTACCTAGCGCAAAAAAGATGTCGGAACCACATTTTTCGATGTTTTGGTCTGAAAACATTCCCAAAATCACCTTAGAAAACAAAGAAAAAAAGAAAAGTTACATAGAAATCATTGCTGGAAACTTCGGGCAAACAAAAAGTTTGAATCCGCCACCAAATTCTTGGGCTTCTCATCCAAGCAGCGAGGTTGCCATTTGGAATGTTATCATGGAAAAAGGGTCTTCCATGATGTTGCCAAAAGCCAGCGATGGGGTAAATAGAATGCTTTATTTTTATGAGGGACAAGACATTGTTATTGCTGGGAATTCTGTGAGTGCATACAAATCTGTGAAACTACGCACGAATCAGGAAGTTGAAATTGTTGCCACCTCTGAGAACTGCAAATTTTTGGTATTACAAGGAAAACCAATAGGTGAACCCGTGATGCAATATGGACCATTTGTAATGAATACAAAAGAAGAGATCCAACAAGCATTTCAAGACTACCACGACACTCAATATGGAGGCTGGCCATGGCCAAAATACGACCAAGTACACGACAGAAACAAGGGTCGTTTTGCCAAATATGCAAATGGCAAAATTGAAGAGAGGAATGGATAAAGAACATTCATTTTTCTGTAACATTTGTATGAATAAGGCGGTTGTCATGAAAAAGCGTGCCTTACAACCAAATATTTGAACCCAATTGGTTTAATTTTACTTCTTTATTTGACGGTATTTTATACCAATTTCTTGGTATTTTTAACCAATTTAAAGACCATATCTAGAAATTATTTATCTGAATTACAATTATTTACACATTGATATTATTCTCTATACTTTTATTATAAAGAAAAATATTCATGATTCATTCTATCTTCGTTAGATGAATTGTGCGGAAAAATACAGCTTGAAATTTCATCTAATTCTTGCTATTATTCTATTTTCTAATTGTGATAAAATCGGGACCGAAATACCCACAATTTCATCTAAAAGAAAAATCAATAAAACGTGGTTTATAGAAAAACTATATTTTAACGATACCTTAATTTCACTTAATGCCGATCAATTAAAATACAACAAAACATATTACAATGATAGTATTTATTTCGATTCTGACGGACTTGAGGGAATATACACATACGACAGCAGCGCCAATAGTTTAATCGAGAGGGTAAAAATAGGTGGACAAGAAAAATTGACATATACAGTTGTCACATTATCTGATTCTATCCTTGTTCTCAAGATGACCGATGATGGTAAAATAAACCCCAATACAAAATTTTATTTCCGTGCAAAGCCTTAAATCACTTTTAATAATCTTGCTTTTTTTTAGCAACAAAACTCAAGCTCAAACAATTATTCATGGAGGATTTTTATCGTTTATCTTAGAGGATAGTTTTGGGTCTAATGGCGGTGGCGCAATATTATTTTCTGATACCCAGTCTGATTGTCTTACATTTCAAAGTGGATCTATTTTTGGAAAATCAGATATATTTAATGTGTCGGGTCATTTTAAAGAAAAATGTTTTGAACAAAATCAAGTTACATTTTTCAATCTATATCCTAACCCAAATTTAGGCCTATTTTATATTGAAGGACAAGAACTTAGAAAGTACATCATTACTGACAACACTGGAAGAATCATCAAACAAAAATTATTGAATGCTGGCCCAACAATGAAAATTGAAATCAATTTATTTGAAGAATCAGAAGGTACATATTTCATCAAAATAATGAATTCTAAAAATCAAGAATTTATCTATCCAATAATTAAACTTAACCCATGAATCAAATAAAATTAAATATTAAATTTATCCTATTTTGGGCACTTTTGCTATTCAAAACCAATGGGTTATTATCACAAATCAATCCGCCAAATGGGTTAATTTATCAGGCACTAGCAAGAGATCCAAAAGGGAACCTTGCAAGCAAGAGAACAATTTATGTAAAAACGGCCATTTTGAAATCAGCACCAACGGGAACAGCGGTATATGCTGACGAACATAAAATCAGCAGCAACAACGATGGGTTGTTTTCGTTTGTAGTAGGACAAGGAACCAATAAATCAGGAAGTTATAATAACGTTGCTGATATTCCATGGGGACAAGATAAATATTACTTTAACTTACAACTTTGTATAGCCCCAACATTACCAAGAAATGGATGGACACCAACTTATATCGACATGGGAACAACACAATTTTGGAGCGTTCCTTATGCACTTTTCTCAGGAAGCACATCTGATACACTTTCGATTATTGTCACCGGAAATCAACGAAAAATTTATTTAGGAAATAAAAAATCAATTTCATTTTCTATTGAAGATGGCGATACATCTTCAAACAATGAAATTCAACAACTTTCTATAAACAACGGAAAGATTCAATTGTCGTTGGGGGGTGGAACAATTTTATTGCCTGATACAAGTTCAACCAATGAAATCCAAACAATTTCAAGATCTGGAAATATTGTTAATTTAAGCAAAAATGGTGGTGGGATATATTTACCATTAAATGATACCAGCGCCACAAATGAAATTCAAACCTTTTCAAGAACTGGAAATACACTTTTTTTGAGCAAAGGGGGCGGCTCGGTCTCTATTGATACGAGTGTTACCAATGAGATTCAAACAATTTCTAAATCTGGTGCCACTATAACTTTAAGTAACGGTGGTGGTTCATTTAATTTGCCTATTATTTCTGACTCCAGCACTACCAACGAAATTCAAACAATTTCTAGGTCGGGAGGCATATTAACTTTGAGTAAAGGGGGCGGTTCTGTGCAATTTCCTGATACGAGTGCTACAAACGAAATTCAAACGATTTCAAGCTCGAGTAACGGATGGATTAGTCTAAGCAAAAATGGAGGCGCTTTTCAACTTCCTGATACGAGCTCTACAAACGAGATTCAGACCATTCAGAAATCAGGTAACAAAATTTATCTAAGCAGCACAAGTAGCTATATAACTTTGGCCGACACCAGCGCTACCAATGAAATTCAATCTTTAAATAAGATTGGTAGTTGGGTCACTTTAAGCAAAAATGGTGGCGCAGTTTATTTACCCGTTAATGACACCAGCACTACCAACGAAATTCAAACAATTTCTAGGTCGGGAAATACATTAACCCTCAGTAAAGGCGGCGGTTCCGTTTTGTTACAAACCAATGATACACAAGTTTTGTCTCAAAATAGTTACTCTTTTTCTCTGAGTAAAGGTGGTGGAACCGTCTATTTTCCTGACACTGGTGTTTATAACGAAATACAGAAAATATCACGCAGTGGAAACATTATTTCTCTGAGCAAAGGGGGTGGTTCAATTACTTTACCTTCCGCCGCCGACACCAGTGCTACCAATGAAATTCAATCTTTAAATAAGAATGGTAGTTGGGTCACTTTAAGCAAAAATGGTGGCGCTTTTCAACTTCCTGATACGAGCTCTACAAACGAGATTCAGACCATTCAGA
>CAZYBT010000005.1:19401-54598 GCA_964645755.1 uncultured Rhizobium sp.
TGGTTCAATTACTTTACCTTCCGCCGCCGACACCAGTGCTACCAATGAAATTCAAACAATTTCTAGATCAGGAAATACATTAACCCTCAGTAAAGGCGGCGGTTCAATTACTTTACCCTCTGCCGCCGACACCAGCGCTACCAATGAAATTCAATCTTTAAATAAGAATGGTAGTTGGGTCACTTTAAGCAAAAATGGTGGCGCAGTTTATTTACCCGTTAATGACACCAGCACTACAAACGAAATCCAAACAATTTCTAGGTCAGGAAATACACTTTCTTTAAGCAAAGGGGGCGGTTCTGTGCAATTTCCTGATACCAGCGCCACCAATGAAATCCAAACTTTTCAAAAGTCAGGTGATAAAATTTATCTGAGCAGCACAAGCAGCTATATAACTTTGGCCGATACCAGCGCCACCAACGAAATTCAAACAATTACTAGAACCGGAAATCAAATAAAACTCTCTAAAAATGGGGGAAGTATTACCTCACTTGACTCTCAGCAATTAACACTTACAAAGTCAAATCTCAATTATCAACTTTCCATTTCAAATGGTAATTCGGTTTACTTAAATGTATTAGATGGCGATACAACACATTGGAAGCAAAAAAATTCACAATTAACCTATTCAAAAGGCAATGTTGGAATTGGCACAAGTAATGTTGATTCTACCGCATTGTTTGAACTTAAATCAAACAACAAGGGAGTATTATTTCCACGATTAACAGAAGCACAAAAAAATGCCATTAGCTATCCAGCTAATGGATTGTTTATTTATCAAACAGATGGATCCGCAGGATTCTACTATTATACAGGAACAATGTGGCTCAAATTAGGAACAGAGCATAATAACGCATCAAACAATACTCTCATTTATACATCAGACGGATTTTAACTAAATAGACATGAAAGTTTTAAAAAATATATTGATTCTCGCCATTTTTGGTGTTGCACATTTCGAAATCAAAGCACAGTCAAAAGCTACAATAGAAATCGACAATGAAATAGTTACAATGGTGGAAGGAATTTCATTTCCCTTCTGGCTTAAGGCTGGACAAAAGGTAAAACCAGGTTCGCAAGTATCATCTATTTCGGTACTCGAATTTACGATTGATTCAATATCAAAAAACCTTATTTTTTCACAAGTTTTAAAAATCAACACAACATCAACTGTCCCTACAAAAAAAGCATGGAAAATTGAAGCACTATCGTTTACAACGAACATCACTCCAACGACATCAATTTCTCCTGCAAAATTTCTTGATACTGGAATTTTTTATTGGACGGTACCTCCTGGGGTTGCAAAAATCTGCGTTGAAGTTTGGGGAGCTGGAGGTGCTGGTAATTTCAATGCATCTACAAACTGTTGTGGAGGCGGCGGAGGGGGATATTCATATGGATGTTTCAACGTTACCGCGGGTTCAACATACAAAGTAAAGGTAGGTGCAGGTTCCTACGGAAAAGGTGATTCGAGCATCGTTTATAACTTATTATTTGCATCTGGAGGACAGGCTGGCACAACAACGAGTGTAGGTGGCGGAGGCAGTGGAGGTGGCGGGGTAGGAATTTTTAACGCAACCGGAACAAGTGGATTGGGCCCAAATGGTGGAAGTGGAGCTTTTGGTGGTCTTGGGGGACATTTAGATACAAATGGATGCGGTAATAGCGGACAAAAACCGGGTGGTGGCGGATCTATTACCAAATCATCGGCATCAAATTGCGGGATGAATAAGGGGGCCAATGGACAAGTCATTATCCATTGGTGAGAAATTTTATTTCTTTTACTTATTTTTTATTTTGGAAATACTTCTCACAGGGATAACAAACTGTTTAATAACTTTTAGATCTTTTTCCTCTTGAACGGTCCAACCTGGACCATCAGGATCGTAAAAATCCGCATTTATTTCAAAACACGCAGCTACAGTTTTCTTTTCTTCCTCTAAATAAAGAGTCCCCCAAATTACATGAGAACTCATAAATAATTTTTTTTCTTGTGAATAATGCAAGATTGTACCCATTTCATCCCAATTTGGCAACCTCCAACCATCGCCTAATTTTCGACAAGCTTCTTTTGCTTCCACAAAAGTCATCTCATTTTGAAATCCATTTTGAGCAATTTCAATATCCAAATATTTGATGGGCCTACCAATAACTGCACCGATCTCAGAAACCGAAAATGTTTTTGACTTTGGAGATTTTTGTGCAGACAAAGCACTGCATAATGTAAAAGAAAGTAAAATGATATTAATTTTCATCGTTGCTGCAATATAACTAAGATATGTAATCAATTACCTATTCTGAATCAAAATTGAATTTTAATTGTTTTAATCATTGAGTAGTTCTTCAAATGACAAACTGGCAACACAACCAAAATTCACTTCAAAAAACCTTCGTTTTCAACAACTTCGAAACAGCCATACTTTTTATGCAAAAAGCGTCAATTCAGATTTCAAAAATCAACCATCACCCTGAATGGACAAACATTTACAACAAAGTTGAAGTGAAACTTACCACCCATGACGCCAATTCAACGGTTACCAAAAAAGATGAAGAATTATCAGAAATACTTGATCAAATTTTTAACCAAGTGAATCAATAAAGAATTAAAATGAAATTACTTTTATGAGGTGAAAAATTTGCATAAAAAAACCACCTCTGGGGTGGCTTTCAGTTGTAGTCCCGACGAGAATCGAACTCATATCAAATGTTTAGGAAACATCTATTCTATCCATTGAACTACGGGACCAATGAAAGTGCAAAAATACGGCTTTTACATCAATTCTAGAACCTTTATTCAATCCAATTCTGAACAAAATTTAATCCATTATCTTTCTATTCTTTTTCTTCATTTTCAACTTTGATGCCATTTTTATTTATTGATATTCAATTATTTAATATCATATTTTGAAAATTCAATATTTTCCATTTAGATTTGTCAAATACCCTTGCCTATGAAATTTTTATTATCATCTCGCCCACAAATCAACATATTCCTTTTTGTGATTGCCCTGTTTTTAAACAATAACATCAATGCTCAAACTTCTCAAAACGACACTACAAAGCCCCGAAAACAGCTGTTTGAACTTAGTTTTGGCTCTACCATGATGTTTATTTCGAACTCCGATATCGAAAAAATTAAAGATGCCGCCAAACTAACCATCCCTACAAATACCCTTCTCTTTTTTGCAGAATTTAGACCTCAACACAAATTTAGAATTCCCGTTTTCCTGAATATTCCAACCGAATCTAAACAATTTATTGTTGAAGATTCAAACGGTAGACAAACTCTTGTCAACGAAAAAGCCTCCATTACACTGGGTACCGGATTCCAATATAAGCCCATTGAATGGACACTCTACGACGATACCAAATTGGAATTTGAAGCCGGACCTCTCATAAGTTTTGGATTCGACAACGATAAAAAATTGTTTTACGCACCCGTTTTAGCTGGCAGACTAATGGTTAAAAAAGGCAACGATTTTGTGATGTATTTCGGTGGAAGTTACGCCTTTGGTGTGAATTCCATTGGAATTCTCTATGGAACAGGGACTGTTTTCTAACCCCGAAAGTACTTTGTTTTTGGAGTCAATTGGCTCATTATAATGAGTATACTCACTGCAATTAAAGGTGTTATTCCTTTTGAGTTCAACCGAGTGATTACATTTGCCATTGCACCCGTGATAAATGCGTTACAAATAGCAAAATAAGAGGCTAAGATAAACATCCATAATTGTTGATATTGCTTGTTTATAATCACAAAAAACAAAGCAGCTAAAATGGATATCCAACCAAACCACATATAAATAACGTTAAAATCACTAAAAGGTATTTTCTCTTGCTGTTGTGCACTGTCATTGACCAGTATTTTATAATCTGAAGGATACGATAATTTTAATTCGTTCACAATTGTGGCATTTGTATCGAGTTTCACGATTCCATCGCCCGCCCCAATCAATGTAATTTGTCTTGCAGTGGCATTACCAGCCTCTATTACATGCCACATGAATAATTCAGGATCTGTAAACGTTTTTCGGATGATTTTTTTGTACAAAGAATCACTTTCGTACCAGCCACCAGAATTTGCAAATGCTCCGTTTTCCTCCCAAATAAAATCCCAACTATGCTCTGGCAATTTGTCTTTGTACGCACAAAGCGGGTTAGGCTCTTGGTTACAATATTTATTGAGATATTTTTTCAAAATACCGTTTTCACATAGTTTCCCCATGAAGAATACTTCACTCGAAACACCCAGAGATAGTTCACGATTTGCGTAAACGTTGGTTGCAAAAATGGATGAAATTGCAAAAATTGAAACCATGAATAATTGCAAAAAACGCGGTTTCCAAAATTTCAAACCTGTAAGGTGTTTCCTTCCTAAAAATATCCCTCCGGAAAAAACTAAAAATAATAAAACATTGGAATTATGAACCACCAAAGAGAGATAAACAATTGATGCATATAAAATAGAGATCCATTTCTTTGTTGAGTTTAAAAATAATAATCCGCTCAAAAACAAGGTAACAGAAAATATATCCGGCATCACTTGAATACACATCCATGTTACGGGAGTTAACAATAGAAAAATCAACAAAAAGTGGTTGGTGTTGATGTCTGAAAAAAAAGTTCTTACAAATTGAATAATGAGCACATACGTTAAAATCATTTGAAACATTACAAGCCAAACAATTTCCGATGTACCCACCAAATGCTGCAGCTCTGTAATTAAGAAAATGAGCACACTGTAAAAAATGCTCCTATCGCCGGGAACTTTTAACTCCCTTGCATTCAATAAGTAAGCTCCCGAATCTGTGGTATAAAGCGCAAAACTCTCTGAAAACCAAAAAATTGGCAAAAAAACCAATAGGAAAATACCCAAATAAACCAACAAAGATTTGTATTTTTTCATCAGAGGACCACCAAATATACAATCATTCAACAAATGCAAACAAAAAAGGCTGCAAAATGCAGCCTTTTTGATCTCAATTCAACTTGTTTTATAACATTGTAGAAGGACAAACGTAATCGGAAACTTGAAATTTTTCAGATGCCAAGATTGCTGAAAAACCGCCTGCAACATCTATCAAATTTTCATATCCTCTGGCTTTCAAAATTGATATAAACACCATAGAACGATAACCACCTGCACAATGCACGTAGTATGTTTTATTTGGGTCAATCAATGTCATACTATCGTTGATATAATCCAAAGGACCATTGATGGCAGAAGGCAAATGCTGTGAAAAGAATTCGCTCGCTTTTCTCACATCTAAGATTTGAGTATTTACATCTTGACTTAAAAATTCATGCAATTGATTCACCGTAATAGATTGGATGGTATCAACGGGCTTATTCGCCGCTTTCCAAGCATCAAATCCACCCTTTAAATATCCGATAGCATGATCGTAACCAACGCGAGCCAATCGGGTAACAACTTCTTCCTCTCTACCTTCATCGGCAATAATGAGAATATTTTGTTGGATATCAGTGACCAAAACACCCACCCAATTCGCAAAACTTCCATCTATACCAATGTTAACACTTCCTGGAATAAATCCTTTTGCAAAAACTTCTGATTTACGGGTATCTAAAATAAGCGCATCGGTTTCTTCGGCCGCCACCTCAAATGCCTCAACTGATAACGCCTGTGTGCCACGTTCTAAAACTGTATTGATGGAATCATAACCCATAATATTCATGAGTACATTTTTAGGAAAATATCCCGGAGGAGGCATTAGACCATCGAGCAATTGTTTCACAAATTCATCACGCGATAAATTCAAATTCAACGCATAATTGGTTCTTTTTTGATTCCCCAATGTATCTGTAGTTTCCTTGCTCATATTTTTACCACAAGCGGAACCAGCACCATGTCCGGGATAAACCACTATTTCATCATTCAAAGGAATAATTTTATTGCGCAGTGAATCAAACATATGTGAGGCCAATTTTTCTTGAGTTAAATCAGCAATAACCTTTTGTGCCAAATCCGGACGACCAACATCGCCAATAAAAAGTGTATCTCCAGTAAAAATTGCTGTATCTTTTCCAGATTCATCTTGAAGTAAAAAACAAGAACTTTCCATGGTGTGACCTGGAGTATGCAGTACTTTGATGCTTACATTTCCCAATTTAAAAACTTGGTTATCGTTAGCGGTTAACGCTTCAAAATTTGGTTTTGCTGTTGGCCCATAAACGATTGTAGCACCGGTTGCCTTGGCCAAATCGATATGACCACTCACAAAATCGGCGTGAAAATGCGTTTCAAAGATGTACTTAATTTGAACGCCATCTTTCGCAGCGCGCTCAATGTAAGGTTGAATTTCTCTCAATGGATCAACAATGGCAGCTTCGCCATTTGAGGTGATGTAATAAGCTCCGTGAGCCAAACATCCAGTGTAAATTTGTTCTACTTGCATGGCAGATAAATATTTTGTTTCAGTTACACAAAGTTCATCTAGCCACATTTATGAATCAGTGATTTATGTCACGTTTTAAAAAAATTATTCTTTTTTCATTAAAACTATTTTTTCTTTTGCAAAATCTGCAAAATGTATTTGGTAAATACCTGATGGCAGTAAACTTAGGTCTAATTCTGGAGCACATTGTCCCTCAAAAACAAGCAGGCCAATGGCATTCATCACGCGAACTTTTTGTCCAACAAGATGTTGTGGAAAATGAATGATGGTTTCAAATGGATTGGGATAAATATTATTTTCGAGGGACAAAGACTGACTGCCAACATGATCGTCGCAAAATCGATTGTTACCGGTTAACTTGGCAAGCTCTTGGCATAAATAGCTATAATTTTGACCGTCATCCGAGGAAAACTGTTGAGAAATCAAATTGTTCTGTTCGAGAGAGTCCTTTAACAGATTGAAGAAACGTTGCGTGCCATCGTCTAAATCGACCAATTTATGTGTAGCATTCCTCATGGCTTTTCCATCATTAGTACCAGGAGTAGTTTTGAAAATTTCGGCAAAAACCCAATCTCTACTCTTAGTAGATTGATTCTGAACGATACTGATAAAACTCTTTGAATCAACTATTTTAGACGATGGTATAGATGAAGCCCATTGTGAATATCCAAACAAATCAAGTACGGTTGCAAACACATCGGTGGTATTTACAAGTGCGTGACTGACCCTGTTTGAATTTATAACCGACGGACCAGAAACGATCATTGGAACATGAATTCCTTCTTGGTATAAAGTTCCTTTTGAACTATTTTTACCTTGATTCACTTGTGCATCATCTCCGTTGTCGCCAATAAAAATGATATCTGTTTGCATCAACATATTCCATTTATCTAACGAATCTAACAATCGCCCAATTTCAGTATCCATAGCTTCAACCATTTCTTTAAAGTAAAGTTTGGGATTGGCATTTATATGGGCGGTAGTTCCGGGCAAAGAATTATTTGAATGCAAATTGGATGGGGGCAGATGAAAAGGAGTATGCGGAGCATTGAATGCCAACCATAAGAATTTTTGATTGGATTGATTTGATTTTATCCAACTCAGAGCATCATTGACTTGCTCAGTTGTTGCGTAATTTGTGGATGTCGAAGATACCCCATTTGTCACCTTTGACCAATTGGTAAAAGAAGCAAGGGCACCTGAAAAGTTACCCGCATAATGGTCAAATCCAAAATAATTGGGATATTGTAATTGAGAAGGTTTGGCTAAAGAAAGATGCCATTTGCCAATATTCGCGGTTTTTATTGTGTTCTTGCTCAAGCTTTTCAAAAGCTTTGGCAACGTTTTTTCTGAGGTATCGAGTTCAACAGAACCAGCTCCAGCCACTACATCTCCAACCCCAGTTCTAAATCCATACCGACCCGTTAACATTGCGGCTCTTGTGGGTGAACAAACTGGGTTTGTCCAAGCTTGACTAAACCGAACCCCTTTAGATGCCAATTTTCGAACATTTGGCATCTTTGCAGTATCGCCATGATTTTCATAAAACCCTAAATAATCAGTTCCTAAATCATCGGCAATAATAACAATCACATTTCTTTGTCCAATTAAAGTATTTGTCAAAAAAGCGAGTAAAATAAAGAGAATTCTCATGAAATAAAATAAAGTTTGATACCAAAGATATGCAAAATGCAACTTTTTTCTTGTTACTTCGTTCAATTAAATACCAATAAGTCTCATTGCTCTCAGATTCACCATACAATCAAGGTTCATGTTTTGAAACATTAGAACTTTCAGAATTGCCAGAAAATCAACTTCTGAGCAGATTTGATCGAAAATATTTGATTCCTTTGAGTCTAATAGATTCAGTATTGGAATTGGCAAAATCGGATTATCGCCTTTTAAAAATAGGAGACAAAACAGAACATCGGTATATTTCAACTTATTTCGATACAGCAGATTACAATCTTTATCTCAAGCATCACAATAAGAGAAAATTGCGTTTTAAAATTAGAACCAGAGAATACTTAGATTCACAAATTCGATTTGCTGAATTAAAAATCAAGGGTAAAAACGGACAAACAGAAAAATACAGAAAGAGTTTGTCAATTGCCGATTCTGGAGAAAATGAAATTACGCAACTATTGATATCCAATGCTCAAGAGTTCGGCAAAATGCAACCTACAATTGCGATTTCTTACACGAGAAAAACACTTTTTCACAAAAATATCGACCAAAGGGTAACCATTGATACCAATATTTGCTTTTCGGAAAATGGCATTGAAAAATGGATACCCAACATGGCTATTTTAGAAGTAAAGTATTCCGGAGCAAAGCAAAATTCCAAAACCTCATTTACCCAATTAATTCATAAATTTGAACGCAACTTCAGTAAATATTGTATCGGAGTTGCACTTTTACACCCAGAAATCAAGCACAACAACTTTTTATTTACCTTAAAAAAAATCATACGACTAGAAAATGTTGACACTCAATTTACTACAAACAACCAAAACATTTGATTCAATGATGAATCAAATAGATGTTACTTTTTGCCAAAAGTTTGCCATTGATCTCTTGGGCATTGTAGTTTTAATCTTGGGAATTCACAAATACAAACATAAAAACAGCGAAAATGCAATCACCTTTATGATGTTCAATGTGATCATATTCCTGATTTCCAATGTGCTGCACAATACTGAAATGTCGATGGGAGCTGCCTTCGGACTTTTTGCTGTTTTCAGCATGTTGAGATATCGAACAGAAGATATTAGTATGATTGAAATGACCTATCTATTTTTGTCGATATCCGTAGGAATTGTTTCAGCCATAGGTAAAAGTCATTGGACGAATACACTTTTTTATGTTGCTTCTATTTTATTGATTCTATTTATATTAGAATTTGCGATTTTCAGAAAACGACATAAGTACATGAATATTCAATACGAAAACATCCAACACATTCATACAAATGAACACCATGTATTAATATCTAATCTCAAAAAAAAATTAGGAGTCAACGTAGTAAGTTTCAAAGTCATTCAGGTTGATTTGGTCAATGAAATTGCAACATTGAGGGTCATGTTTCACGAGAATTAATCTTTGGGTATCTTCAGCTTCTGACCTGGCTTTATCTTTTTGGACTTTTTCAACCGATTCAATTTTAATATTTTAGTTGGTGAAACGTGATATTTTCTTCCGATAGAATAAACAGTTTCACCGCGTTTCACAACATGAACCAAAGTTCGATGTGTTTCACGGGTGGGAACCACTAAATCCTGTTCGACAACGATTGGTTTAATCTGATGCGTATCAGAACTCAATGAGTCGTTCGCAAATACCCTATTTGTCGGACTTGACAGTCCCTCCAGCGTATTAAAAATATGATTTCTTAGGGTTAAAGTGCCCAGAGTGTCTTTGGCATTTACGCGGTTATATGCTTGCAACAAAGCCAAGGTAAACAACTGTCCTTGAAGTGCATAGCCTGCCGGATTAAAATGCAATTTATCGGAAATACTTAATTTGTTTCTATGCCAATCATGCATAGAACCCCATCCACCCATTGCGGCATTAAGGTCGTAAACAAGTATATTTTTTTCATTGGCAATCCGGAAAAACTGCTGTATCACATTCCTCTGATGCTGTGGAACTCTGTTGTTGCTGCGTGTGTCGGGAGGAGTGGTAAAAATGATGGCAGTATTGGGCGAAGCATCATGAATTTGATCTATAAATTTCATGATAGTTTGGGTATAAACCGCAGTATCTAATTTTGCATTATAAGCCTCGTTTGTTCCAAAAGAAAAGACCAAAATATCGGGTTTTAAATAGGTTATTTGCTCAATTGCGTAATCGGCTTTATGAATCAAATGCGGAAACTGAGCACCCACAACACCACAATGATGGTAGGCAATTCCACGTTCAATTTTTGGCACAATTTCAAATCCATAAAAGCCAAATTGATTTTGGATATCATTCGTTTTTGTCAAATTTAATGTAAAATTATTTTGAGGGACGTTGGCCGTAAAGGTGCTAACTCCCCAAGAATGTCCATTACTCGTTGCAGAGTCTACTCGTTGAAATTCATCATTTAAGCTGCAAGCAAAAGAAGATTCATTGGTTGAGTGCCAGATGCGTATTTTTTGGATTTCAGGCAAAGAAAATGTACCCAAGTCATTGATTTCAGAAAATTTTTCGGTTAGACTTAATTTCAAGGCCGCATTTTGAGAGTAAGTGTAAGCGGCATATCCTGTAACGCCAATAGGATCTTTTAATGAGGCGGTCATCGTTTTTAAACCAAACCAATGACCAATTTGTTTCACCGAAACGCCTTTAGGACCATAACTTTTAGCCAAGGCATAAGGAAACAGCAATCCCCTACCTGCGTTGCCAAAACGAGATTGTAATTGAATTCTCACTTCGCCAGAAAAATAGTCGCCTTGAATGTGGCTATCGCCAATTTGCAGGATTGTAAAAAGAGTATCTTTGGCTGTTTTTTTTGACTGATTGGTTGAAACTGGAGTCGAATGATTCAACCTAACACTGTGTAATTTTCTAAGGGCCCTTTCTAATTTTTCATTTATTTGTATTTGATTACATGTAAAGCAGATAAATGTATTCTTCTCAACAAATTGATTCACTTGTGCATCAATTGAAGCAGCGAGCAAAAAAAAGCCGACAAGAGTGAAAAAATTAAATCTTGCAAACATTAAAACTGGAAATAAATAAATGGTTGTACCACATCATCTTTGAACTGAATAATCAATTGAAGCGTCAATAATACCCAAATTATCCAAGTAAAAGTTGGCAACAATTGTAATTTATGAAAAATGTTTTCTTTAATTTTTGGTGGAAAGAATGCCACTAGAGCGGCAAATACAATCATATAGCCGGTTTCGGCACGCGACACCCAAAAGCCGCTGAGATCTTTCCAATGGAAATTATTGACAATTTGAGAAATACTGATAAAGGCCGATTCAAAAGAAATAGCCCTGAAAAATATCCAGCAAAATGCAACAAAATGAAAGGTAAAAATAACCCCAACTAAATGATTGAAGTTTGGGTTTTTATTGTTAGGAAACAATTGGCTCCAAGCTTTGTGAAACGCGAGTGCCAAACCATGGGCAAATCCCCAGAAAATGAAGCGCCAATCGGCACCATGCCAAAATCCGCCAATCAACATGGTGATCATTAAAAAAAGATAGGTATTGAAAACACCTTTTCGATTACCACCCAAAGGAATGTAGATATAATCTTTCAACCAACTACTGAGTGAAATGTGCCATTTGCGCCAAAATACAGTAATGTTTGCGGATGAATATGGATTTTCAAAGTTTTCTTTCAAGCGATAACCCAGCATCAGTGCAATGCCAATAGCAATATCTGAATAACCAGAAAAATCGAAATAAATTTGAAAACTATAACCATACATGGCCAAAAGATTTTCTGCGCCTGAAAAATTGGCTGGCGCTTGGTGAACAATGTCGACATACTTGCCCAAATAATCTGCAATGAATAACTTTTTGAGTAAGCCTATTAAAATCCTGAAAATACTCTCTTTGTAAAGCGCAGCATTGATAATTTGAGGTGTAAATATCTGCGGCAAAAAATCTTTAGCACGTACAATTGGACCTGCAACCAAATGGGGAAAAAATGTCATGTAAAACGCATAGTCACTCACATTTTTAGTGGCAGGTATTTCATTTCTGTACACATCAACCAAGTAACTAATTGATTGAAATGTATAAAACGATATCCCTATTGGCAAGAATAAATTATGGTCAGTAAATTGGGTGTGAAATAAGGCATTGATGTTGTGAATAAAGAAATTGGCATATTTGAAGTACAACAAGAAACTCAGGCTATACGACAAAGACAACCAAAGCAACAACTTTTTCTTAAATCCATGTTGCTTTTGAATCCATATTGCAAACATATAGTCCGACACAATCATCAAAGCAAACAAGCCTAAAAAAGGGCCGCTTGATTTGTAATAAAAGAACAATGAAAACGCAATGATGTATACTTTTCGCCAAGTATTTTTTTGCACCAAAGCTGCATAAAACACTAAAAAAACACCAAAAACAGCGAGGAATGTAAATTCGGTAAAAAACCAAGGCTCTTTGGTTGAATAACCAAACATTTTATCGAGCAATTTTGGGTCGTTCAGAGGGGCCAAAATTTGAGAAATCCAATTAGTATCCACGATATTTAGCAGCATTGATGGTGATAACAGGAGAAAGATAAGGACGAGCGCGTTTTTTAGGCACCCTCATTTGCAATTTATATTTGGCCTTGGTTTGAACCCAAACCGCAAGGCTATCCATCCACATTCTGTAACCCTTATTATCGGGGTGACGGCCATCTTTAGAGCGAGAAAGTGTTAAATCTTTGGACCAAAAGTAGGTACCCGGCTCCGCGGCTGACTCGTACACTTTGTTAATTCCAAAATCCTCATCCCAATTGGCAGGGCCAATCCAAGTATATGGAATACCCTTTAATTTATCTGCAAGCTGATTGGCAGCTTTTTTCCTTGCTTTTAAATCTTTAGCATACAATTCATTCAAACCCAAAACCAAGAAAATATAAGTTGGTTGATACTGTTCGATAATTTTATCGATGGTATCAGATCGACCAAAATTGAAAGTAGTTGCAGAATACCATTCTACGGCTAAAACTATTTGATGTCCATTTTCTCTGCAGTAATCGTTGATTGAATACCTGAGTCCTCCTATTTCTGAATCACCAATTAACAATATTCGGTGTTTTGAAGTATCAGTGATAATGGGAAGTCTGGTTTTGGCATTGATTACATTTCCATTGGTATCCAATGCATATTGAACAATTTCCGTTTCTTTTTTGGGAACAGATTGATCAATTTGAGCAATCAGTTCATCAACATTTTGATTTCCTTGAATTTGCTTGATTTCAACTTTGCCAAGTTGAATTGCATTTTCACTACAGCTGTAAATGTAGAGTACCACAAGTGGCAACAAAATACTCAAACCAGCCCACACTATCAGCCACCTCGATGGCTTATGATGAGAATTATCCATTCTAAAATTTCTTCAACTTAGCTTTAACAATACAGCTGTATTTGCAACAGCCTCCGTCAAAGAAAAGCAAAATTTGTGAAATTCACGCAATGCAAAATCACTCAATGAGAGGATTTTATCAACTTAGAAGTAAAGTTACTACCCTTCAAAAAATAAATCCCAGATTTTAAATCCAAAGCATGAATCAAAGTGTGCGAATGTTCATCAACTTGAAATGATTGAATCAATTGCATTTGAGCGTTGTACAAATTTAAAATTTGACGTTTTGGAGAGTAAACTGTCCAATTTTGTTGAGTTGGATTTGGAAACACAGAGAAGCGAAACGATTCTGTCATATCTATTCCCGCAGGTTTGGGTTGACGTTCCAATATTTTTTTTGTTAACACTTCATAACATGGCGCAAAAGAGAAAACTGTGTCGAGGGGTTGCTTGGGTAAAATAAACACTTCACGTTGCATATACGCTGGCAAATCAAAAGAATAAAAAATCATTTTACCAGATTTAAGTCCCTTCCTCCCATAACAAATCATGAGTTGATAATCAGGATTGTACGTGGCATATAAAGCTTCATTCATGCCTAACTTAAACAAGGCTGACTTCAATTTTGCAGACTTTTTGCCCAAAACCGTTCTGTTTGAAGTAGCCAAAAAAAGGTGATCTCCCTCGCCCATGGCATCAACAAAATCTGAAAAATATTGTTGACCAGAATCTGTAGACCAATCAAAATCAAAGTACACTTGTTCATTCTTAGGATACCCATAAGATTTCCATTTACGACCATCGGCACACGTTGGAATGAATGAACCCATGGTAGTGGGCTGAACTGTGTATTGATCAAAGACCACACCCACCAAACCTTGTTTGCAATTTTTAGTCTGATGCAGGGTTGAATTAGCAAAACTTCCTAACTGAATTCCGCTAATAGAAAGCCCAGCTTGAATGTATACCCTTTCAAATGGACAATCTTTTTCGGAAGGAGGATAAACGGAATAACGCACGGTACTATCATCAAAAGAACCATAAACATCCAAATTGGCGCAAAGGACTGTATCCGGAATGTTGTCAAAATTTTCGCAAAAAGCGAATATTTCAACTTGTCCAGAATCTAAGTCTACATCGAAATTATAACCGGCACTTACCTTATGGTTAAATGTATATTTATTGCCTGGGAATGGACCTGGATACCTTCTGTAGTTTAATCCCCCATTCCAATAAGCCGAAAAAAAGTAAACATACTCACGCATTGTAAACCAATTACAAGTAATAGAATTGCCATTGAATTTGCGTGGCCCATGATACTTAAGTGCATAAAAAACAGTGTCTTCTTTTGGCGTTACAACAATTTCAAACTTTACCTGAGCGAATGTTTTTGTAAATGCCAAAAACACAAAAATTAGGACTAAGATTGCTTTTTTATTCATCATTTTATAAAATAATAGACGCATGAAAATGAATTCGTTGCAAATCTAACTGAAGTAAAACTGATAAAATTATTGAATCCTGCAAAACCCTCTTTTATTTTTAAGGAAAATCCTTAAAAATGACATTTCATCCATTCACTCATGCTTGAGCGTGAGGTTTTAGACTTAACAGAACCATTTTAGATGTTGGGGTATTGCTTTTATCTGCTACAGAGTCAATTGGCACGAGCACATTTGTTTCTGGGAAATACGTTGCCGAACATCCCTCAGGAATGCTAAATTCAATGATGATAAAATTACGTGCTACCCTTTCAATTCCCCCATGGTGATTGTATAAATCAACTTTATCTCCGGGTTTATAACCAAATTTTTCGATATCTCTGGCATTCATAAAGATCACCCTCCTTTCATTGTGAACCCCGCGATACCTGTCGTCGAGTCCATAAATTGTAGTATTGAATTGATCGTGGCTACGTATGGTCATCATCATCAATTCATTAGAATCGACTTGAGTTGGTTCAAAATTGGCGACATTAAAATTAGCCTTACCTGTTAACGTTTTAAATTGCCCTTCTCTTGCAGAATTGGGCAAATAAAAACCACCAGGCAGCCTCGATCTATCATTGTAATGATCAAATCCTGGTATGGTTCTCTCTATGTCCCATCGAATGTTGTCGTAATGTTCCATGTACCAATCCCACTTCACTTTTGATTGCTCACCAAAAACAGCTTTCGCCATTTTACAAACAATGATTGGTTCGCTGAGTAAGTGATTCGACACTGGTTTTAGCATTCCTTTAGACATTTGAATCACGCCCATTGAATTTTCACAGGTTACAAACTGTAATTCACCCTTGAGTTTATCTTCATCAGAACGCCCAAAACAAGGCAATATCAGCGCTTCTTTTCCTGTGATGAGGTGACTTCTATTGAGCTTGGTAGAAATTTGGACGGTAAGATCACACTTATTCAATGCTTCTCCAGTGTAAATAGTGTCTGGCGTAGCCGATAAAAAGTTTCCTCCCATGGCAATGAAAACTTTAGCTTTTTCTTGGTGCATTGCTTTGATACAATCTACTACGTCGAAACCATGATGTTGCGGAGGTTTGAAACCAAAAGATTTTTCAATGTTATCGAGAAATGCTTGCGGAGGCTTTTCGTAAATTCCCATCGTTCTATCGCCTTGTACATTTGAATGTCCGCGCACTGGACAAGTACCGGCGCCTTTTTTACCAATGCTACCTTTTGCAATCAGTAAATTTACCACTTCTTTGATGGTATCTACAGCATTTTTATGCTGTGTTAATCCCATTGCCCAACAAGCAATGATTTTCTTTTTATGCTTAATGGCTTCAAATGTTTGATTCAATTGATCTTCTGATATACCAGAATGTTGAATAAGCCAATTAAAGTCTTGCTTTAATATATTTTCTTTCCAAGAATCAAATCCATGGGTGTTATTTTGAATGAATTCTGGATCGAGAACAGAGCCAGGGGCATTTTCCTCTTCCTTAAGCATTAGATATTCGAGGGCTTGTAAAAGAGGCAAATCGCCATTTATTTTTACTTGAAGAAAGATATCTGTTAGTTTTGCTTTTATACCCAAAGCACCTTTGATTGATTGTGGGTCTTTAAAAGCAACCAATCCGGTTTCTGGCAGTGGATTGATAGATATGATTGTGGCTCCAGCTTCTTTTGCTTTTTGAAGCGCGGAAAGCATTCTTGGGTGATTTGTTCCAGGATTTTGGCCTATGATCATGATCACATCAGCCTCATAAAAATCCTCCAATTTCACAGAGCCTTTTCCTATTCCCACAGATTCATTTAATGCAACTCCGCTCGATTCATGGCACATATTGCTACAATCAGGCAAATTATTGGTTCCATATTCACGGGCAAACAGTTGATATAAAAACGCGGCTTCATTGCTGGTTCTTCCAGATGTATAAAACACTGCTTCATCTGGTGATGCAAGACGATTCAACTGAGAAGCAATTTTATCGAAAGCCGATTCCCAGCTAATTGGTTGGTAATGTGTGGCTCCAGAAGGCAAATACATTGGTTCTGCAATTCTTCCCTTCTTTCCAATTTCATAATCATTTAGCAACGACAAATCAGCGACGCTATTTTGGGCAAAAAAATCGGCCGTTAACCTTTTTGTTGTTGCCTCTTCAGCAACAGCCTTTGCTCCATTTTCACAATATTCTCCTATTGGTGATCTTTCATCATCGGGATCGGGCCATGCACAGCTCGGACAGTCAAATCCACCTTTTTGATTCAGTTTAAATAACGCTTTTACACCTCTTACAGGATTCATTTCACCAAAAACATGTTTCACGGCTACCGTAACACCGGTAATTCCGGCTGCTGCATCGCTTGGTTTTGTTAGTTTTAAGTCTAACAAAGTTTCTGGATTTTCCGAATTTGGGATATTGTTATTTTTCGACATCGTTTTACGTTACAATAATTCAAAACTAATAAAATATGCTCATGAATGCTTAAAATTATTCAATATTAAGCAGTAAAATCAATTCTCTCAGGGGCAGAATAAACATTGAACCTATTGTCTCTCAAAAATCCAATCAAGGTAATGTCTAGTTCTTGCGCCATCTCAACCGCCAAACTAGACGGTGCACCCACAGCACAAATCATTCTAATTCCTGCCATACTTGCCTTTTGTACCAACTCAAAACTTACACGACCACTCAGAAACAATATGGATTCAAAAAGTGGTATTAAATCCAATTTTATCGATTCTCCGATCAACTTATCCAATGCGTTGTGACGTCCAACATCTTCGCGTAAGAATATAAAATCACCTTGTCGGTTGAACAATGCTGAAGCATGAATCCCTCCTGAAAATTTAAAACTCTTTTGCTGTTCAAGCAGTTTTTCATTGAACAACATCACTTCACTTTGTTTAATTGTCCATTTATTTTGAGGGACAATGATGGGACAAGCAATTTTAACTGCATCAATTGATGATTTTCCGCACACACCACAACTTGATGTTGTATAAAAATGTCTTTCTATACTATTTAAATCAAACTGAACATCTTGCTGAAGCGTGCATAAAATTTGATTGGCATTTAACCCACTATTTTCATGTTCGAGTTCTAAAACAGTCACACTTTGCAATTGAGAACTTGCAACAATAATGCCTTCAGTGTAAAGAAAACCTGTCACCAAATTTTCATCATTTCCTGGAGTTCGCATTACAACGGCCAATTTTTTCTCTTGCCATTGTCCCTCAGAAAAATATTTTAAAATTATTTCAAGCGGTTCTTCAACAGATAGCAAATCATTTTCATGAGATAAAACACCCTGATTGAGGCGAATAATTTCGACAGGCGTTAGTTCAAATTTGGTCATAATGGTTCATCCACACTGGTAAGTTCTTTTGCTGTTGCGGTTTCCAAAATTAAAGGATTTATTTGTGACAAAAAATGTTGCATCGATGTTTGTTTTTGATTGTAAAAATTCTGCAATGAGGATAAATCGGAGCGATGATAAATGGCAATTAAAGGTTCAATGATTTTTGAAACAGGATGCCTAAAACAAACTGATTTTTGACAAGTTTTAAAGTTTTGGTACAAAGTTTCCAAATTGTGATGTTGCAAAAAGGGATAATCGACACCGAGAATAAAAAAAGAGGCAGTGGGATATTGGTTTAAAGCGGTTAAAACTCCCCCCATTGGACCGTTATTCTGAAAACTTTTATCATCAACTATTACTTCAAATTCATTGGTATATTGAATTGATTTACCACTAATTAAAGTTTTATCACAAAATTCACTTAACATATTTGCAGCGTGCAGATATTGCGGCAAATGGTGGTATGTTAAAAACGCTTTATCGGTTTTCATTCTTTTACTTTCACCAGCAGCTAATACCAATCCAATGAGCGAATTTTGTGAAATTGTTTCCAATTTTATCATGTTTGAAACAAACTTAATGGAAATGTGTGAATATTGTAATTCTATATGAGGTTGATCATTCAAAGAGTTATCAAAGCGAATGTAAGTGTAAACAATATTGTGCAAGGCGCAATAGACAGGGGATTGATGGTTTTGGTTGGAATTGAAGAAAGCGATAACGCGGAAGATGTTGCATGGCTCACAAAAAAACTGTTAGGAATGAGAATTTTCTCTGATAGTGAGGGAAAAATGAATTTATCGGTTTCTGATATTTCGGGAAACATTTTGGTGGTCAGTCAATTCACATTGTTTGCCTCAACATCAAAGGGCAACAGGCCATCGTTTATTCGCTCAGCAAAACCTGAAATTGCCATACCTATATATGAAGAATTCATTGAAAAATTAAGGATAGAAAGCGAAATGAACATTCAAACTGGAATATTTGGTGCTGATATGCAGATTGAATTGGTGAATGATGGTCCGGTAACCATTTTTATAGATTCGAAAAATCGCGAATAACGATAAAATGATGATAATTTGAACGATAGGTTTTATTTTTGAAGTAAATCTATCAACGTTTAAAGTTTCTCAAATGTCTTTTTCCAACCATTTTACATTTTCATTTTTTTCAAAAAAGAGTCTTCTTCTTTTTTTACAGGTTATTTTAACAAGTTTTGTATTTGGTTATATTTCGAACGGTTACGATAGTTTATCTGTACCATTACTTCAACAAGATGGGAGTTATATTTTAGTGAATAAAACTTCAAAAAGGGTAATCAACAACAGTGCATTTGAGTTTATTGGTCGATTTCATGAGGGCATAGCTTTTTACGAAAAGGGGGGTAAATATGGATTCATCCATGAATCTGGCAAGGTTATCACTGATGCTAAATACAATGAAGTTGGTAACTTTCATGAGGGTTTTGCAAGGGTTTCGTCGAAAAACAAATTTGGATTCATCAATGCAGTAGGGGGAGTTCTTACCCAAGAGATCTTCGATAATTGTGGTGATTTCCAGGAAGGATTAGCATGCGTAAAGCTAGGTAAAAAATGGGGTTACATTGATATTAAAGGAAAAGTGAGTATTGATTTTCTCTACGATGACGCTGGAAATTTCAAAGAGGGTTTAGCCAATGTAAAAATTGGAAATTTGTGGGGATATATCAATAAAAGCGGAGTGATGTTATCTGATGGGACCTCCAATTTCCAATGGAAAAGCGGCGGTAGTTCTTCATTGATTAACTTCAAAAAAGGAGGGAAATGGGGATTCATGGACAAAGACGGCAAGGTAGTCATCAAACCGAGTTTTACCTCGGCGCATGCATTTTCAGAAGACATGGCCATGGTGGAAATACAAGGTAAATTTGGGTTCATTGACTACTCTGGAAAAACAGTCATCAAGCCAACTTACGAATATGCCGATGATTATCATGAGGGATTTGCTGCCGTAAAATCAAACGGTTTGTGGGGTTTTATTGATAAGCAAGGCCAAATGGTTATTCCCGCTCAATATGACGGGGTAAACAGGTTTATTAATGGATATTCATGGACAGACATCGATGGTGAATTTGGGTTAATAGATAAAAACGGAAATTATGTATTTCAAAATAGATTTGAAGACCATGGACAGTTTAACGAGGGTTTAGCACCGGTTAAAACGCGGGGATTTTGGGGATTTATTGACATTACGGGTGAATTTGCCATTCAGCCAAAATTCTCATCGGCAAGTGATTTTAAAAATGGCATCGCAAGAATTGAAGTTGGAGGCAAATCTGATTTCATTAATAAATCCGGTAATAACATCATCCCCACTGCCTTCGAATTTGACTATGCAAGTGAATTCAAAGACGGTATTGCAAGAATCAAACAAAACGAACTATGGGGTTTTGTAAACTATGCTAGTGACATCTTAATTGAGCCTTCTTTCAACAGTGCTCGAGATTTTTACGATGGCTTTGCTAGAATTGAGAAAAACGGATTTTATGGTTTTATTGATTTGCAAGGAAAAGAAGTTATTGAGGCTACTTTTGAAGATGCAGGTAATTTTAATTCAGGGGTTGCACCTGTTTACACCAACGGATATTGGGGTTACATCAACAACACAGGAAAAACTGTCATTAGAGAAAAATACGACCAAGCATTTCCCTTTTACAATGAGATCGCTTGTGTTAAATCGTTCGATACTTTTTACTTTATTAATCTTGAGGGACAACGAATAGACCAAACAAATTACGAATTTGTTACGGCTTTCGATGCAAACGGTTTTGCCATTTATAGAGATAAAGGCTTGTATGGTATTTTGGATGGAGCTGCTAAAACTGTGGTTGCACCCAAATTTGGTGATATTGGAAGCATTTACAACAACTATTTTGCGGCCATGCAAAACGGAAAATGGGGTGTTTTCCATTTCAATGGAACAGAAATTATCAAACCAAATTTTCAAGAAATTGGGATCATTTCAGACAGCATAGTGCCATTCAAGGAAAAAAACAAATGGGGATTTATCAATTTCAAAAATAAAATCATCAGTCAACCAGTTTTTGACCAAGTGGGAAATTTTAGCCAGGGAACTGCAAACGTAAAAATCAACGGAAAATGGGGCTTGATAGATTCAAAAGGAAAATATCTCATTGCGCCAAAATATGACGATGCAGGAACTTACATCGAAAATCAATTAAACGTTAAACTCAATAATAAATGGGGATACGTTGATAAATATGGCAACACAATTTTCATTCCCAAGTATGCAATGGTTGGAAATTTTGAGGGAACTTTAGCTCCTATTAAAGTAAACGATAAATGGGGATATATCAATTCAGAGGGAACAATGGTGGTTCAACCCAAATACAATTATGCCTCTGATTTTAAAAATGGATTTGCTTTTGTAGAGAAAGACCAACTTTATGGTTTTTTAAATTCAGAAGGAACAGAAATCTTAGCCCCTCAATTTGAGGAAATTTCATACTTTAACGATGAATTGGCCAATGCAAAAAAAGGCGGAAAATATGGCTTTATTAACACCACCGGTGAGTTTGTAATCAATGCAATTTACGACGAACCTTCTGATTTCTTGGACGGTTTTGCCAAAATAAAAATAGGTGAGAATTATGGCATTATCAATAAAAACGGACAAGTGATTGTGCCCATTTCTTGTGAAGAAATTGGTTCTTTTTCTGCAGAACTCAAAGAAGTTGAGCTTCAGGGTGGAATTGGTTACAAAGGTATCGACGGTAAATTAACTGAATTTGTAAGTCCTAACTTTGAATTAACACTTCCATTTTCTGAAAATAAAGGTATTGTGAAAGATAATGGAAAATTTGGTTGCGTAGATAAAAACTTAAATTACCTGATCAAACCTATTTACAATCAACTTGCCGCATTCCAAAATGGATATTCAATTTTTGAAGAAAATGGCTTATTTGGCATCATCAACATTGATGGGAAAATTATTTTGCCTGCAAAATACATTTCGCTGGGTAATCCATATAAAAATTTGGTGCGCTTCACTGAAGGAGACTTGCATGGCTTCATGGAGTTATCAGGCGGCTTAAGAATTGCTCCTCAGTATGAAATGGCTCGGGATTTCAATGGTAGTTTGGCCGCTGTATCTTTCGAAAACAAATTTGGTTTCATTGATGAATTTGGAACCCCAATTATTCCGCATATTTATGACAATGCGCTCTCTTTTTCTGAGGGATTGGCAGCGGTTAAACGCGAAAATGCTTGGGGATTCATTGACTCGCTCAACAATATCATCATACCCATTGGATTCAATGAAGTGGCCTCCTTTGAAAATGGATTTGCTGCATTCAAAGAAAATGGCAAATATGGATTTATTGACAAAAAAGGAAATAAAACAATTGCAGCGAATTACTCCGATGTGTTGAGTTTCAGCGAAGGAATGTGCGGGGTTAACTTAGTTAATAAGTGGGGCTTTATCAATAAATTGGGTACATTACAAATTCCTGCGAATTTTGATAAAGTGGGATCGTTTTCTGAGGGACTTGCGGCGATTTGCATTGGAAAGAAATGGGGATTTATTGATCAAACTGGAAAAACAATCATTGCGCCAATGTTTGATGAAGTTGGAATTTTCAATGACGGCTATGCCAATATTCGCATTGAAGAATCTTGGGGTTATATTGACAAATTGGGACGTGCTGTGATTTTCAGGAAACCTTTATTTGATGTTGCTTTGTCGTTCCAAGAAAATTTAGCACCGGTAAAGTTGAATGAAAAATGGGGATTTGTTGACAAATCATTTAATTTTTCTATTGCTCCTCAATACGATCAAGTTCAGCCATTTAACGAAGGTCTTTCGAAGGTAGAATTGAACGGTAAAATAACATTTATCGATCAAATGGGGCGTGAGAAAATAGAGATCGGTGAAAATGAGACATCTAAATTCAAATTTGGAAGATGCCGAATTTTGAAAGATAATTTGTATGGTTTCATGAACGATGCTGGAGTTGTGGAGATTCCTGCTGTTTATGAAAACTGCGGCGATTTTTGCGAGTCGTTATCGCGCGTCCAACAAAACGGATTGTGGGGATACATCAATGTTGATGGGAAGGTTGAAGTACCTGTTATTTATGAGAATGCAGATGATTTTTCTTGTGGATTGGGTTTGGTTGAGCAAGGGGGCAAACGATTTTACATTGATGAAAAAGGGGTGAGATATTTACAAGAGTAAGTTATCGATAAGCCTCACTTGTCCCAAATATCCTGCAAAAATTACCGCTTGATTTGCTGCTGATTCAGTTGGTATATCAAAATTTGGCAAATTAATGTAACTCAAGTATTCTGTTGTGATATTCATACGGTTGAGACGATTGATTTCTATTGAAATTTGATTGGGATTGAATTCTGCGAGATTTTTCAAAGTCATGTAAATTTCTTTTGCGCAATTCAATTCTTCTGTTGTTAATCTAACATTGCGACTACTCATTGCCAAACCAGAGACTTCTCTCATTGTTGGTACCACATGAAATTCTATATTGGGGAAATATTGATCAATAATGAGTTTAACAATCATACATTGCTGTAAATCTTTTTGACCAAAAAAGACAGCATGAGGTTTTATAAGCGAAAAGAATCGATGCAAAACTTGCACAACCCCGTTAAAATGTCCAGGCCTAAAATGTCCCTCAAAAACATGTTCAATCATATTTTGATTTAAGGAAATGGAATGGAGATGTTGGTTTGGTGGATAAACGTCAGAAACCGAGGGCACATAAACGGCGTCTACTTCCTCGGAAAACAATTGTTGAAGGTCATTGAGAATGGTTTTTGGATATTTAAGAAGGTCGTTTTGGTTATTAAATTGAAGTGGATTCACAAAAATGCTTACAATTACCTTGTAATTCTTCTGTTTCGCGGCTCTCACAAGGGAAAGATGTCCTTGGTGAAGGGCACCCATAGTAGGCACAAAAGCCAGGGTATTGTGGTTATTTGCACAATAATTGAGGAGAGCCTGATTTGAATAGAGAATAATCATGGATGTAATTGCCCACAAATAAAGGAATTAACGGATGTATTATTTTGAAAATTCGATTTTTTTTCGTTAATTTTGTAAACTGATTACTAAAAAAGAACCTCCCCAAGCTATGAGCCAAGAAAAAAAACGTGTTCTATTTGTTAGTTCTGAGATGTCTCCATTTCTTGAAACATCACCCTTAGCTACCATTGCAAGAATGTTGCCACAAGCATTGCAAGAACAAGAAAATGAAATTCGCATATTGGTTCCGCGTTTCGGCGTTATCAACGAACGAAGAAACAGGTTGCATGAAGTTGTGCGTTTGTCGGGAATCAATATATCAATCGACGACAACGACAATCCTTTGATTATCAAAGTAGCATCAATTCCAAACACTAAAATGCAGGTTTATTTCTTAGACAATGAAGATTTCTTTCACAGAAAAGCAGTGTTTAGTGATGAGAATGGGAAATTTTTCGATGACAACGATGAAAGAACCATTTTCTTCTGCAAGGGTGTAATGGAAACTGTTAAAAAATTAGGTTGGTCTCCTGACATCATTCATTGTCAGGGATGGATGACGAGTTTGATTCCATTGTATTTAAAAACGATTTACAAGGATGAGCCAGTGTTCAGAGGAACGAAGGTGATCTACAGTGTTTACCACGAGAATTGCAACAATACTTTAGGAGAAGATTTTGTGAGAAAAGCTAGTTTGAATGAAATCGATGAAATTTGTTCAGAGTGTTTTGAAAACTCTTCATTGAATGAGCTAAACGTTGGTGCTGTTAAGCATTCTGACGGGGTTGTTACCGCTTGTGAAGATGCACATAGATCTGTTGAAAGTCATCTTGAAGGCAAATTGGTGATGAAGCATTCCGACGAAGACGTTGAACAAAACTACGTTACATTCTACAAACAATTTTTATCTTAATACCTCCAACGTGAACAAATCTCTGTTGATTTTCTTACTTGGAACAATGGCATTTTCCGCTTGCAACAAAGAGGATGGGAACATTGTATTAGACGGACAAGGAAGCAACAATCAATTGGGATTGTTTTTAACCGATACTCTAACCTTTCAAGCAAGAACAGTGGATGAAGATTCGTTACCTGGAAACGGACTCCGATATGCATTGTTGGGAAGCATGAATGATGGTGAGTTGGGGAAAAGCACAGCTTCTTTGTATGCCAACATCGTGCTGATAGAACCCAATTCTAATTTTCCAGTGGGAGAAACATCAGATTCAGCGGTTTTATTCATACCATCGGTTGATGGGTTAAATAGTTATGGAGAGCGCACGACACCGCAATTGTTAAAAATCGATAAATTAGAATCCACCATTTCGAGTTCAAATGTTTATTATCAGAATAATGATTTTGAAATCGATGAAAACTACAGCAGCACATTTTTCGGAAACTTAATCAATCGCTATTCCGACAGCATCAGATACAGAAAAACCAAATTACAGCCATATGACGGATTAAGGATTAAGTTAAGTAAAAAAATGGCTGATTATTTGATGAGTATGCCAAAAGAGGCCTATCAAACAAATGAAAATTTGGCTAAGTATTTCAAAGGGATATCAATTGTACCACAAGATAGAGATTTGGCTCCAAACACAGGCTCTATGGCGGTTTTTGATATCAATAACATCATTTCCATGGCATACAGGGCAAAAATTTTACTCTATTACCAAGACACCAACACATTTGTTTTTGGATTTGGGGGAAGTGCTGCCGCAGTAACAACAGGTAAAACTGGACCATATAACAATATCATCAAAGAGCAATTGAACAGCAATTCACACTTCAACAGAACATATGTACAAGCGTTAGGTGGTGTTAAAACAAAAATTGAGCTTCCTTATTTATACAATCTCATTGAGAGAGGAAACATTTCAATTAACAAGGCGGAAATTGAGTTTTTCATTACGGATTACGATGAAAACTTTTTTGCTCCACCGCGATTAAATTTATTTCAGCCATCAGCTAAGAATAGTGTCAGGAATTATTTCATTCCCGATGCTTTAAATGCTTCTACATACGGTGGTTTGTATAATTCAAAAACCCGATCATATAGGTTTACGATTACTCAGCATCTTCAACAATTGCTTAACGAGATGTATTTCAACAAAAAGGATCGAAATAACGGCTTATATTTAGCAGTACCCACAGACCAACCTGTTATCGGTGCCAGAGGAATCATCGATCACACAAAAACTAAAATTAAGTTGATTTATTCAAAACCGAATTAGTTTTAAATGGTTTAATCAATATGGCAAACAGAAAACCCTATCAACTCGTAAGCAGAGATTGGAAATCTGAAGACACTACATTCAATGTGAATGGCACCCAGATTGGAAAAGATTTATTGATGGTTGCCGGACCTTGTGCGGTTGAAAACAAAGAACAAATTTGCACAATTTCTGAATTTCTTGCCAAAAACAATGTCAAATTTCTAAGAGGCGGTGCTTACAAACCAAGAACTAGTCCATATTCATTCCAAGGATTAAAAACTGAAGGATTAAAGTTACTGAGAGATGCTGCAGACAAATACAACATGTCCGTTGTATCAGAAATCATGGAAATCGATAAAATTGATGAATTCAATGAATATGTGGATATTCTGCAGGTTGGAACAAGAAACATGCAAAACTATCCATTGCTGCGCGCATTGGGCAAAATTAATAAGCCAGTATTATTAAAAAGAGGCATGAGTAGCACCATTGAAGAATGGCTGTTGGCGGCTGAATATATTGTATCTAGTGGAAATGAAAAGGTGATTTTATGCGAAAGAGGAATCAGAACTTTTGAAAACTCAACACGCAACACCATTGATATTTCGGCCATTCCGATGGTTAAAATGCTGAGTCATTTGCCCGTAATATTAGATCCTAGCCAAGGAACAGGTCATCGTGAATTGGTTTCTCCAATGTCGGCAGCTGGTATTGCAGCAGGGGCAGATGGATTGATTATAGAGGTACACAATCAACCAAATGAAGCATTGAGCGACGGTGATCAAAGTTTGTTTTTAGATCAATTCAAAAACTTATTGCCTACATTATCTGGACAAGCCAATCTCAGAGGAAAAACATTTGATTTTGAAAAAACGAGCTTCGAAAAAAGCTTAAACTAAGTGGAAACTTCCAATTTAGACTTTCGATTGAAGAAAAAATAAATTGGATAACCAAGACCCACAATAAAGAGTCCATTAAGTGCAATATTCCACTGGCTCCACAATATTCCTATTGCCACCATTCCTGCTAAAACAATATAGAGTATGGGTACCAATGGATAACCCCAAACTTTGTATGGTCTTTCTGCGTTTGGCTCTCTTTTTCTGAGGATTAACAATCCAACAACAGTTACAATATAAAAAAGCAAAGAGGCAAAGGTACAGTAGTTTAACAAATCACCATAAGATCCACTGAAACAGAGTAAACAGGCCCAAAAGCATTGCATCCAAAGTGCATTTTGTGGCACACTTTTATCATTCAATTTTGAAGCGCTTTTAAAGAATAACCCTTGATCAGACATGGCTTTGTATAAACGGCTACCGGCCAAAATTAGTCCATTGTTACAACCAAAGGTACTAATCATGATTAAAGCGGCCATAAACAGCATTCCCAATCGTCCTGCAGATTCATTTTGAGCAACTCCCATGAGTGCTGAAGCAGCAGCAGCACCTACCCGATCATCTGCAGCATGCGAAATACCATTTTGAAACACTTGATTCAACTGTTGCGACAAATGTGGATCGGCATTGCCTTTCATTGGCAATAAAGCCATGTAAGCCAAATTTGCAAGTACATAAACCACAGTTACAATTGTAGTACCATAAAAAAGCGCCTTAGGAATGTTCTTGGAAGGATTTTGAACTTCATTAGACATAAAAGTTATGCCTTGCCAAGCGTCAGAGCTAAACAAACTGCCAACCATTGCAGAGCTGAACGCGAGCATTAGTGGCAAACCAAGCACTGAAACCCAATGTCCTTCAGAAACCAAATGGCTATTTTTATCCTTAAACACAAAAGATTCTGCACTTAGATTCCCATTGAAATTGTGATTAAAATAATTGGTAACATTTTGAAAGGAACCCCCAAAAATGAGGTAAAGACCACCCAAAATGAGAGAAAATAGCGCAATAAGTTTTGCTAAGGTAAAAATTCTTTGAATCCACTTACCTTCTTGAACACCTCGAGTATTGATATAGGTCAAGAAAGAAATCATCAATATTGCAACGAATTGCGCCTTACTCAAATGTATGTCAACAGTATCAGTAAGTGTAAATTTAAACAGGTAAGAAGTGGCACTCCATGAGGGCACAAAAACCCCGAAATATTTTGCGAACGCCATGGCCACAGCGGCAATGACTCCGGTTTGAATGACCGAAAAAACGGACCATCCATAGACAAACCCAAAAACACGTCCATAAATTCTTGTGATAAAGTTATATTGGCCACCTGCACCGGGCATCATACTTGCCAATTCACCAAACGACAAGGCTGCCATTAAAGTAATCACACCAGTTAAAATCCACGCGAAAATCACCAAATAAGCATTCCCAAGAACACGACTCATTTCGGCGGCAACAATAAAAATACCACTTCCAATCATGCTGCCAGAAACGAGCAGTGTGGCATCAAACAATCCTATTTTCTTATGACTCATAAAATTCCGAAAAAAAACCCTTTTGCATAGACAAAAGGGTTTTTCAATGATACAAAATAAATTTGATTAATCTTTTTTATGCAGATGAGAATTCTTTCTGCTGTAAGTGAAATAAATCACCAAACCAACCATCATCCACACAGCCGCAGCTTTAAGGGTAAATGCATCTAAGGCAACAATCATAGCAGTACAAACAAGAACACCCAAAATTGGGACCAACGGCACCAAAGGAGTTTTGAATGGTCTTGGCAAATCAGGATTACTTTTACGCATGATGAGAATTCCCAAACTTACCAATACAAAGGCAAACAATGTACCGAAAGAGGTTAAATCACCGGCAATACTTCCTGGCACAAATGCGGAGAAAGCACCAACAAATACAAAGAGAATCCAATTCGCCTTAAAAGGAGTTTGATATTTAGGGTGTAATTCTCCAAATGCCTTCGGAATCAATCCATCTTGACTCATAGAATAGAACACACGGCTTTGTCCCATTAACATCACCAAAATAACAGAAGAAAAACCAGCCAGAATAGCCAATGTTACGGAGGTGCCTAACCATTCGAAACCTTTCATATAATTTTGAATGACATAAGAAACGGAGGCTTCTTTACCAGCAGTAGCAAATTCACTGTGGTGAGCAACACCAGTTAGTACATGGCCAAATAAAATATAAAGTACTGTACAAACAGCCAAAGAGCCAAGAATACCAATAGGCATATCTCGTTTAGGGTTTTTTGCTTCTTGTGCGGTAGTACTCACGGCATCGAATCCAATAAACGCAAAGAAAACAATACCAGCACCCCCAAGAACACCACCCCAACCCCATTTAAAGAATCCTTCATGACCAACGGTTCCTTCAGGAATTAGATATGGAGAATGGTTTAATGGGTTAATAAATTTCCATCCTATTGCAATAAACAATAGAACAATGGCCACTTTAATAAAAACGATAATTGCATTTACCAAAGCAGATTCTTTTGTTCCTTTGATCAAAAGAAGTGTTAATGCCAACAAAATAACCAATGCTGGAGCGTTGATAATACCGTTGGTAATGTTTACGCTGCTGACCATAGATTGATAATTTTTGGACAAAAATTCAAATTGATCTGTGCTTAAAATTCCTTTTTCTATGCCTTTCCAATCGCCAGGTAGGGCTTGAATTTGGGTTGCAACATCAGCTGAAACCTGATATAATTTTTCAAAAGGAGAATGACACCATTCATAAGGTATTGATCCTCCTAAGAGATTGTTTAAATATTCGCTCCAAGCAATTGAAACAGTTGCGGCGCCTAAGGCATATTCCATAACAAGAGACCAACCAATGATCCAAGCCACCAATTCACCCATTGTAACAAAGGAATAGGCATAAGCACTTCCTGAGATAGGAATCATTGCTGCAAACTCTGCATAACATAGACCTGCAAAGGCACAACCAATTGCCGCTACAATAAATGAGAGTGTTACACCCGACCCTGCGGCTTCAGTGGCAGCGGCTGCAGTTCTTACAAACAGACCTGCACCAATAATTGCGCCAATTCCTAGAGCAATGAGGCTACCTGCACCCAAAGTACGTTTTAAATTGCTTCCTTGAGCTTGCGACAGCAAATCATCAAGTGATTTTTTTCTCCAAACAGACATAATATTTTAGGTTAAAAAGCAAATATAGGGTTTTATGATATTACACCCAATTCTTTACCTACTTTGGTAAACGCAGCAATTGCTTTATCGATGTGTTCAAAATCGTGACCTGCACTCAACTGAACACGAATTCTTGCTTGATCTTTTGGCACAACAGGATAAAAGAAGCCAATTACATAAATTCCTTCTTCAAGTAAACGATCGGCCATCACTTGACTTAATTTTGCATCATACAGCATAACGGGTACAATGGCACTATCACCGTCTTTAAAATCAAAACCCGAAGCTTTCATTCCAGCCTTAAAACGTTTTACATTGGATTCTAATTTGTCGCGCAAATGCGTTGATTCACCAAGCATATTGAGAACTTCGATGCTAGCACCTACAATACTGGGAGCCAATGAATTACTAAACAAATAAGGGCGACTTCTTTGACGAAGTAATTCAATGATTTCCTTACGACCTGTAGTATAACCACCCATTGCACCACCAAGGGCTTTACCCAATGTACCGGTGATGATATCAACGCGACCCATTACATTGCAATATTCAGGTGTACCTTTACCGGTAGCACCAATGAAACCAGCAGCATGACATTCATCGGTCATTACCATGGCATCATATTTATCTGCTAGATCACAAATTTTATCAAGTTGTGCAACATACCCATCCATTGAAAAAACACCATCGGTCACAATCAATTTGAATCTAACACCTGAATTAGTAGCATCAATTAATTGCTTTTCAAGATCGGCCATATCGTTATTGTTATATCGATAACGCTTAGCTTTACAAAGTCTAACACCATCAATGATAGAGGCATGGTTTAGAGAATCACTAATTATACAATCTTCTTCACCCAATAAAGGTTCAAAAACGCCACCATTGGCATCGAAAGCAGCCGCATATAGGATGGTATCTTCAGTGCCATAAAAATCTGCAATTTTGGCTTCAAGTTCTTTGTGAATGTCTTGAGTTCCACAGATAAAACGCACACTACTCATACCATAACCATGGGTATCAATGGCGTTTTTTGCGGCTTGAACAACTCGAGGGTGGCTGCTTAAACCTAAATAGTTGTTAGCACAAAAGTTAATTACTTCCTTGCCGGTGTTTAATTTTATCACAGCATCTTGCGGGGATGTGATGATTCTCTCTCTTTTAAATAAACCAGACTCTTCAATGTTTTTGAGTTCGTTGGTTAAATGTTGTTTTATGGCTCCGTACATATATTTAAGCTAAACTTTTTATTGGATAACGACAAAAATACAAACTGTATTTGAATTAATAAGATTCAGAAACAATATTTAGAATTTCTTCAATAATTGCGCGGTTATTGGATAGTCTTGGAACCTTATTTTGACCCCCTAATTTACCTTTTCCCTCTAACCAACGGTGAAAAGTACCTTTTGGTAGAGATTGAATCAATGGCATTTTCATCACAAAATCGCCCTTACGTTTACCATCGTAATCGCTATTGACAAGCCTTAATTGTTGATCAAGAATTTCTGCAAACTGAGAAATATTCTGAGGATCCACATCAAATTCAATTAACCACTGATGTCCCTCATGATGATTCAAAAAAATGGGAGCTGCTGTGTAATCAATAATTTCAATACCACAAATTTTAGCTGCTTGAGAAATGGCATTTTCAGCATTTTCTATCACTAATTCTTCACCGAATGCATTGATAAACAATTTGGTTCGACCGGTTATTTTAAATGTATAGGGATTTTTACCTGTAAACATGATGGTGTCACCAATGACGTAACGCCAAAGACCGGAGTTATTGGTGATTACCATTGCATAGTTCACATTCAAATCAACATTTGCAAGAGGAACAATAAAATCAGGACCCTTAGACACAGGATAGAACTCGTAAAAAGTACCATGGTGGGTCATTAAAAGCAAATCAGATTTATCTGCATACGCTTGTACTCCAAAAAAGCCTTCACTGGCGTTATAGGTTTCCACATAATTCATTTGCTTACCTGGAATAAGTTGTTCAAACTGCGATTTATATGGGGTAAAATTCATACCTCCATGAATAAATAACTCAAGATTGGGCCAAATTTCTAATATGTTTGATTTACCGGTTATTTCAATAATTCTTTTAAGCAAAACTAGCGCCCAAGTAGGCACACCACTAATGCTTGTTACATTTTCTTGGATGGTTGCTTGGGCCATTTTTTCGAGTTTTTCTTCCCAATTTTCAAGCATTGCAATTTGAATATCGGGAGTACTTTTCCAATTTGCCCAAAGTGGCATATGGTTCATGAGAACAGCGCTTAAATCGCCAAAATATGCTTTTTGATTCAGCTGATTTACCCTATGACTTCCACCAATCAGCAATCCTTTTCCTTCAAAAATATTTGCATTGGGATTAAATGAAAAATATTGAGTTAACGACTCTCTACTCCCCATGTAATGCGTATACTCTAGACTCTCATAAGAAATTGGGATAAACTTAGCTTCATTTGAAGTGGTCCCGGAACTTTTTGCAAACCATGTAATGTCGGCAGGCCAAATTAACTGTTGTTCTCCATTCATTGTACGAAGGATCAATGGTTTAAGATCTTCGTAAGTAACGACAGGTATATTTTTGGAAAATTCGGAATAAGAAGTATTGCTCTTAATTCCGAAGGATTTACCGTAATCTGTGCGTGAAAGTTTATCGATAAAAACTTCTAATAACTCAAGTTGGTGTTTTTCTGCTTCACCAATAAACTGCCAAAGTTCATCGTGCCTTTGACGGAAATACCAAGATATAGCAGAAGAAATCATGATTGCGTTTGCAAGTTGACAAAAACAATCAATTTTAGCAAGTTTATTTTAACTTTTTTCAATTAAACCATCGCGCATTCGCACGATATGTTTCGCATGATTGGCAATATCTTCTTCGTGGGTCACAAGAACAATGGTATTTCCTGATTCATGAATTTCTTGAAAGAGGGACATAATTTCGTGGCTTGTTTTAGTATCGAGGTTACCTGTTGGTTCGTCGGCCAACAAAAGTGATGGATTATTCACAAGGGCTCGAGCCACAGCAACTCTTTGTCGTTGACCGCCAGACAATTCATTTGGCTTATGATTCATACGATCTTTTAGTCCAACCTTTTCAAGAACCACTTTGGCTCTTTCAATTCTTTGAGAAAAAGGCACACCTGCATAAACTAATGGCAAAGCAACATTTTCGATGGCAGTTAATCTGTTGAGTAGGTTAAAAGTTTGAAAGACGAATCCTATTTCAGTATTGCGAACTTCACTGAGATCTGCATCCGACATTTGGCTGACTTCTTTTTCATTGAGCCAATATTTACCGGAGGTTGGAGAATCAAGGCATCCAATGATGTTCATGAGGGTACTTTTTCCAGAGCCTGAAGGCCCCATCAATGCAAGGTAATCTCCTCTAAAAATGGAAAGTTCAACACCTTTTAGTGCATGAACCACTTGCTCCCCGAGTATGTAGGTTTTTGTAATTTGCTCAAGTGAAATAAGCGCATTATTCATTAGAACCACCAATTACTTTAGGTACTCTAAAGAAATCACTGTCTCTTTTAGGTGCATTTTTCAATGCTTCATCATGAGATATTTCTTGCACAACCACATCATCTCTGAGCACCGTATGACTATCAGTCATATAAATCAATGGTTCAACTCCATCTGTATTTACCTCTTTTAATTTCTCACACATTTCAAGAATGTTTTCCAAATCTTTTCTCATAACCTCCTTTGAATGTTCATCGAAAGACAATTTTGAAAGTTTGGCGAGGTTTTCTACTGTTTGGTTGGTGATTTTCATAAAATTTTTGTTTCCACTAACTTAGAATGAATGATCGAATATACTTGATCTTGCAGCGTTTGAACATCATCAATCGATAAATGAGCAGTTTCAATCGGTGCATGTACATGGATTCTCATTTTACCTGGAGTGCATGTCCAATCAAAAATATTCAAACGTTCCATGTTGTCTAAAAATGTAACGGGTACAATTGGTAATTTTTTCTCAATGGCTAATTTAAAAGCACCAGGTTTAAATTTATGCAAATTTGGTGCATCATCAGGTATACGTCCTTCAGGAAAAATAATCAATGTTCCACCCTCGTCTAATTTTTTTGCAGCATCAACAAAGGCGCCGTGAGCACTTCTCAAATTCTCTCTTTTCACAGGAACATCAATCGTTTTAAACCAAATATTAAATAGAGGTAGCTTTTTCAATTCCATTTTGGCCATAAAAAAATTGAACGTTGGAAAAAATCCACCAGCGCTGATAATATCGATGTAGGAAATATGATTGGGACAAATAATATACTGTGATTTTTTTTGAAGGGGGACTTCATAAGTAACAGTTGGAAACATTAGTCCCAAATAACTTGAAGATTTACCCCAAACTTTCCTGAGTTTATCGGCATATCGATAAGTTTTAGGTGTGAGTAAAAGAAGGAATAAGAAAGGATATAAAACCAAGAAAATGGAGATAAACCAAAATCCAAACCAAACGAGCCAAATTTTACCAAAAATCTTTTTCATTACTTTTTTTGATTTGCAATATAAACCAATAAGGTGACAACCAATGCAATAGATAAAAACATTTGCATTT
>CAZYBT010000006.1:0-38766 GCA_964645755.1 uncultured Rhizobium sp.
TTAATCCTAAGATATCGATTTTGTCTGATTCTTGGATTTTGTCGTAGTCGGCTTTATCAGCAAATGTTAGTGCCAACATACCTTGTTTTTTCAAGTTTGTTTCGTGGATACGGGCAAAAGATTTTACCAATACTGCTCGAACACCCAAGTGACGTGGTTCCATGGCAGCATGTTCTCTTGAAGAACCTTCACCATAGTTTTCGTCACCAACCACTACGCTACCAATTCCAGCAGCTTTGTAAGCACGTTGGGTAGCAGGTACTGTATCAGATTTTCCAGTTTCTTGGTTTACAACTTCATTCGCTTTGTCGTTGAAGAAATTGATCGCACCAATTAACAAGTTGTCGGAAATGTTATCTAAGTGACCACGGAATTTCAACCAAGGTCCTGCCATAGAAATATGGTCGGTGGTACATTTTCCTTTTGCTTTGATTAACAAACGCATTCCAGTTAAATCAGAACCTTCCCAAGCTTGGAATGGATCTAACAATTGTAAACGGTTACTTGTAGGAGAAACTGCAACTTGAACAGAAGAACCATCAGCAGCAGGCGCTTGATAACCAGCATCTTCAACTGCGAAACCTTTTGCAGGCAATTCAAATCCAGTAGGTGGATCTAATTTTACTTGCTCCCCATTTTCATTGGTTAATGTATCTGTTAATGGGTTGAAGGTTAAGTCCCCCGCAATAGCAAGTGCTGTCACCAATTCTGGAGAAGCTACAAATGCGTAAGTATTTGGATTACCATCGGCACGTTTTGCAAAGTTTCTATTGAAAGAATGCACAATGGTGTTCTTTTCTTGCTTTTCAGCGCCCATTCTGTCCCACATACCAATACAAGGACCACAAGCATTGGTGAAAACTTTAGCACCAATTTGGTCGAAAGTTTCAAGGAAGCCATCTCTTTCGATGGTATAGCGAACTTGTTCAGAACCTGGAGTAATGAGGTAATCGGCTTTTGGCTTTAAGTTTTTAGCAGAAACTTGTTTTGCCAAACTAACTGCACGAGAGATATCTTCATAAGAAGAGTTTGTGCAGCTACCAATCAAACCAACTTCAACGGTTGTAGGCCATCCGTTTTTAGCAGCTTCTTCTTTCATTTTAGAAATAGGTGTTGCCAAATCTGGAGTGAAAGGACCATTCAAATAAGGTTCAAGGGTATTTAAGTCGATTTCAATCACTTGATCGAAATATTGTTCTGGATTTGCATAAACTTCGGCATCAGCGGTTAGATGTTCTTTCACACCATTTGCTAAATCGGCAACATCGGCACGGCCAGTTGCACGCAAATAACGCTCCATGCTTTCATCGTAACCGAAAGTAGAAGTGGTAGCACCAATTTCAGCACCCATGTTACAAATGGTACCTTTACCAGTACAACTCATTGAGGTAGCACCTTCTCCGAAATATTCTACGATACAACCAGTACCACCTTTAACGGTTAAAATACCAGCTACTTTCAGGATAACATCTTTGGCAGAGCACCAACCGTTTAATTTACCGGTTAATTTTACACCGATTAATTTTGGCCATTTGAGTTCCCATGGCAAACCAGCCATAACATCACAAGCGTCGGCACCACCAACACCAATGGCAATCATACCCAAACCACCTGCATTTACAGTGTGAGAGTCGGTACCAATCATCATTCCACCAGGGAAAGCATAATTTTCAAGCACAACTTGGTGAATGATACCTGCACCTGGTTTCCAAAAACCAATGCCATATTTGTTTGATACTGAAGCCAAAAAGTCGTAAACTTCTTTGCTTTCATTGTTGGCAACTGCCAAATCGGAAGCAGCACCTTCTTTTGCAGTGATTAAGTGATCGCAATGAACAGTACTTGGAACTGCAACTTTAGGACGACCCGCTTGCATGAATTGCAACAATGCCATTTGAGCGGTTGCATCTTGCATTGCAACTCTGTCTGGTGCAAAATCTACATAGTCTGCACCTCTTCCAAATGTTTGAGTAGCCGGATTCTCCCAAAGGTGAGAATACAAAATTTTCTCTGTTAGCGTCAATGGTTTACCAAGAAGTTGACGAGCTGCTTTCACACGCTCGGGCATTCTTTCGTAAACAGATTTAATCACTTCAATATCAAAAGCCATTTTCTTATTAATTAATCTATTTACGGCAAATTTCGTAATTTTTTGTTGTATTTTCTATTATTTCCACATCTTTGTATGGTGAATTCTCCACGAATTATATTGGGTATCGATCCAGGAACAAATTTATTGGGTTATGGCATCATTAAAGTAGACGGGAAAACCCCAGTTTTAGAGACATTGGGCGTTGTGCGGTTGAATAAAATTGAAGATCACGGGGAGAAGTTATTTCATATTTTTGAAAGAATTGTTGCCTTAATTTCTGGGTTTGGAGTCACCGAAGTTGCCATTGAAGCACCCTTTTATGGGAAAAACGTTCAATCTATGCTCAAATTGGGTAGGGCTCAAGGAGTTGCAATTGCAGCGGCAATTTCAAAAAACTTGCCCGTTTATGAATATGTTCCACGGAAAATTAAACAGTCTATTTGTGGAAATGGTGCAGCTTCAAAAGAACAAGTATTGGCCATGTTGCATGCTCAATTTCAATTTGAACAAGCTCCCGAAACCCTCGATGCTTCTGATGGATTGGCGGCAGCTTTGTGCCATCTCTATCAGTTTCAGCCACGTACTTTTGGGACAACCAAAAATACAGGTAAAAAATCTGGTGGTTGGGCCCAATTCCTCAAAGAAAATCCAGATAGGGTGGAGTAATTTCCCTCTTTGTTTTTTGTAACTATTTCGTAAAAATTGCGTCATAAGGATATGTCCCCCAAAATAAAAAATACGATTTTTACATTCCTTCTGTTTGTAAGCCTTCCCCAAACCATCTTTTCCCAGACCTATTTTCCGCCTAAAACTGGGACGTGGGATACTTTGTCTACCAATAGATTTGGGTATTGTAATGAGAGAATTGACAGCCTTTTTCAGTATCTTGAAAAGACGAATTCAAAATCATTCATTTTGTTGAAAGACGGGAAAATTGTGCTCGAAAAGTATTTTGGCACATTTACAAAAGACAGTAATTGGTATTGGGCAAGTGCCGGAAAAACACTCACAGGTTTTTGTATTGGAATTGCTCAACAGGAAGGGAAATTGAACATTCAAGATAAATCTTCGAAATATTTAGGCAGTGGATGGACAAATTTGTCGCAATCTCAGGAAGATTCAATTAAACTGTGGAATCAACTTACAATGACCACCGGTTTGGATGATAATTTAGGCGATAGAGACTGCACATTGCCTTCGTGTTTGGTTTATAAAGATATTCCTGGAAATAGATGGGCTTATCACAATGCCCCCTATACTTTGCTCGATAAAGTAATTGAAACTGCAACAGGTTCAAGTTTGAATGTTTTTGTATATCAGAAAGTTGCGAATCCAATTGGCATGAAAGGAATTTACTTTAAATCTGGGTACAACAACGTTTACGGATCAGACTCAAGAAGTATGGCAAGGTTTGGGTTGTTGCTTTTGAACCAGGGTCGGTGGAACGGAACCGCAATTATGAGCGATACCAATTATTTTCATCAGATGACACATTCGAGCCAAAAGTTGAATCATGGATACGGTTTTTTAACCTGGCTCAATGGGTCGAAATCTTTCATGTTACCTCAAAGTCAACTTGTTTTTCCGGGTAGTATTGCGGTCGATGCACCCAATGATGCTTTCATGGCTTTGGGGAAAAATGGACAAATAATTAATGTTGTACCATCGCAAAAATTGGTTTGGATCCGAATGGGAAATCCTCCAGGCGATAATGGGTCAATTCCTCCACTTTACAATAACGATATTTGGAAATATATCAATGCGTTAACTTGTTCATCTGCATCAATTTCTGATTTTCATACATCTTCATTGAACGTGTATCCAAATCCCGTGAAACAAGGCAATGTATTTACTGTGAAGGTTTTGGAAGGTTCGTTTCCACGAATTTATAATGCGGCTGGACAATCAATTGAGGTATCAACAGAATTTCACAATGGGGAATACTTAGTTCAAACGCAAAATTTGGCGGCAGGCGTTTATTTCATCCGAACATTCAATCAAACGTCAAAATTTGTAATTATTGATTGATTACATTCGCTCAACCACATGAATTCCGAGTAAGTTCAAAGAAAACTTCAAGGTTTCGGCAGTGTAATGCGCTAATTTTAATCTAAGATTTTTGAGGGACGTATCTGGCTCTCTCAAAATGGAAACCTCGTTGTACAGACGGTTGTAAGCCCTTGCCAAGTCTAGTGTATATTGACAAATTACAGCAGGGGAATATTCATTGCAAGCGGTGTTTAAAGTAGTTGAGAAATCATACAATACTTTGATTGTATTGATTTCGGCAGGATGCAATGCTGTTGCAACTGCACCTGATTGCCAGTCATTTCCAGCTTGCCTTAAAATACTTTTGATTCTTGCATAGGTATACTGCACAAACGGCCCTGTATCGCCTTGGAAGTCGATACTCTCTTGTGGATTGAAGAGCATACGTTTTTTTGGATCAACCTTTAAAATGAAAAATTTTAAAGCCGAAAGCGACAATTGGGTGTAAAGATTGTCGAGTTCTTGCTCCGACAATCCATCGGTTTTTCCAAGTTCAATTGTTTTATCTTTTGCCGTTTGATACATTTCATTCAGCAAATCATCGGCATCAACAACGGTACCTTCGCGACTTTTCATCTTACCACTTGGAAGGTCAACCATGCCATAACTTGCATGATACATTCCATTGGCATAGGATTTCCCCAGTTTTTGCATGATTAAAAATAGTACTTTAAAATGGTAATCTTGCTCATTACCAACAACATAGATACTGCGGTTTATGCCAAATTCTTGGTATTTTAATTCAGCAGTACCAATATCCTGGGTGATATAAACAGAAGTTCCATCGCCGCGTTGAACCAATTTTTCATCGAGCCCATCTCCGCTCAAATCAATCCAAACAGAGTTATCTGGTTTTTGATAGAAAACGCCTTTTTGAAGTCCTTCTTGAACCAAATCTTTACCCAATTTGTAGGTATTGCTTTCGTAGTAAAATTTATCGAATGAAACGCCAAGTTTGGTGTAAGTTGAGTGAAAACCCGCGTAAACCCAATCATTCATCATTTTCCACAGAGAAATGGTTTCTTCGTCGCCGGCTTCCCATTTTCTGAGCATATCTTGGCATTGCAACATAAGCTCTGAGTTGTTTCTCACCAATTCTTTGATTTCGTCTTGGAACTTAGATTTTTGTTTGTCTTCAGTTGCATTGTTTAATTTGATTTGAGCATCTTCATATCTTTTCTGGATAGCAGCATCAGAAAATTTGAAGTTTCCGGCAATTGCATTGTCAATGTCTATGCTCGTAAGTTCTCTGAGCTTATTTTCGAAAACAACATAGTACTTACCTACAAGGTGATCGCCTTTGAGACCTGAAGAATCAGGAGTTTCACCATTTCCAAAGAGTTTCCAAGCGAGCATACTCTTGCAAATGTGGATTCCACGATCGTTAATTAAATTGGCTTTGATCACTTCATAGCCACTTTTGTCAAAAATTTGCGAAAGGCTATATCCCAACAAATTATTTCGAATATGTCCTAAATGCAAAGGTTTGTTGGTATTCGGGGATGAATACTCAATCATTACCTTTTCATTTTTCGAAGGAAGTGAAAATTCGTTCTTGTTCCAATGGTTGAGTAAGAAATTCAACCAAACGGATGTGTCAATAACCAGATTTAAAAACCCTTTAATGACATTAAAATCTGCAACAAAGGAGCAATTTAATTTCAGAAATTCACCTACTTCGGAAGCGGTTTGTTCAGGAGACTTTTTAGAAAAGCGAACAATCGGAAAAACAACGTAGGTATAATCGCCTACGAAATCGGTTTTTGTTTTTTCAATTTTCACCTGTTGCATATCTGCATCAGGATAAAGCGTTTTGATGGCTAGTTCAATTCCTTTGATAATATCTCCCTCAATATTCATCTTGCAAAATTACGTTAGAAATTAGGTTTCACCAACTTATATGTGGTGATAACCGGTGCCTTTTTGAATGTTTTGGGCTCGGTAAACTTGTTCAATGAGAACGAGTCTTGCCAAATGATGTGGGAAAGTTAAATCGCTTAATTTTATGGAGGGATATTGGGCGAGTGCTTCTTTGGTAAAACCATAGGCTCCGCCAATGGCGAGAATTAATTTTCCCCGAATATTCGATAATTCGGTTTCTATCATTTTTGCAAAACTTAAACTGTGGTGCTGTTTGCCATGTTCGTCGCACAAAATGAGTTTGTCTCCAGGTTTTGCCAACTTGAGTATGGTTTCTGTTTCCTTCAACTTTTGCTGTTGAGGATCGTTGACTCTCGCCGCTGGCAATATTTCAAGTTTAGTGGCGTAAGTCCCCGTAAGTTTTTTCAAATAATCGGCACAGAGAAAATCAATTTCTTTGTTTTTATGATTCTCAATGACAGCAATAACAATAGCCACTTAATTGTTGTTGAGAATGTCGAGAATTTTATCGAGCTGTGGCGTTAAAATGATCTCAGTTCTTCTATTCTTGGCTCTACCTTCAGGAGTATCATTACTTGCTACTGGCATTGTTTCGCCTCTGCCATTTGCTGAGATTCTTTTGGCTTTCATACCTCCATCATGAATCATGATTTTAGCAATCGAAGTGGCCCTTAAAACACTCAAATCCCAGTTGTCTTTAATGGTTTCGCCGTTCATTGGAACGTTGTCAGTATGTCCCTCAACAGCCACTTGAACATCAGGTTTTTTGTTCAAGGCTTTCGCGAGCTCAACAAGTGCTTCTTGGCCTTTTGGATCTACTGAGGTACTTCCACTTTTGAACAGTAATTTTTCTGGCAAAATCACATAAACCTTACCATTTCTATATTCTACTTTCACATCGAGTTTTTCGAATCCTGCCAAAGCTTTGATAATGGCATCTTTTAGGAGGATTACCGCTGAATCTTTTCTACGTAACTCAGCTTCGAGTTCTTTCACCCTACCGCTTACTTTTTCGAGTTCTTTTCTCAAATTCTCTAATCGCAGTCTTTCTGCTTCCGCGCTTGCCAACGCTTTGTTGAGCTCTAATTCTTTTTGCTGAATGGCTTTGTTTTTTTTCTCCAACTCTGCGGCAATTTTTTGGCGTTGCTCGTCGTGAGACTCTCCTAAAGAGCGGATGTAGGTTAAGTTTTCATCCAATTCATTCTGACAAATTTGGATGCTATCTTGTAATTTGGAAATTACGAGTTTTTGTCGTTCATGCACAGCCTGCAGGGCAACAACTTCGTTTTTAACCGTAACATTCACCGCATTACAATCTTCAACCCTAGTGGTTAACGCGTTGGTAACTGAATCTTTTTCTTTGCCTAATGCATCATATTTTTTCTGACTTACACACGAGAAAAGGGTTAACCCAACGCAAAGCAAACTCCAAACTACTTTCATATTGCAACGAAGTTAGGTGAACCTAAAAAAAAAGCGGGAAATGGTTTTACACATGTATGATTGTGTAGACATTTCCCGCAGCATAAAACGAAATCACCTGCTACTAAACTCTTGTTAACAAGTGAGTTGGTTGTTATAAACTAAAGTCTAATTTGTAATAGAACAACGGTAAGAATCCGAGCTGATAGTCAATTTGACTTTGTCTCTTCTCAACAGAGTATGAATATTTTAATATGTTTCGGTTGTCGAAAATATTGACCAAGTCTAAGGCAAATTCATGCGACATTTTTTTGCCGTTGATTTTGTACGAAATTCTGAAATCACAGCGGAAATATGGCTGTCCAAATCTTTGTGTGTTTTTTTCTGCATCCAACTCAACATATTCCCTCGTTGAAAACGTTGCTGCAGTATCCATAGGAGAGAATCTTCTCGCTCCAGCCATTGTAATTTTACCTCCAAAATTTAAAACACTTTTGTTTTTAAACGTAATTTCCTTGGCAAACAATCCATTCATGGCATAGCCGGTATTGAAATCTGTAGGCCTTGTAACCCCATCACTGCCAATGTATTGAGCGTCGAAAATACTCGCTGAAAACAAATAATAAAATCCCTTACTGAAGAACTTTTCTACCGTTAATTCCAAGCCATAGTTGTATGCCGTTCCCTCATTCTCCAATTTATTAGGGAAGAATCTACTAAAACCAGATCCGGTGTTTGCTAAACTAAACGATGTTGGTGTGAATTCTCGATCAATAGGTATGTCCCAAAGAAACTGGTAATACGATTCAAGTTTAATTCTGCTCGATTGTCCCAAAGAATAATCCCAACCCAAAACAACGTGCGCACTTTTAGTTAATCCCATACCTATGTTTTTGGGACTGGTTCTTTTACTGCTATCCACTCTTTCGCGATAATCATAAAAATACACGTATGAAGGTTGATTCTGACTGTGAATTCCCGTTCCTAAATTAAATGTACTCTTCTTAGTTGCCTGATATCTAAACGACAATCGGGGCAAAACAAAATAGGTAGACGTTTGAGATTTAGATTTTTTCAATGTGTCAACGTCTCTAGGATCATATTGAATTTGGTATAAGTGAGCCTGCCAGCCCATCACCATGCTCAATTTGGAATCGAACTTGTATTTCCATTGCACATAAGGTACGAGCATATTGGCAGAACCAAGAGCATTCCAACGGGTATTCCATGTCCAATATTGACCGGGTTTTCCAGATAAATCTCTCACAGTATCAATTAAATTGTAACCGTAGTGTGTATATTGTAACCCGTATTTAATTGTGCTTCTCACCGATAATTTTTGATTTGCAAAAATATGTGTACCCAAAGTGCTTGTCTTGAAATTATAACCCATAAATGGCACTACCGAATCTTTGATGTAAAGATTATTGGTTAAATCCAATCTTCTAAAGATCAAATCATGGTGAGCATTTACCTCTTGCCCAGACGCACTAACCACAATTTTAAAATAGGATGCACTTCCAAAAGATTTTTGATAAGATGCACCCACAATTCCCATGTTTGATGCAAAATATTGATCTCTGTCGTTATCTCCATATAAATTTTCGCCGGGACTTTTTTGGTCGCTAATTTTAATATCGATGTTACTATTCCCACCAATGCCAAATACTGAAAAATTGCCATTGCTTTTGAGGGGGAAGTTCAATTTGAAGGATGCATCTTGGTAGTTTGGAACAGCATCGGTGCCAATCGGAATTTTCAATTTGCTGAACAAACTCAATGTTGAATATCGGTATGTGAACAGGTAAGAAGCTTTAGATTTTTTACTTAAAGGACCTTCTGCCATCAAATCCCAACCTAAAAATCCTAGTTGAGAACTTATTTCATGTTTTTGATTGTTTCCATTTCTCAGTTTTAAGTCGAAAACTCCGGCAACTGCATTTCCGTATTCTGAAGGAAAAGCACCTGTGAAGAAGTCGCTGTTCCCGAGTATTTTATTATTGATAATAGAAACAGAACCACCAGTAGTTCCAGGAATTGCAAAATGGTTAGGGTTTGGAATGTCAATTCCTTCCATTCGCCACAAAATACCGCTTGGAGAGTTTCCACGAACCACTATGTCGTTTCGTGAATCATCGGCACCTTGAACCCCTGCAAAGTTGGAGGCCATTCTGGCGGGGTCGCCACGACTGCCGGCAAAACGATCGGTTTCATCAACAGTGAACAAACGTGCAGAAACCAAAGCTGCATCGTTATTCAATTGATCATTTTTCTTTTTTGCTTTAATGGCTACTTCGGAAATACTTTCAAAGTCTTCGTCGAGGTCGATGTTAACAATAACTTCCTTTCCAGAAGTCACCACCACGTTTGGTATGTTTGCGATTCGGTAGTTTTTTGCTTCAACGGTAATGTTTTGTCGACCTAATGGAACGTTGAGCAAGGCAAACGATCCATCTTCCTTGGAATTATCGGAGATTGAGGTGTTTTCAACCGAGATTTTGGCTCCAACAATGATTCTCTGTGTTTCCTTGTCTTTTACAATACCCCTGAGGGTTTGTGTCCCTCCAATTTCTGGTACCGTAGATTGAGCAACGGCCAAATTTAAAAATTGCGAAAAGAGTAAAAATAGAAATAGATGTAGTTTTAATTTCATGTTTGCGAAAGTAAAAAGTATTTGACGCAAACCAGGGGTAAAAGGTTACAAAACCCTGAGTTTTTTTAAGGATAACCCTTAAATTGGCAATAAAAAATTATGATTTTTCCATAAACACAATTGATTAAATGGAATGAAAAGTAGGCAAATTTGGTTATAAACTGTTGTTAATGACTTGTTTATCGGCGTTAATCAATTCATATCCTGTGATTGGAAGATTTGGATCTGTTTCTAATTTAAGCCAACGCTTGTGTTTGAGCCACCATTTCATTCGAATTGATGGAAACCCTGCTTTAAAATAGTGTGTAATGAGCGCGTTAGCCCTTAATGTGACACCTTTTTGGTTCATATTTTCCCACAAATAGGTGATTTCATTTTCGATTTTACCGATAAGCTGAACAGAACTATCTACGCGTCCAGAGCCCATGCAAGTGCTACAAATTTCGGAAGTTGCAATTTCTAATGCCGGACGAACGCGTTCGCGAGTAAGTTGAACCAATCCGAACTTGCTCATTGGCAATATGTTATGACGTGCTCGATCCTTGGCCATGGCATCTTTCAATGCTTGATGAAGTGCAGCCTTTTTCTTGGGATCTTTCATGTCGATGAAATCAATGACAATGATTCCACCCATGTCACGGAGTCGAATCTGACGGGCAATTTCTTCAACTGCTTCAGTGTTTACTTTGAAAACATTTTCCTCGCGGTTGGAAGGGTCAAAAGAGGTGTTTCCACTGTTCACATCAATCACGTGAAGCGCTTCAGTATGGTCTATCACCAAATAGGCACCCCCGCTGAAAGGAACATTTTTCCCAAACGAAGATTTAATTTGTTTGTTAACACCGTATTGATCAAAAATCGGCAATTTACCTTGGTACAAGCGCAGTATTTTATTGGCATCTACGTTGTATTTCTCCAGGGTTTTTTTGAGGGACGAGTGCATTTCTGCATCATCAACCGATATCTGTGTGAATGAGTCGTTGAGAATATCTCTTAACAGAGAATCAATGCGGTTGGCATTGCCAATCACTTTTTGTCCTACTGTAGCTTTTCGAAGCCCGAACACCAATTCATCCCATTTTTTCAGGAGATCTCTGAGATCTCTATCGAGCTCTTCGAGTGCAACCCCTTCAGAAACCGTGCGCACAATAACACCAAAGTTTTTGGGTTTTAAAGAATGTGCAAGGTCTTTGAGGCGGGCTTTTTCTTTGGCATTTCCAATTTTTTTGGAAATTGAAACTTGTCTAGAGAAAGGAACCAGAATAAAATAGCGCCCTGGTAGAGAAATATCGCAGGTGATTTTGGGACCTTTATTGGCGATAGGTTCTTTCATGACTTGAACAAGAACAAGTTCACCGGATTTTACTACCGAACTAATTTTTCCGGTTTTAACGGTTTGTTCTTCGAGTTCAAAGCTATCGAGATCGCCAGCATTGGGGTTACCATCGAGTGCCATGCGGACAAATTTCTGCAATGACCGAACATTGGGCCCTAAGTCGAAATAGGTAAGAAAGCCGTCTTTTTCTCCGCCAACATTGACGAAAGCTGCGTTGAGTGATGGCGAAATTTTTCGTACTTTTCCCAAATAGAAATCGCCGACTTGAAAAGACGAGTCGACGGTTTCTTGATGGAATTCCGTTAATTTTTTATCAGACAGTAAGGCAATCTCTATTCCTGACGAACTTCTTTTTATAACTAATTCGTTAGACAAGATTGTAATAGATTATCGCTTATTTCTTTTTGTGACGGTTTTTACGCAAACGTTTTTTACGCTTGTGAGTCGCGATTTTATGTCTTTTTCTTTTTTTACCACTTGGCATATCTGTATTTATTAAAAGGTTATTTTTTTATTTTTTTCTGACTCTTCACAGCTAAATCTAAATAGATTTTTGCATTGGTTGAGTCTCCCATGTATCCATATGTGTTGCTTGTTTCAAACAACCAATAAGGATTTTGGGGTTGCAAAGATACCAATTTTTGGCATTTTTTTATCGCTTTTTCCCATTGTTGCGATTTTTTTAGCAAATTTAAGTGGATGAAATGCAGTTCAACGTTGTTGCTATCAATGAGTAACGACTCTTTTAAAGTGGCCAAAAATTGCATTGGCTGGTTTAAATATTCGCTTTGATAGATGATTAAGGCATTGCGTAAATCCATGTTTTTGGCATTTTCTGCCAATCCTTTGTCGATCAATCTTTTTCCTTGCTGGAACAAAAACGCACTAATTTTTGGTTCATCGGCATATTCGGCACCGTTAAAAACCAAATTTCGGGCAACGTTTGTCGACTGTCCCTCATTAAAAAGCGCCAGCATGTCGAGTTCTAACAAAGAAATTAAGGCATTATTTTGAGTTTCCTGAGCCCATTTGAGCGCTTTGAGGGAACTATCTTTGGGCATTGATCCTGGTTCCGACAATAACACCCGAGAGATATCAACAGGAGGTTTGGTTTTGCTAAAAACAGCATTTAAAAAAGCTACACGATCTACCGGAGCTTGTTCAACGTTTCCCATTTGCATGGTAGCGTTGGCTTTGTCGGTAGAAGGTGTAGCTTGATTTGACTTCCAACGGTTGAAGGTTAGAATCAACGTGAATACAGTTGCAGAAGCAACAGCAATAACAATTTCTTTTGAGGGTTTTTTCACCAAAAAAAATTTAAGCAGGATAGCTTATAACTTATCGTTTAAAACCTTGCTTTCTTTCACTTGAGCAGCGAATTCTTTAGCTGGCTTAAAACGAGCTACATAATGCGCTGGTACTACCAAAGAAGTATTTCTTTTGATATTACGAGCCACTTTCGTTTTTCTTTCCTTTAGCTCAAATGTTCCAAAACCTCTTAAGTAAATGTTGTTACCATTCACCATAGAGTTCTTTACAACAACAAATAAGTTGTCAATAGTGTCCGCAATTGCAGCCTTTTCAAGACCAGTGCGCACGGCAATTTCGTTTACGATTTCTGACTTTGTCATGATTCAATGTGCAAAAAAACTAAATAAACACGTTTTTTGCACCATATTTATGCAAAATGTTATCCCTAATTTATTGACGTGGTATCAACAATTTCACCGAAAATTGCCTTGGAGAGAGAACGTAACTCCTTATCAGATATGGATTTCTGAGATTATTTTACAACAAACAAGAGTGGATCAAGGTGGTGGATACTTTTTGAAATTTGTAGAAAAATTTCCTGATATTTCTTCATTGGCCTCAGCATCTGAGTCTGAAATTTTGAAAATTTGGCAAGGTTTGGGGTATTATGCCCGTGCTCGAAATTTGCATTTTGCTGCAAAACAAGTGATTGAAAAATTCAATGGTGAACTTCCAAACGACTATGAAAAATTAAAATCATTAAAAGGAGTAGGAGAGTATACTGCCGCAGCCATTGCATCTTTTGCTTTCAAATTGCCCCATGCTGCTGTTGATGGCAATGTAAAACGCGTTTCTGCCCGTTTTTTTGGAATCGATTTGCCGATATCAAGCCCAAAATTTTATAAAACAGTACAACAATTACTTGATGTCGAAATAGTTCATACCCAGCCCGATATCTTCAATCAAGCCATGATTGAACTTGGTGCCATGGTATGCACTCCCGCAAACCCAAATTGTGCCCAATGCCCCTTAAATTCAGAATGCTTCGCAAATGCCTACAGCCAACAATCTCATTTGCCGGTTGTTGTCCCTAAAAATAAACCAGTAAAAAAATATTTTCATTATTTTGTTATCGAACAGAACAACAAGATAGCCCTCATGCTAAGGCCAAGCAGCGGTATTTGGGGAGGATTGTATGAATATCCTAACTGTGAAGACAAACAATTGACAGAAATGCCCTTAGAATTTTTAGAATCCATGGGAATAAATTCCAAAGATTTCAACATTTCATCACATTCCGACTTCAAACATTTACTCACCCATCAAACTATTTTTGCACGTTGTTGGCATTTGTCACCGATTCCGAATAATATTGTAATATCGAAAAGCTGTATTTTGGTAAATATTTCCGAAATTCGTAACTTCCCGATGCACAAACTAATGTTGAAAATGTTAAACAACTAAAAATTATCGCTTCACTCATGATAAACAAAGTCATTTTACTCGGACGTTTGGGAAAAGACCCAGTGATTCGTAAACTCGATAACGGAAGAATCGTTGCCAATGTTTCGCTTGCAACAAATGATTTCTACACCAAAGATGGTCAAAGGATGGAAAGCACAGAATGGCACAATTTGGAAATGTGGGATCAACAAGCCTTAACCGCTGAGAAATATTTCAAAAAAGGAAATATTTTGTACGTGGAGGGAAAAATTAGAACCGATAAATATGTTGATGCTGAAGGCGTTGAAAAACAACTGCGCAAAATTCGTGTAACGAGCTTCCAAATGATGAACAGCATGGTTGGAAATCGTGAAGATAACATTGATCGAAACCATGGTGCCGATCCTTTCGATGATCAAGTGAAAGGGTTTACCGACACAGATAATTTAAATTAACAATGGACGACGCTGGCCCTTACGCCCTTTTACTTAAAATAGATTTCATTAAGGACATTCCTTCAGAGGACATCCCAACCCTTGTGTCGTTGCTTATAGCAATGCTTTCATGCCTCGTGATTTCCGCGATTTGTGCAGCTTCCGAAAATGCATTCTTCTCGCACAAAGAAAATGATTTGGAGGAGCTGGAAGCACTCAAAGACAAAACTTCGCAAAATATTCTGAAACTTCTCACAAAACCGAAGCATTTGCTTGCTACAATACTGCTTTTAAATAGCTTGGTAATTGTAGCTTTTGTACTTTTTTCAAAACTTTTTTATGAAAATATTCTCAATAATGCGAAATATCCTTGGTTAGAGTTCTTGGTAGATACCATTTTAGTGACGTTGGTGATTCTCATTTTTGGGGAAGTGATGCCGAAAGTTTACGCAACCCAGAATTATAGAAAATCAGCAAGGTTTCTCATTCACCCAATGCGATTTTTCTTTTGGATACTCTATCCTTTTTCGTCCGTGCTGGAAAAAGTAGGCGAAATTTTAGAGAAAAACGCAAAAACTGTTACACCAGAATTAACGCCTGAAGAACTCTCTCAAGCCATCGATCTCACCACCGATGAAGACGATGCGAAACAAGAAAAGGAAATTCTCAAAGGCATCGTAAATATGGGCAATATTCAAGTGAAACAAATTATGGTTTCTCGACTCGATATTATTGCCATTGACCACGAAGCCGATTTTGAAGAAGTTTTAAAGGTTACCCGTGAAATGGGATATTCGAGAATGCCTGTTTACAAAGAGAATTTGGATCAAATTATTGGGGTTTTAAACTCGAAAAATTTATTGCCGTATATCAATGAAACCAACGATTTTAACTGGCAATCGCTGATTTATCCCCCATTCTTTATTCCAGAAAATAAAGCCATTGACGATTTACTACAAGAACTGCGTCAAAAACATGGACATATTGCCATTGTTGTAGACGAGTTTGGAGGCACATCGGGAATGGTGACCATGGAAGATGTTTTAGAAGAGGTTTTTGGTGAGTTGAATGATGAATTCGATGAGCAAACCCCTGATTACATCAAAGTCAATGCTCATACCTTCATTTATGAAGGCAAAACCCTCATTGTAGATTTTTTGAGAGAAACCAATTTACCAATTACACTATTCGAAAACGAGGAATTTGAATCCGATACATTGGCGGGTTTGGTCTCCGAAAAATTAGGTAGAATTCCCAAAAAAGGTGATGCCGTTTCAGTCAGTGATATTCAGTTTATTGTGGAATCTGCAGATCCGCGAAAAGTAAAAAAGATAAAAAGTATTTTGCCAAAACAATGATGAAATTGGTTGTTAAAAGTATGATGTTGACTGTGGTTTGTGCCATTTTTTCATGTGGTTCAAACGACAATTATGTGCCCAAGCCACATGCTTATCCTCGAATGGTATTGCCACATAAAAAGTATTTCAAATTTGAAAATCCCAATTGCCCTTTTACGTTTCAAATTCCTCATTATTCGATCATGCTACCCGATCAAGATGCAAAAGGAAAGCATTGGTACAATCTTCACTTTCCTACCATGAATGCAACGTTGCATTTTACCTATTATCAATTTAAAAATTGGAATGAATACGACTCTTTGGTAGCAGACTCTCGTAGTTTGGTCAATAAACACTTACAACGAGCTGAAGACATTTTAGAAGAACCTGTCACAAATTTAAATCCCAAAGTACCCGGTTTAATTTTTCACATCCAAGGGAATACTGCTACCAATTTGAACTTTTTTACCACCGATAGCGCTAAACATTTTCTGAGAGGTGCCCTTTATTTCAACAAACAAACTCAGTCCGATTCGATTTACCCAGTATTTAAATTTTTGGAGCAAGATGTAAACGAAATTTTAAAAACTTTCGTTTGGAAATAAGTAGGCTGTTGTTTGAATCTATTGGATATATGAAAAAACTTTTATTGATTTTATGTCTTTTTTCTTTTTGGGGGACAGTGAGCGCGCAAAAGAAGAAGTGTCAGGATTTGCAGGATAAAGCCTATGCAGATTTTCAAGCGGGGATGTTCAATGATGCATTGTCATGCATTAAAAAATCTATCAAGTGTGATCCAACTTCCTCTACTGCTTATGCAATTCAAGCCGAAATTTATGAAACTCTGAAAGACAGTTCGAATGCAATAAAATCGCATAAAAACTGTATAAAAGCCGATTCATTGTACCAGCCTAGCTATTTTTATTTGGCATTTTACCTCTTTCGAATGTCGAGATTCGATGAAGCCTTGTTCTATTTAAACCGCTACGACAGTGTGCCTTTGATGCCAAATTTCAATCCCAAAGAAGATGCTGCTTCTCCGAGTATGAAGTCAAAGGTGAGTCGCCTAAAAGCTTCAATCGATATGGCTAAGGCTGAGTTGGGTGATTTGTTAAAGATGGAAATCCAAAACATGGGTGAAGCCATCAATTCAAATCTCAATGAATATTGGCCGGGAATGCCAATCAATGGAAATTCATTTGTATATACACGTTTGGTGGGCGGGCAAGAAGACTTTTACGTTTCAAAATTAGGAGCTAATGGGTGGGAAAAATCGCGATTTGCCCCCGGAAAAATTAATACCATCGAAAACGAAGGCACGAACTCTGTTTATTACGGTCCTAAAACTCAAATCTTGTATTATACGGTTTGTAATCAGGATGGTTTTGGGAGTTGCGATATTTTCTTTTCTGAAATGGTGAATGATAAATGGGGCGAACGACAAAATTTAGGTGAAGTTGTAAATACACCTCAGTGGGATGCTCAGCCATCGGTTAGTGGAGATGGAAATACCATCATTTTTGCCAGTTCAAGACCAGGCGGAATGGGTGGAAAGGATCTTTGGATAACGAGAAAAGTGAATGGAAAATGGACAAAACCCACCAATTTAGGCCCAACCATTAACACCAAATTTGATGAAGAAGCCCCGTTCCTGCATTACGACGGTGTAACATTATACTTTGCCAGCAATGGTCACCCGGGTTATGGGCAACACGATATTTTTATGTCTCGATTTAACGAAGAAGGACAATGGAATAAACCTGAAAATTTAGGAAAAGGGGTAAACACTGGTCAAGACGATGTAGGGTTTTATGTAGATGCAATTGCTCAAAAAGCGTATTTCGCATCTGCCCGTGAAGGTGGTTTTGGCGGTTTAGATATTTACTCGATTAAACTCATCGATAAATTTAAACCAAAGCCAGTTAATTATTTATTGGGTAAGATTTATGACAAACAAACCAAAAAAGAAATTGCTGCGAATGTTCGTTTGGTGAACTTACAAACACAAAAAATTGTTTATCAAGATAGTACATCTTCCTTTTTAATTCCAGTGGTGGCAGGTAATAATTATGCGTTGCATTCAATGGCCAAAGGATATTTACTCGATTCAAGAAATTTTCAACCCACAGAATCGTCTATCGATAAACCCTATTTAATTGAGTCGTATTTGGAAAAAATCAAATTGGATCAGGTTGTTACATTGAACAATATTTTCTTTGATATCGACAAATTTGACTTAAAACCCGAGAGTGAGGTTGAGTTGAAAACGGTGATTCAATTGCTGAACAGCAATCCTCAAATGAAAATTGAAATTTCTGGTCATACCGACAATTCTGGTTCTGATTCACACAACAAAGAACTATCGGCAAATCGTGCAACTTCTGTTAAAGCATATTTGGAGAAACAGGGTGTTGCACCGTTGCGATTAATTGCGAAAGGATTTGGTTCCTCCAAGCCAAGTGCGAGCAACGATACTGAGGAAGGTCGTGCCAAAAATCGAAGAATAGAAATTCGAATTTTGAATTTGTAATCCCTCTAATCTTTCTAATCTCTCTAATCCTTCTAATCTTCCTAATCCCTCTAATCCAACTAACCATCTAATCTTTTTTACCCTCCTCACCGATGCTCGTGATTGGAGATTTCTTCCAATGGAATTTCAACAGGTAGAATTTGGTTTTCAATTTCTGATAAATCGGGTTCCCCAGCCATTAAATAGGCCGTGTACCAAAAACTCGCGACCATTTGAATAGACTTTTTAATTCTGAGCAACACCATGTCATCCATTTTTTGTTCATAGTTGCGGATCAACTGTGTGCTTTCCCTTTTTATAACTTGGCTACCTTTTTGAACATATTCATAGTGTTCATTTTCAGGGATCTCTTTTTTAGACATTCTTTCAAAAAGAAGAACTTTGGTTACCAGTGAGAAACTTTCTTCCACCGATTTCCAAATTTCAAGGTTAAAATTTGGAAGAAACATCACATCCGATACAAAAATGGGATAATCGTGAATAAATACTTCAGGAATCCTAGTTTCCCATAGTGCATGGATTCCATGCTGATTTGTCTTCTGCCCATTGTAATTTGAACTTGTATGTAAAGGCACGTGAGCATCTGCTACATAATGACCTAAATCAGCTGAAACCTTAAGTATTTTGGTTAAATCCTTTTCTAAAAATGCATTTCTTAACCAGTATACCATTCGATTGCACTGCCAAGGTACAATGCCATGCTTCAAAACAGTGTCTTCGGAATATTTGCAAACAGCATCGTCATAATTTTTGAAAATTGTATCGAGCGGAGCAGATTTTTCATAATAATCACAATCGATAAAATGTTTGCATGCCTCATTTTCAACCATATATCTGCGATTATCTGGATCAGTAGCATGATCTATGAGGTATTGAATGTGCTTTTTGTAAAATTCAAAAAGGGGTTTGGGCAATGCCAAGCATGCATTTTGGTTGATAATCCGATGAGTTAAAAATCCCCAGCTTCTGATATTTCCAACTACACATCCCAACAACACAATCAGTAAACTGAGCTTTTTCATCATTCTAAGTTCAGTTGTGCCAAATACATTTGAATGGTGTTTTGAAGTCCGTGATACAATGCATCACAAACCAACGCATGTCCAATAGAAACCTCTAGCAAACCAGGAATATTTTTTGCCAAATAGTTTAAATTGATCAAATCTAAATCATGACCAGCATTAATCCCCAATCCAAATTCCTGAGCTTTTTTGGCTGTTTCAACATATTGACCAATTGCATGTTCTGGATTTTGAGTGAAATTCACTGCATAATATTCAGTGTAAAGCTCAATTCTGTCAGCGCCACACAATTTTGCGCCTTCAACCAATTCTGGCTGAGGGTTTAAAAAAATACTCACTCTTGATGTGCTTTTCTTCAATTCTTTGATGATGGATTGAAGCATTTCTCGGTTCGCAATGGTATTCCAGCCAGTGTTGGATGTCAAAACATGCGGTGGATCCGGAACCAAGGTTACCTGTTCCGGTTTTACTTTGTGAATGAGTTCAATAAAATCTTGTGATGGATATCCCTCAATGTTAAATTCAGATTTGATGACAGGCTTCAAATCTAAAACATCTTGATAACGTATATGACGTTCATCGGGTCTTGGATGAACGGTTATTCCTTGTGCACCAAAAGACTCACAATCTTTTGCAACTTGAACTAAGTTCGGATTGTTTCCACCACGGGCATTTCTGATGGTGGCAAATTTATTGATATTAACGCTGAGCTTTGTTTGCGACATTATTGAAATTTAATTTGTACAAAAATACGGTGGTATGAGTTTGATACGTCGATTTCTGTTTCATTTTTTGCATTCATTTTTTGCATTTTCTGCAACTTAATATAAAAATGGATATGCTTGTATATGCTCATCTTGGCCACAATATTGCACATTTCACCACTACCAGAATAAACCATATAACCAAGTACACCCGGCATGCTATTGTCTAGCTGATAGATGCTGCCATTGATTGCTCGAAACCAATTTTGTTCGACATTCAAACTTAAGTTTTTTGAAACATTGCATCGAATTTCTAATGTTAGCAATTGGTCGATTTCTGATGTGTAATTGGTGCTCTTTTGAATGCCACTCCATCTAAATTGGAGCCTTTTCGATAATCCAATTGAATGCGACATTTGATATGTATACATGAAGTTACGACCTATATTTTCTCGATCCCCGTTGAATGATTTTTCCCTTCTGAATTGGAACAATAAAATGGAAGACCTTGAAAATTCGTATTGTAAAATGCCAATTTGCTTGAGTCCATTTTCCCAACTATTTTTATTGTAAGTAGGGAGAATGTAAATGGTGTTTTCTACCCTGATTTTTGAACTGATTTTTCTATTCAGTTTGATGTCGAATCCCGATTCAAGATTATGAGAGTTTTTATATTGAAGCAATCTGCTGTATAACTCGGGGGCATCAAAATCTTTGTTTATTGTAATCCATCTGATTCCCCAATTTGCATTTTTTGACAATGCATATACTCCGGCTAAACAGTGTGAAAACGACATAGTATTTGCATCCCAAGCCAAGTTCATGATCCATCTACCATATAAAAAGCGTGGGAAAGTAATCTGTCCCTCCAAAAAAGAGAGGTTTTGCTTTGTCTGGGTATCGCGGTAGATTTCTAACTGCTTTGGAATGGTGTAATGGTATCTTGCCAATGTGGCATTTATTTGAAATTTAGTGTACAATTTTTGAAAAGTGACGAAAGCCAAATTTTCGGTATTATTGAATCTTCGAGATAGCTGTAATTCAGTGTAATGGTTGCCTCCCCAAATCCGTTTTTGAAATACTTGATTTGATGAATTGAGCTGGCAATCAATCTTTTTCTGACCAATTCCAGTATATATTTCAAACCCATATAATGTAAATTTGCATGCAATTCCAAAGTGGCCAACATCTTCATTATAAGATGAATACGGTTTAATACCGACAGGTTGATAGGTGTAATTTTCAAGAGAAATTGGCGATCCAAACTGCCCGGAGCTTCCAAATATGAGTCCTTTGTTGAACTGACAAACAAAGTTTCCAATGATGGCATTTTTAAGTGCTGATTTCCCTTGATAGTGAATGTATGCGGAATAAAAATCGAGATTTTTTTCACCTGGATCTGTATCTGTACTCGCACCAAATTGGAACTGGGAATTCAGTTGCCATTTTATCTTTCCCTCATAACCCCAATTCTTCAATTCATTTGAAATTCCACTGCTTATAATAGGCGGTTTTATCCGTGCTGAAAATTGTAATTTCTCTAAATTGGGACTTTGATACAGGTTTTTTATTTCTTGTTTGAAGGATAACCGAAAGTCCAGTTTTTGATAAATTTGATGAATTGTATTCACCTCAATTCCACAATGAAGGAGTTCTTGTGCATGGATCATTGGGCCATAATCTTCTATATGCTTCAAGATATTCGAGCATTGTTCTGAACTGAAACAACCCAATTCAAACAGCTCACTTTCATTCAAACAATTGATATAAATTGTATGGTCAATTGAACCAGCTGTTAAATGAATTTGATTGATTTCTACTTCTGCGGGAAGCGTTGTAATTTGTTGGTCGATGTCGATTTGAGCATTTATGTTTTTGAACAACATCCAAACGCACAATACCATCATCACTTTTTTGTTCTTGAAACACATAATGTATAAAAATTGAGGGCCTAAAACCCAATTGATTGTTGTGATAAGCAAGTTTACTTGAAACAATAAATTGCCTGTATTTAAAGCTTCCAGAAAGTCCAATCCAATATGGGCCATTGCTCAAAATGGCGCTCAAAGTAAAGTTTTCTTTTATTTTCATTCCTGCTGATACTTCAGCAATGGGTTGGTCTTTTTGGAAGACCAAATTTGCAGAAATTAAAGAATGATGATTGACTACATGATAGCCAATAGACTGAAAGGTAGCTAGATGATCGCTTTGATGCCAAAGGCTAAAAAAAGCATTATTAGATAGTTTATAGGTGCCACCTATTTGGTAACCGCCTGTTGCATGGTTGATTGATTCAGAAGTGGTTATTCCTCCAATCACTCCAATACCTACCAATAGATCAGAATTTAAATACTTGGAATAAGCTAAATTTAACGAATGATTTGATAAATCAGGACTCCCATTTTGGTTGTACACACCTACAATTCTGTTTTTATTGAATTGATGGGCAAATCCAATGCCTGCCTGAGAGATATCTGTTCCAATAAAATTGGATTGGTGGGAGATAAAAAAGACCGTTTTTACAAGGGGATTAAATTGTATTGGGGATACATTGACCGATTCAAAATTAAAAGTAGTTGGTGATTGGTTGAGTGACATTGGAGAATTTGCGATTTGTGCAAAAGAAAAACGACAAATTGCAATTCCGATCAATGCCAAGTACCTCATTCCAGCTGTTCTTTAAGTTTTAAAAGTTTGTCTTTAAAGTCTCTTAACTGTTGAATCAAAAACACGCGAGCATCAGTCTGTACTGCGTTTCTGCTCACTTTTTTAGATACATTTGCTAACCTGACTCCCTTGTTATGAGAAAGATAGTGAATTTCTTTGAGAACATCAATATCCTTAGACGAGTAGATTCTGTCGCCTTTTTTATTTTTCATTGGTTTAATTTGAGGGAAATTTTTCTCCCAAAATCTCAATGTTGAGGCAGGAACACCAATAATTTCGGCTGCTTCGCCAATTTTAAAATACTTTTTTGTTGTGGTTTCTAATTCGCTCATAGTGTTTAATCAAATCGATTTGCTTCGCGTTGCGACATTTCTAACATTTTCTGGTATTCTAGATCAGATAAATCGTTTCTATAGAAGAAGGCAGGATTTAATGGATTGTTATTTTTTCGTACTTCGTAATGTAAGTGAGATCCTGTTGATCTGCCTGTATTTCCTACATATCCAATAAGTTGTCCGCGTTTTACTTTTGTGCCGGGCTTTACTGCAAAGCGGCTTAAGTGTCCATAAAGTGTGGTATATCCAAAGCCATGATTGATGATGATGTGGTTTCCATAACCCCAGCCATCATTTTTTACTTCCGAAACAACACCATTTCCAGTTGCGTATATCTCGGTGCCAACTTCAGCGGTAAAATCCATTCCAGCGTGGAAAGAGAAAGTATGGTAAAAGGGATCCATTCTGTAACCAAATCCACTCGCCATACGCCGCAATTCTTTGTTTGCTACAGGCATAATTGCAGGTATTGAATTCACCATTTCCTCTCGTTTCGAAATCAGTTTTTCTAAGTTCTTGTATGAAACTTCCTGTTGCTTTGCCATTTGATCCATTTCATCCATTTTTTCTCTCAATCTTTTGACAAATTTTCCATGCGACATTTTCAGTAGTTCAGAATAATCATTGCCTTTGTAGTTGATTGGTTTCGGAGGTGCAACACCGTACATCGCACGATATATTTCTATATCCCTATTCCTGAGTTCATTCAATTGATTTTCAAGCTCAATCGATTGTCGTTCCATTTGATTCAATTGCTTTTGGATCAGTGCATTTTCCTTTTGAATTGATAATTCCATTGGCGTTTTCATAAATCGACTAAAGAGGAGGGACAATGAAATCACGGAAACAATAATCAGCGAGGAAAGTCCAAATATTCGCCACCTCATGTACCCCCGATGATCGGATACTTTTTCAAAGCTTAAGCTTTTAGGATTGAAAAAATATTTGGTACGTGGCATGGTGAAATCACACAATAATACGAAAATACCCTCAAAATTGGGCAATTTTCAGCTTATTTTTCCGAATAATATTGTTTGTAAACCTTGGCACGTTCCACGTATTCGTTCACATTTTCATTGATTTTGGTCTCAATTTCGGTTCCAAGCGTTTTCACAATTTTAGCAGGAACCCCCAAAACCATTGAATAAGGCGGTATCACCATACCTTGTGGAACGAGTGCATTGGCACCTATGATGGAGTATTCTCCAATTTGTGCGTCATTCAGCACGGTTGCATGCATGCCGATTAAAACGTGATGACTCAATTTTGCTCCGTGAACAATGGCTGAATGTCCAATGACACAATCATTTCCAATGATGCATGGTGAACCAGGATCAGCATGTAAAACAGCATTGTCTTGGATATTGGTTCGATCTCCAACGGAAATTAGATCGGTGTCGCCTCTTAAAACAGCACCAAACCATACACTAGATTCTTCGCCAAGGTGCACATTTCCGATGGCTGTTGCCGTTGGCGCAACAAAAGTTGATGGTGTTTTTACAATGGGTTTTTGAAGGATTTCGATCGGTTTCATGCTTGGATTTGAATTTGTGTTGGTACAAATGTCCCTCGAAATAACAAAATATCTATGAAAAATAATGATTGAATCAAATTCATGTTGTTTTTTTGTGAGGGATGAAAAAACTGTTTTACAATATTTCGAAACTTTACGGTACAAACGTGCGTGGAACTTTTAAAAAGGGTTCAGAAATGCAAGAGATTTCGATGATCGAAAATGCGTGGATGCTCGTCGAAAACGGAATTGTTGTAAATCTGGGTAAACATAGTGATCCATCTCTAGCAGAATCTTTGAAATTGCAAAATATAGAATTGGTTGATATGAAAGAAATGGAGGTGTTGCCAGGACTTGTTGACAGCCATACGCACATTGTTTTTGCAGCGCCGAGGCATGAAGAGTTTGCAATGAGAATAGAAGGGGCAACCTACGAAGAAATAGCCGAAAATGGTGGTGGTATCCTCAACTCTGCGAGAAAACTTCAGGGAATGTCGGAAGATGAGCTTTTTGAACAAGCTTCTAAACGTGTTGAATTGATGATAAAACATGGAACCACAACCATGGAAATTAAGAGTGGGTATGGACTAACGGTAGATGCCGAATTGAAAATTTTAAGGGTTATCAAGAGATTAAAAGAAAAGTTTCCTTGCACCATAAAAGCAACATTTTTGGGAGCTCATGCATTTCCTGCTGAATATAAAAACAATCAGAGTGGGTATATTAATTTGATTATCAATGAAATGCTTCCAGTTGTGGTTGCGGAGCAATTGGCCGACCACGTGGATGTTTTTTGTGATAAAGGATTTTTCACTGTGGATCAAACCAACCAAATTTTACAATTGGCGGCTGAAAATGGACTTCCAGCGAAAATCCATGCCAATGAATTGGGACTCACTGGCGGAGTTCAGGCGGCAGTGAAAAACAAAGCTTGGAGTGCCGACCATTTAGAACATTGTGAAGAGAATGAAATAGCTGCTTTAAAGCAAGGTTTTACGGAAGAATATGGGGGTACCATGCCGGTGGCTTTGCCTGGAACTTCATACTTTTTAGGTATACCTTATGCCCCTGTGAAGCAATTGATACAACATGGATTGCCGGTTGCTTTGGCAACAGACTTCAATCCTGGTTCTAGTCCCATTTGTTCATTACAAACCATTTGGGCTTTTGCTTGTACGCAAATGAAAATGCAACCTGTTGAGGCGTTTCACGCCATCACTTGCAATGCAGCTCGATCGATGCGTTTGGAGAATGAGGTGGGCAGCTTAGCCAGAGGGATGCGCGCTGATTTTTTTGCAACCAAGACACAAGATGCCATTAAGGGCATTCCTTATTTTTTGGGACAAAATCATGCCGAAATTGTTTATATCGCGGGGAATGCAATTTCCCTGTAAGTGATACTTCTGGATTTTTAGAAATCCAATAAAATGTTGTAAATTTGTATATGCCATATCCAGAAATGTTAGTAGCACCAATGCGTGCAGAGTTGACAAACAGCGGTTTTACAGAGTTAAAAACGGCTGAAGAGGTTGAAAGTGCAATGAACAACAACAACGACACCACGTTGGTTGTTGTAAATTCAGTGTGTGGATGTGCGGCGGGAAGTGCGCGTCCAGGAATTTTGAAAAGTTTAGGAAGTGATAAAAAACCAGCCAAATTGTTGACAGTTTTTGCAGGTCAAGATTTAGATGCAGTATCTAAAGCAAGAGAATTTATGGCACCTTATCCGCCATCTTCTCCAGCAATTGCCTTGTTTAAAAATGGGGAAATTGTGCACATGGTTGAGCGTCACATGATTGAAGGCAGAACTGCCGACATGATTGCCGATAACCTCATGGGTGCATTCCAAGAACATTGTTAAAATCCAGACGAATGTCTGAAATCTCTCTCGATTTCCTTGCAAAAGTTGAAGCCATTGCCAAACAAATTGGTGAATTTCAACTTTTGCATTGGAATCATGTAAAAGCCGATGCCATCGAAGACAAAGGCTTGAACCAATTGGTGAGTTTTGTAGATCAGCAAAGCGAGCAAATGTTGGTGGATCAATTGGGTGAAATTCTGCCGTCTGCCACCTTTATTGGAGAAGAAAAAGCTCCTAATAACCGAACTTTAACCCAATACACTTGGATCATAGATCCACTCGATGGTACCACAAATTTCTTGCATGGACTCCCTGTGTTTTCCATTAGCATTGCGTTGATGAATCACAAAGAACCCATTCTCGGCGTTGTTTATTGCCCCGCTCTCAAAGAGTCTTTTGTTGCTCTCAAAAATAAAGGTGCTTTTTTGAACGGTCAAAAGATTGAAGTTGCGAAAAATGCAAATCTTAATGACACTTTAATTGCAACCGGATTTCCATATTATCAGTTTCAAAAAGTTGATGAGTATTTGCAAGTACTCAGTACTCTCATGAGAAAAACCCATGGTTTGCGAAGAATGGGCTCGGCGGCTATAGATTTGGCCTACACCGCATGCGGTAGATTTGATGCCTTTTTTGAAATGAATTTAAGTCCTTGGGACATTGCTGCGGGAATTGTACTTGTGCAAGAGGCGGGAGGGTTATGTACAGATTTTTCAGGTGGTGGTGACATCATTTTCAAAAATGAAATTGTGGCTTGTAGCGAGGATGTTTATGATCCTTTTGTGAAAGAATTATCTATTTTAATTTAAATTTTCTTTAAAAACTTTCGAAATGTTCACGCTTTAGTCAAATTCCTTGGCTTTCTAAGGAATAGACCTTATTTTGCGATACCATGCCATGGATTTTAGCCATATTGAAAGGGATTAGCGGTGGTTTACTGCTTGGTTTGGTGAGTTTCGGCCCTTCGTTTTTTGCACTCATTAAGGTGGGTATTCAAGGGGGAAGAATGGCAGGAATATTAATGGCTCTGGGTATATTTTTGAGCGATTTAGTGGTTGCATTGGCTTGTTTTTACGGGCTTTCTGGATTTTTTACCATGCCGGGATTCCAACTAGCATTTGCTGGCTTTGCGGCATTTGGTATCATTGCAATAGGGGTGAAAGGAATTGTGGTTAAATACAAAAAATTTCTCCGCAACCTTCAGTCTCCTATCGAGAAAAATACGAATATCCTCAAGGGATTTGCCATGAATCTCATGAACCCGTTTGTGATTTTACTTTGGGTTACACTGACCGGTGCAATGAGCGTGGGTCACGACAATTCATTTGAAGGAAGATACACCATTTTGGTGCAAATTGTAACAACGTTAATCACAGTATTTTCAACGGATATGGCTAAAGTGTACCTCAGTGACTATTTGGGAAAAAAACTCAATCATCGAATATATTTTACAGTAAATCGTTATTTTGGTATTGTCCTCACGGTAATTGGTGCCTACTACCTGTATAATTTCATTCATTTATTGTTCAATTTCTTTTTTGCTTAAATTCCAAATGGATTTCATAGGTCAACATATCAATCTCATATTGAATTTTGTATTGGCTTTGATCATGTTGGGACTTGGATTGAGTCTAAAAAAAGAGGATTTTAAACAATTATTTGATCAACCCAAACCTCTGGCAATTGGATTATTTTCGCAAATGTTGCTGTTGCCAATCGTGGCATTTGTGCTTGTTTATCAGTCGAATTTAAATCCAGAATTAAAAGTGGGTGTCATGATATTGTCGGTTTGTCCGGGTGGCATTACCTCCAATCTCATCAGTTACTTTGTAAAAGGGAATGTAGCATTGGCAGTATCTTTAACGGTTTCTAATGCATTTTTATCGTTATTTTCAATTCCTCTGATGGTGAATTTGTTCATTCAGTATTTCATTGGGGCATCAACCAATCAAATTCATTTGCCATTTTGGAGCACCATGTTAGAAATTTTTGCCATCACAATTGTTCCTGCGTCGATAGGCATGTTGTTGCGTCATAAATTGGGAAAAAAAATTATGGAATTACAGAAAGGCATCAACATCGTTTTACCCATACTGTTATTGTTGGTGTTTACCTTTAAATTTCTTGCTGGAAATCAATCAGGGGGGGCATCCATGAGTGGTTCAGACATTTGGATGTTAACACCCATTGTGATTGGATTAAATGTTTTGAGTATGTTTTTGGGATATTTAGTTGGAACACCATTCAGATTGTCGTTTAAAAATAGAATTACAATTGCGGTGGAGGTTGGACTTCACAACACGGCATTGGCGCTTCTCATAGCAAGCGAAAAATTGGGAGTTAGCAATATGGAAAAGCCAGCGCTAGTATATGCACTCTATTCTTTTTTTGTGACGTTTGCCGTTGCTTGGATTTTGGTTCGGTTAAGGCTTTATAGACTGAAAAAACGCAGCTAAACTTTCTTTAATTTCTTGAGGGACAAGTGTTTGAATTCGTTCAGAGGCAATTTCTGGAGAATTGTGATTCTCCCATAAAATATCCCGTATTTGCGTTGCACTAATATCGAGAAGGGGGGCTTCAAACCATTTTGCATTGAATGGCATAGAATCTGGTTTAACATAACCCGGTCGAGGATAAACATTGAGGGGACAAATTTGTGCCAGTTCATTGGCGTTTTGCCATTTATGGAAGCTATTTAAATTATCGGCACCCATAATCAACTCAAATTTATCGTTAGGATATACGCTGTACAGATGTTTCACTGTTTTGTAAGTGTATGATGGTTTGGTAAGGTGAAATTCAACATCGGAACATAAAAATTGTGGTAGGTTTTGTAGGGCCATCTGTACCCATTTTAACCGGATATCCGCAGGGATTAGCGTTTCTTCAGATTTATGAGGGTTCAATGGAGATGGAACAAACCAAACTTCATCAAATTTCGCTTCGTTTAAAATGAGGTCAGCAACTTGAATATGTCCAACGTGAATTGGATTAAATGAGCCGAAATAAAGGCCAATTCTTCTCATTATTTTTGGAGGAAGTTGTTTACCAAGTTTTCGCAATTTACGAAAGTGTCTTCCAGCACATCGTTTACCACCACCACATCATATTGGTTTTCAAAACTGAGTTCATAGTTGGCTTTGGCAATTCTCTCTTTTAGCTGGTGCTCTACTTCTGTACTTCTTTTGGTGAGTCGCTCTAAAAGAATTTCGACACTTGGTGGTCTTAAAAACACGGCAAGTGCTTGATCTCCAAATTGACGCTTCAGGGCAAGGCCACCTTTTACATCGACATCGAAAACTACGGCTTTGCCTTCTGCCCATATTTTTTGGACTTCGCTCCACAATGTTCCGTAGAGAATTCCTGCATACACTTCTTCATGTTCCAAAAACTCATTGTTTTTAATGCGATTTTGAAAGTCTTCAAGCTGAAGAAAGTGATATTCTCGGCCTGTTACTTCTCCAGGTCTGGGAAGGCGTGTTGTGGCACTCACGGAAAAAGCGATTTTTTCCGACATAACATCGAGCAAGTGTTTTACAACCGTGGTTTTACCAGAACCAGATGGTGCCGAAAATATGATGAGCTTATTCAAAATTGCGTATTAAAAATTCTGGAGTACAAAGGTCGTTTTTTCAAACTATAATTCCATCATATAACGCAATAAAGCAAAATATTTCAATGAGAAAGATTTGCAAAAACTGCAAAAAAAAAGGAGTCTCAAATGAGACTCCCTTCGCAATCAAAGTAAAAAGACATAAAAGAAATTACTTTTGAAGTACGATTTTTTGTGTTTGTTTCAATTCGTTTTGAATGATATAAATTCCCGAGTTGAATTTTGATAAGTCAATAACATTGACATTTGTTAGATCCATAACTTTTTGACCCATTCCGTTGAGAATGCAGTAGTTTCCTGTTTTAGATACATGAACCATACCGGTGGTTGGATTCGGATACGCAATGAATTTTGTTGATGGATCAGCATAGTTTTTCACTGAAGAAGGAACATTATTTCTCACTTCAAAAAGTGTGATGGTTCCACTAATTTCATTTGCAATTACAACCATTGGTTTACCCGTAGGGCTATGACTCGGTTGGATGTAGATGATTCCTTCAGGACCATTATCGCCACCGAAAATGGTGTTGCTTCTGGTGTTTTTGTAATCTACATAAACTGGATTTGTTGGATTAGAAATATCATAAACCATAACACCGCCAATTCTTTCCAATGTGATGAAAGCATAAGTTTTATCACCAATTTTGGTCACGGTAACACCTTCAGGTTCAGGGCCTTTTGATCGGCTTCTAGATTTTAAAGTGTTAGAAGCTTCATTGTCGGAATTGAAAATTCTACCCATTGATGGATGTTGTGAGGTAATCAATTCAAATGCATCTCCACTGTTGAAAACCATGGTATTGTTAGAAGCATCATAAATTGAAAATGAGCGAGGTCCAACCATGTATAATTCATCGTAATCACCATCGGCATCTTTATCTCCATGTAAATTGGTAATTCTCAATCTTCCTAAAGCATGATCTTCCATAAGCATTTTACGGTTAGGAAATGTTGCGGAATCGAGGATTACTGCATTTACCGTTGTGCGTTCATTTAATGGAGTATATTCTTTTTCGTCGCCTTCATTGGCAGTTACCAAATAGGTTTTGTTATTTACAGAGAAATTTGCAATTTGGTCGGGAGATGTGAAAGCTTTCACATTCCAATTAGAAATCAACACAGATCCACTCTTGTCGCTGGCATCGAAACCACTACCGAAATTATTAAATTCTTTGGTTCCTAAAGCCCAAACACTGGTTATTTTTTTCGTAGTAAAATCGATTGTTGCAATGGCATTGTTTTCTTGTAATGAAACCCATCCCAATTTGTTATCGGCAGAAATAGTTACATATTCTGGTTCGAAATCTTGAGCCAATGTGCTCGCTTTGAATAGTTTACGTACTCCTGAGTTGAGGAGTGTGCTTTCTTGCGCATTGAAACCTTTGAAATCAATGATTGTAACGTTTGACTGGCTGAGGTTTTGTATCCCATTCGAAATATCAATCATGCTCACAGATCCTTCAGGGTCATTCGTATAGTCTAAATTTGGCTGTCCTTCATCTGCAGTGACTACAAATTTACCATCGTGGCTAAATCCAACGTGATCGGGTAAAGCTCCAACTTTTACCTTGCTCACGTAATCACCATTTGTATTGAAGAAAATAACTTGACCTGGATTTTGTTCAACAGAATCAGGTGAAGCAACAGCAACAATTCCATTTTTTACGGCAATGCTCGTAATGCCTCCGTATGGTGTCATGTCGATTGATTTAATCAATTTGATGCTTAATGGATTTGAAATATCCGCAATGTCCATCCTTTTTTGAATGGCACTCGTCATAAACAATCGTTTTGACGCAGAATCAAAAGCTGAAATTTCGCAGGTACTTCCAACAGTTGGGTTGGGATCATAGCTGTTAACGTGCACGAGCTCAATTGATTTCGATGGTGATGGCGCGAGTCTATCGTTATCTTTGATGTAAACAGTGAAGAAATCGTTCCCACTCACTGCAAATCCATTGATGTTTTTTATTCCGAAAACTGCGTATTCGTCTTGCTCTGCTTCAGAATCATCATTGATATTAAAGTTGACCGTTATTTTAGATGTTGTTTCGTCAAAACTGTAAGTACTTGCAGATAAATTGATATCATTTCCTGAAGCAGTGCTCCAAGTTGCCGGCATCGATTCTAAAGTGAATGAGCCAGAACTCGGAAATTTAACAGAAAGTTTGGCTGAAATTGTTTTTGTTCCTTCAGTAACAGTGACAAAACGTGTATCGAACGATATAGTGGTATTGAATGTGAAACTGAAAACAAAAGGATTGAACAATTTGCGATTTTCTTTATCTAAAACATTCGATACAGTGAGAGTATATGCGATATTGTTTTGAAAAGCAGTTGAATAATTCAAGGTAACTGTATCTGCAAGTATTCCATTTTTTGTAACCACAGCCGAATTCAAATTCGCAATTCCTGTATATGAACCAACAGATACTGCGCTTGCTGAGTCCATGTCCCTACTAAAAATAACACGAATCGATTTGGCAGAAAGTAGTTCAGCTTTTACAACCGTTGGTGAGCCTGGGAAAATCCAATTAGGAAAGGTTTGCGCTGTTGTTCCTGAAGCCGTTCCATTCCAATTTGCGGTGTCGTGGATGAGGGACTTTAACTGAGAAATACTGCCCGTAGTTGGGCCATTATAAAATGCATTGGCAGTGTTACCTGAAACATTTCCTTTGGTTCCAGCGTGTTGAATTGCATTTACAGCATTTGAAAGTGCAGTTGGCAACATTGAATTACTTCCTGAGCATAAAGTATTGTTGGTTAGCCAGTTGTTAGAGCTGAAGGCTGTAATGTAATTTGGATTTTCAATTGGTCCAGTGTATGCAATTACTTGGTCACCAGAGCTACTCAATCCAAATTTTGAACCCGAAATGCTTCCAATACTTGTGCTTGGCAAGTCATTTTTAATTTGAATGATACTTCCCGCAGCAACTCCAGTAGAAGGTGCTATCCAAGTTAATCCACCCGCACATTGAGGAGTGACATTGGTTGTGAATTTGGCATCGGTGAATTGAATTCTGGTAAACGGAAGAATGTCTACAAACGTTACAAATTGAAATTCGTCATCGGTTGTAAGTGCATTCATTCTGTATGCGATTACAGAAATATCGGCAGGTTTAAAAGTGGTTTGATCAACAAGTGTTTTAAACGTGGCATTCAAATTCGTTTGGATTTTATTTCCCACTGAATCACCAATTAAATTTGGTTTTAGTCCAAAAACATACTCTGTATTTGAATTCAAAATGGCATTGGGAACGATTGAAATCATTTGTCCGCTAATTGATGCATCAAATGATACTGGGGTTCCATTGATAGTTCTTAAAAAAACGCATGTATCAATGTTGTTGTTATCTAAACCAATAGAATTCGCTAAAAAAGGTTTTTCAGATATTGAAATTGATAATTTGGAGTTTATCCAAACAGTGCTGTCGCCATTTTTAGGCAAAAAAGTAGTTGTGGGGGACGTTGTATCTGCTGCACCTTCAAAAGTGATGGAAGTACTTCCATCTGTTGCGGTAGTTGATGTTGTGGTGTGAGTTCTCGCTGTTTTAAAGGTTTGAGATACGGTATTGAATTTTCCGGATGCCACAATGTAATTTGCTCCTGGGTCTCCAATTAAATACGACGATGAATTTAATTTTCCACCATTGTATAAATCATTCACTGGTAATTGATAGCCTGCTGCTCCAGATGAATTGATAGCTGTTCCAAAAGCGGTTCCATAAAACAATGCATCTACTGGAACTGTGGTTGAATCTATGCCTGAAACTCCGCTTGCAAAAACGGCTATGGCATCAGAACTTGATCCGCCGTTTCCAAAGACACCTGTTGCATTTACGTTGCCAATGCCACCGTCGCCACCGGTTGTCATGTTATTGATGGTTTTTATTTTTAAACCATTGATTTTCATGCATGAACCTCCAACGTAAACGATGTCGCCGGTACTCACTTTGCCAGAGTTGATTTCGAAAGCATAAGTGATTGATTTTCCTTCTTTCCACCCCCTAACAGTTGCTGTTCCATTGTTGGCAACAATTACTGTATATGGTGATTTACTGAAGTCAATTGATTGGGTTGCAACCAATTCTACAAATTCTTTGCATGAATCTGTTCCAGATGGATTCACAAAAGATTCGGAAATTACCAATCCCGGATTCTGTGCTTTTGATGTGTTCGCGAAAATGAACGCGAAACACAAGAAAAAGATGATTTTAAATGTGTGTTTCATTTGTGATTTTAGTCATCACAAATTGAGCTTCGGTAAATTAGGATGATGTTAGTTCTATGTTATAAAAAAACTAATGATTTTGCGAAAATCGCAAATAATGTGAACGAAACTTTATGTAATTATTACAAAACTTCGAAGAGTTCGTGATGAGGCTTACGCACTTTTGCCAATTTTGACAGTTTGTCATTTTCTTCGTCGCGGTAGCCCAATGCCAGAATAACGCTGCTTGTGAGCCCCCGTTCTTTTAGGCCTAAAACCGTATCTAGTCCCTCGTGATTAAAACCTTCCATTGGTGTGGTGTCGATATGCAATTGTGCAGCGGTTGACATGGCAATTCCCAAGGCAATGTAACATTGTTTGGAAGCCCATTCAGCAGTTTGTGCCTCGTTTTTTGATCCAGTGAATCCTTGGATGCTTTTTTTAAAGCCATCGAGCGAATCTAAAGGAATTTCACGCGTGTTTGCTATGTTGTTGAGGTAATTGTGAACGTCTGTTTCGGTAACATTGTTGTAAGCTGCAAAAACCAACAAATGAGATGCGTCTGAAATTTGAGTTTGGTTGTAGGCAATGGGAAGCATTTGTTGTCTTAACTCCGAATTTTCATGAATCACGAAAACTTTGAAGGCCTGTAATCCAAGAGAAGTTGGCGATAAACGAACAGATTCTAAAATGATGTCGATTTGATCAGAAGGAATGGTTTTAGAACTGTATTTTTTGGTGGCATAACGCCATTTCAGATGTTGAATCGCTTCCATGTTGCAAAGATAACAATCGTATTGTGTGGAAGTTTTTAGTTTCGGTAATTTTTAGGCGAGATCTGAATGGTTGACATTTAATGACGAAAGGATTGCAAAGAAATTCAATTAATTATTGTAATCTTGTGAAAACCAAATTGCTTTATGACTCGAAAATTGAAATTTTTATTTGCCTTGGTGGTTCCGTTTTGTTTTTCACAAAATGCACATGCACAATTTGCCATTGGCACCAAAATGCTTGGATTGAATTTAGGATATTTATCACAAGAAAATGGAGCATCTAAATACGAGAATTCATCGGTGATGGTTGCTCCAGAAGTGTATTTTTTTCCATCTGAAAATTATGCCATTGGTGGTTCGTTTTCAATCGAAAATGAAGAAAGATCTTATTTAATTGGTGGCAATACGAATACGGAAAAATCAACATCCAAAGGATTGTCGTTGGGTGCAAGGATATTCACCAAGGGTGAGCATACATTTAAATTTTATGTAAACCCAGCATTGATGATAAGGTTTACCGATGGTGAAAACTTTGTTGGAAGTACGCTTTTGTCTACGTTTAGAGGGAATTCCGGAGGCTTGGTTTTAAATTCCGGTTTTGTATACATGGTAAATAAAAAAATGGGTTTAAATTTTAACACCGGTCCAATTGCCGCCTTTGTTGGTTCATCTACAATCACTTCAGGCAACGGAAACACGGAACCTGTGAAAGATGCTTACACTGAATTTCGAATTTTGCCCAACGGGTTGTCCAAATTAACTCTTGGATTCAACTATTTCTTTTAATCTCTTTTTGAAGCAACAATAAAGTGGCTATGCCCATCGTTATGAATTTAATGATGGGCATAAATTTTTTTAGTCGGATTTGTATTGTTTTGATATTCAGCTCTTGCGGGGTTCAAAATTACTATAAGCTAAAAGATTTAGATGATCAGATTCTAAGCGAAAAGAAAAAGTCTCTCACAGTCATTAAAAAGTGGCACATTGAGGCAGGAAAGGTTAAATCGCTGCGCGACAGCCTTCAGTATTACCGACGATTAAATGTCCCTCAAAAATAAGACAATGAAAAATTTGCTGATATATATCGTTTTTTTCGCTGTTGGGGGATGTGTGAGTCAGAGGGAAGTGGAGACAAAGCAGGAAGAATTATTGTTGGTTCAGACTGAAAATAAGCGCATCAAGGAGGAGGTGAAGATGTTTCAAGGATTGCAAAAAAAGATGGCGGATAGTTTGGGTATGGAGCGAAAGAAATTTTTACAAAATATTGAAATTCAGAAGAGTAATGTTCATTATGTGAAGTTTAAAGCGGATTCGATATTGATTGCAAAATGCAATTTTGCAACGGAAGTGGAAAAGGAGGTGATGCATTATTTAAATTTTGTGAGAACCCGGCCGAGGGAATTTTGTGAAAAATTTGTGATTCCTAATTGGGATAAATCGAGCTGGTATGAAAATACATTGGTTGAGACATTGATGGGCATCAAGCCAATGGGGACAATGTTGCCGAGCAAAAAATTATACAATTCGGCAGAATGTCACGCTCGGGTATCGGGGAAAGTGGGAAAGGTGGGACATACCCGAATCAAAGATCCAAAAACAAAGAAAGTTTGCGATGAATATTTCATGGGGGAGTGCATTTCATATGGCAGTAGCACTGGATTAGGTATTGTTTTACAACTGATGATTGATTATGGAGTGGAGAGTTTGGGACATCGAAAGATCATTTTAAATGGGGGATACCGTTCTATGGGGGTATCGTTACAGCCGCACGCTGGATATGGAGTGAATTGCGTGATCGATTTTGATTGATGATTATGGATGGTTTATAAAAGTTTATAAAGGTTTATGAGGGGTTATGAAGGTTTCTGGAACCTTGAACTGCTGCGGTAAACTTTCGACTTTGGTAAAATGGAGGTTATGGGATTTTAGGAGTTGTTAAAATTATTCAAATAGAGAAATGAATGCACCTAAAAGCCAAATTCCAGCACCAATTAATGCACCAAATACCAGTGTGGGTAAACCAAGTATAAATAATACCAAACCATTATTTTTCCCTGTGGCTTCGGCTAAAAATGCTAGGAGGATAAGTCCTACCCCTATAAATATGCTGTAAATCAGAATATTGTAACCTATTGTCATTATTAAATTTTCGCCATCATATCCAAAAATTTGCTTCAGGCTTTTATATTCCTTTTTTAATTCTTTTAGATTCGTTGCATTTGATTTAGGAATCGCTTTACAGGCTTGTTTGATTTGGTGAGTAATTTCAGTTGGTCTGGAGTTTTGACGAAATGGTGAAATTGATTTATTTGTGATGTTGATATCAAAAAGTTTCAGTGTTGTATCGCTTTTTACGTTTATTATCCGATCAGATCCAACGATATGGGTATTTTTTCTACTATTTAAACAATTTGTTTTATCAAGTAAATGGATATCATTGTTATTTGCTATTTGTCCGCCATAAAAATTATTCAATTCGTGATATTTAATCTGTTTACATGATAAAGCAGCGAGGCATATTACAATCAAGGCAAACAAAAAACGATGTCACAAAGCGTTATAATTCATTGCCGACAAAGATGCATCAAACTTTAGTGATTTTTATCGTGATAAATTGAGAATTATTTGTAAAAAATGCAAAATTGAAATTCATTTTTATTAAAAATCCGTAAAAATTCAGTGCAGAAATCAAATTTTACGGGATATCCGTAATCGGATAATTGTGTCTTGTAATTGTCATTGGAATTGAATATGTTTGAGTTACCAAATTATAAGCATATGAAAAAACAATTACTCAAAACAACAATGATTGCTGTTATCACGGTGGTGATAGGTACGGCAAAAGCTCAACTCTCTTATTTTGGAAGGGCAGGGATGAATCTTTCTAGTGTAACAGTTCTTGATGAACAAGGTGCCGAAGAGAAAGGTTTTTCTAATCGTATAGGATTCCAAATTGGAGGGGGAGTCGATTATTCTTTAAATGACAATATGGGTGTTGAAATATCGGCGTTATATGCTCAGAGAGGAACCACCTACGCTATTAGTGAAACAGACGCTGGTACGGGCATGGTCATTGATTTCGATACAAAGATGACATTTCATTATATCGATATTCCAATTAATTTCAGATACTCAGTTGAAATGGGAGATGGTAAATTGAATATTTTGGCTGGACCTAAATTTGGGTTGGGATTGTCAGGAAAATGGACAGGCACATCAAAAGTAAGTTTTCTTGGTCAAAACATGACGTCAAATATTGATGAAGATTTATCTTTTGGAAGCTCAGACACAAATGATTTAAAAACATTAGATTTAGGAGTTGGGCTTGGAGTGGGTTATGAAATTTCAAATTTTCATTTTGTAGCTTCATATCACTATGGTTTCACAAATCACGATAATTCAGCAACTGGAAAAGAATCTATGAAACAAAATATGATTTCCTTTACAGTTGGTTATCGATTTGGCGATAATTAATTTCTTGATAGAAAGTAACGGAAAAGACTCGCTGCAAGGTGGGTCTTTTTTTTATAAAAGTTTATAAAAGTTTATAAAGGTTTATGAGGGTTTATGAAGGTTTATGATGGTTGTTGGAACTTTAAACTCGGGAACCGTAACCTTAAACGGTAAACTTTCAACT
>CAZYBT010000006.1:38866-54247 GCA_964645755.1 uncultured Rhizobium sp.
GGTTGTTGGAACTTTAAACTCGGGAACCGTAACCTTAAACGGTAAACTTTCAACTATAAACTTATTAATCTGAAATTTCCGTGATGGTTAATAGCATGTCGGGATAAACGGTTACCACATCATCGCCAGAGGTTCTTCCAACTCTTACTTTGATGGTGATTGCGCTGGAAGCGGTATTGTCGTATACTCCTGTGATGGGGAATAAGTTCACACTTCGGTTTCCATTTCCACTGTTTCCTGCAGGGAAATACTGTCTTTTCTCCTGAATGGTTGTTCCGTTGATGGCAATTTGACTGGCAAATTCATCGACTCCACCGGAAGAATTTCCCCCAATAATATGATTGCCATTAAATTTGACCATGATTCGGGAATTGTTTGAAACTGGGGTATAGGTATAAGTCAAAATATCGGTGAATGTGCCCGAGCTATTTTGAATATTCGACGAAATACTAAGGGCAGTTTCATCCAACATTAGCATGTTTAAAAGTTGTCCAACTGCCGTACTTCTGATGGTTTGACTTGCTGTAATGGTTCCTTCAACATGGAGAGCAGACGCCGAAGCTGTTGTAGATCCGATGGTCACATTTCCACCTTTGGGATTGATGCGTAATTGGGTATTTGTTCCATAGTTGCTTCCGTCGCGAGATTGGATCCAAGCTCCAGTGCTACTGTTCATGTTTCCCATATCGAGTACATTGCTCGAATTTGTACCTTGAATACGGAGATTCCCATTGCTGCTGCTTCCACTGCTCAATGGGTTTGCGCTGCTCGTTGAAACTTCCATTGTTCCCTTAGGACTGGAATTACCAACACCGGTTTGGGCATTAAGCTGAACCGCGAAAACTGCGAAAAATAATCCTAAAAAGTTTCTCATTATTGCGCCACCTCCGTAATTGTCATGATTGCATCGGGATACATTTTGAATGAATCGTCGCCAGATATTTCCTCCACATTAATTTTAATGGTGATTGAATTGCCAGTGGTATTGGAATATACAGCGGATATAGGAAAGAGCGAAGCACCACGTCCCCCAGCACCATCAGCAAGTGACCACAATGCCTCCCGGGTTTGTAAAATGGTACTTCCTACGAGTAAGTATGATTTCCAATTGTCTGTATTTGAACCAGGTACATCAAATTTGCAGTGATACTCAATGAAGATTTTCGAACTTGAAGATACAGGGTTGTAAGTGGTCTGAAGGACAGTTGAATTTGTATTTGCAACTGTTACGCCACTAGCCGAAATACTCAAGTCGGTTTCATTCAGCATCACAGAATTAAGGACTTGACCTGCAGCAGAACTTCTGATTGTTCCGGTTGCGGTGATTGTTCCACCGACATTCAAAGTAGCTGAATTTGAACCAGTTGAAATGCTCACATTTCCTCCATTGGGATTCAAAAGAAGGTTGTAATTTGTGCTATAATTTGAGTTCAAACGAGGTTGTATCCAGTTGTAAGAGCTACTATTTGATCCGAAGTCTAAGGTTTTAGATCCAGAATTTGCAGCCTCTGAAAGTCTTAGAACACTATTGTCGGCGCTACCAATAGTTGCAGCGGTTGCGCTGTTTCCTTTGATTTCCAATTTCGATTTTGGGGCATTTGTATTGATGCCTGTTTGAGCTTTGAGGGACAAAAAAAGGCAAAATAGACTGGAAAAGCTGAAAAATTTACGTGTAGAAATCATTGTGCCACCTCCTTGATAATGAGTGAATTGTCGTGGGTGATGGTGATGGTATCATCGGAACTTAATCGATTGGTTTTGATATAGATTGTGAGTGCAGAGGTTCCAGAATTTGAATAATATCCTGAAATTGGGAAAAGTGCATTTCCGCGTCCGCCGCCACCTTGTCCTGTGTTAAAAAGTGCGCGGTTGGTTTGAATGTTGGTTGAACCGACATAGATATGCGATGCAAAATCATCTCCAGTACCACCGCTAATGCTGGCTTTTGTGTCGAATTCAATAAAAATCTTAGAGCTAGAAGAAACTGGGGTATAGGTATAAGAGGCGATTGTGGTTTCTGTGGTCGTTGCAATATCTTGTGTGCCAGACAATCCGAGGTCGGTTTCGTTCAAAAACTTACAGTTGAGGAGCTGCCCAGCTGCAGTTGAACGGATTGCGCCGGTTGCTGCAATGTTACCGGTTACAGATAATTTTGCTGAGGGATTAGCAGTGTTGATGCCCACATTTCCACCATTAGGATTGATTAAAAGAGGGTAAACAGTGGCATAATTCCCGGAGTTTCTAGATTGAATCCAGGAATAATTGTCTTTAGACTGCCCGAAATCAAGAACTGCGGCACCAGTAGCATTGGCAATTCTCAGTACAGAATTGTTTGCGGAGCCAGAAGCGGCGGGTTGAGCGGTATCACCGAGGATGTGCAATTTCGAAACAGGAGAAGATGTGCCTACTCCAATTTGGGCTTTGGAAGAGGCAAAAAGTATAAAAAATATAAGAAGGAGTTTGTTTCTCATGAGGGACAAAAGCTTGTTCAAAATTAGGTATAATGTTATTCATTTTAAAATTTTCAGAGCAATAAAAATGATTATGCGGGAATATTATTTCTCAAGTTCGAGTATAAATAAACGAAATAACGAGTTTCGTTTTGAGTTGAGTTGTGAAGGTTCACATAAAAGCGATGTGATTTATGATGATTGAAAAAAAATGATTATATTTGCACCCTCAAAACGGGCCTATAGCTCATTCGGTTAGAGCAACTGACTCATAATCAGTAGGTGCTTGGTTCGATTCCAAGTGGGCCCACAGAAAGCCTCCAATTGATTGGGGGCTTTTTTATTGATAATTTTTAGTTGTTTTGTTTATGCTGCAAAATGTTGATTGAGATTCTCAAAGGATTAAATTCTAACTCCACTTGTAGACTTTAAATACAATAACAAGTTGAATAAATTGCTGAGTTAATTTTAGTGTCGGTTGTTTGTGCTGAATTCTTATTTATTCAGAAAAAGTATATAGTGATATCACTAAACTTAATAGTTCGTTAACAAAAAAACTAAATTAAAAAGATTCCAGTGGTTGGTTATATTTGAATAATGAATTATTATTGTATTCGTAAGAAATACTTTAAATTAAATCACCAATTGACATCCTCAATTAAATTTATACAAATATGAACCGAAAAAATTTATTAGTGATTTTTTTATTACTTTTTTTAATTCAAATAGAATTAATTGCACAGAATTTTAATTCAATTCCAAAGAAAAATATTAATATTAAAAAAACGAAAATTGAATTAAAAACAGCTGAACAATTTTTTAATCATTTTAGTAATTATAATTATTTTATAGGCTATATTTTTGAGGCTAAAAGAGAAAAATCAAGCGATGGTGAGACAGCTTTTTTTATACCTGAAAAAAGTAAATATATTGTTCGTTCTGGTATTAATTATATTAATCAATTTGATTCAAACTTATTTTTGAAATTTCATGTGGATATTGACAAAATTTTCTTTCAAATTGACAGTGTTATCGCTACAGGAAATGATCCAAATTATGAAGATAAAATATTAATTGTAGATCCATTGTTGCGTCAATCTTTGTTGGAAAAATTTATTTATTTTGAATTTCACCCAATTGATGTCCAGATTAATTATTATAAAATTTATGAGAATAATACAGAGAGTTTTCCCATTGTATATTTATCAAGAGGAGATGTCCCATTTCGTTTTTTTAACAAAGAGGATAACCAAGTTGCCTCCATTTATCAATTTGTTATACCAAGATTTAAAGTAAAGGCGTTTCAATTTACAAGAGATTCAACAATATTTGAACAAGATTTTTTCCTACCAGATTTTACTTTTGTAATACCATCTAAATAATTTGATTAGATTAAATTTAACAGTTCAATTCTTGGATTAGTATCCTTATTTGAATATAAAGATTGTAGCCTCCAAGTGATTGGGGGCTTTTTTTGTGGCTTTAATTCAGTGTTTTCAAGGGTTTCCTAGTAAAACAAAGAGCGACTTAAAGTGCTTCTGCGCCAAGCAAAATTAACTTAAGAAGTGATAAAATCTTCAAATTAACCCTCAAAATGAAGATTTTTGACTCAGTTTGAGCGCAGTTTGAACGCACTTTTTTGTTTTAGTTCTGCTCTTATCTACTCTCTTACTAAGAAATGATGTCCTTACACATTTAGTTGAGAATCCTATCAAGGTGTTGAATTTCAATTACTTTCATAAATTGCGACTTTCCGCAATTTGCCGAACTATCAGATAATCAATGAGTTTCATAAAAGCCGTAATCTCAGCTTTTATCGAACTGACAGATAATCAATAAGTTTCATAAACTTAGGAATTCCTCAGTTTATCGAAGTTGTTGGTATACAATGAGATGTGTCATTGGTTTTTCTGCTAAAATTCCCTCCCAAAATTCCCAACCCTCACCATCATTACCTATACAAATGAAGGTGGGGGTAGCCTACTTGATACCCCCTATCTGTTAAGTAAAAACCGACTACCCCCCACTTCCTTAATAATTGGAGTTAATATAGATATACCACCTTGTAGGATGTATTAACCTATTGAATTAGAACTTCTACTGAGATACCTGTTTTTTTCTTTCTGCTTGTGCTAAATAACATCATTATGAAAATCACAACAGCACAACGGAAAAGGGCTAAGATTCGTTTGTCGATTCAAGGTCCTAGTGGTAGTGGGAAGACGTTCTCTTCTCTACTTATTGCTAAAGGTTTGGTAGGCGAATGGTCAAAAATCTGTGTTATCGACACGGAAAACCACTCAGCAGACCTCTATTCTCACTTGGGGAACTACAATGTTCTAACACTCGGTAAGCCATTCACACCAGAGGCTTACATTCAAGCCATTGATCTATGCGAGAAGTCAAGTATTCAAGCCATCATCATCGACTCTCTATCTCATGAGTGGGAAGGCGAAGGCGGGATTCTCGACATTCATTCCTCCATGGTGGGCAATTCATTCACTAACTGGAGCAAAGTCACTCCAAGGCACAATGCGCTGGTTCAACGAATCCTTCAAAGCGACTGCCATGTCATCGCAACCTTTAGGACTAAACAGGACTATGTGTTGAGCGACAAGAACGGCAAGATGGTTCCCGAGAAAGTAGGACTCAAATCAGTCACCAAAGACGGCATGGATTACGAGTTTACCACCGTATTCGATTTGGACATCCACCACAATGCCAACTGTACCAAAGACCGTACTGGTTTGTTTGCAAATGTCCTACACAAGCTCAACGTAGAGACAGGCGCAAAGATCTTAAATTGGTGTGAAGGAAAGACGCTAACGATGGAAGAAGCGTTTGAGCCATCATTAGAAGAGATGGTTGCCGCTGCTAAGACGATTGAAGAGTTAGTCGTGCTTTGGAAAAAAGTAGAGCCATCACAAGAGAATGTGCAATTGTTTAACCGTCGCAAGACCGAAATTGATTCAGAAGGGAGGGTTAGCAATGGACTACGTTAACGAACTACGATCTTCGGTGGGCATGTTTGTGCCAGATTCTGGTCTACCTACTGCTACTTTGGAAAGACAGCCCATCACAGTAGAAAACTTAAATCTACAGGACATCGTGGAGCAAGAATTGTCACCCGTTTTCATCGAAGCGAACACCTTCAATGTCTCCAAGTCTGATTTGCTGAACAAATGCACGATACCCGTTTTTGCAAAAGACAATGAAGCCACAATCTCTCACAACGACTTCATCAGTGCAGTTGAACAAGTCGTAGAGGGCTACTACCCAGAAATTCGAACATGGGTTAGGGTGTCACATCCAATCAAAGGGAGAATCCCCGAAGCACGTCACAAGAAAGCATCAGACCTGCTTCCACACGAAGAAACGCTGTATTACGAGCGAATGATGTTCGTGATAGAAATCCCCTCCGTCAGAAAGGACATTGGGGGCAATTCACTCAGCTTGACAATCGGTGGTGTGCGAAGTTACCATTTGGACAACCTCCATTCAAAGAAGTCAGCAGAGCGGTTCAAGCTGTTCATTGGCTTCAAGAACAAAGTGTGCTGTAACTTGTGTGTATGGAGTGATGGATTCGTTGAGGATTGCAAAGCGTTTACGCATCATGAGATTCAGTACCGAGTGCAAGAATTGATTGAGCGATTCAACCCGAAGGCACACTTGGAAGAGTTCGCAAGCTGGCAAAACAAGTCGGTAACGGAAAAGCAGTTCGCTGAGTTCATAGGGCGTTGCAGGATGTATCTGTACATGCCTAAGAGCGAGAAGCTGGGACTACCTAGATTGGAGTTCGGAGATGGTCAGTTGAACCAAGTTGTAGATGGTTACTACAACGACGAAAACTTCTCTCGAGACAGTATTGGAAGCATAAGTGTTTGGAACCTTTACAACCTCTTCACAGGAGCCAATAAAAGCTCGTACATCGATCGATTCCTTGAACGAAGTGTGAATGCTGGCGTTGTGGTTAGAAATCTTGCTATGGCACTTTAAACGACTCCCTCAGGCAACTGGGGGAGTTTAAATTTTAAAAACCTTCACCAAAAATAATTTTTACTTGAATATCCTACTTGAAACATTATATTTGAAAATGGACTACTCTTATCTGAATCAAATTATTTCAAAGAGTGAATATGTTGAATTTACTGAGGAAATCAAGTTTAAGAATTTAGATATTGTTCAAATTGATTGGAAGAACACTTACCATAAAAGGATCAATAAATTAAAAAATGCACCTGCGGTATACTGTTTTTGTATTAACAATGATTCAGAAATCATTTACATTGGCGCGGCTGGTAAGATTAAAAACAATGTAGATTCTTCTAATCGGGGTATCAAAAACAGATTAAAAGCTTCTAGAGGTAAAGATTATTATAAAAAAGATGTATTAACTTTTCGCTTGATTCATGAGATTGTTACTCAAGATAAATCAAGTATAGTCCGTTACAAAAATATTTCCTTTAATTCCATTCAGGACATTAGTATCCATATCATTTACACTAAACTAAACATCCCTAGTTCTTATTTTGAGGCATTGTTACTTAAAGAATTTTACACTAGAAAATTGAATTTGCCCAAATTGAATTTATCATTTTAATCAATAGGAACCAAGATTAAATTCCATAAACATGAAAAAAATATTATTGATTTTATTGTTCCACTTATTTTTAACTACAAATATAAAGGCACAATGGAAGCGTCAATACGGTGGACCTTTTTGGGACCATGGGAAATATGCCATTCAAACGAAAAATGGAGATTTTATCATGGTAGGTTATTCAGAATCATTTAGGGATTCAGGACAAATTTTAATGATAAGAACTAACCATTTGGGCGAGACAATTTGGAGAAAAGCATTTGGAAAAAGCCAAGATTATAACAAATATGATATTGCACATTCTGTAACACAGTCGGCTGACGGGAATTTCATTGTTAAATGGACAACTTTTGATACATTAAATAGGAATATTTTAAATTTAACGAAAATCAACATTAATGGTAATATTATATGGAATAAACAATTTGACCTAGAGGACAATAATTATATTGGCCTTTTTGGTCCTGGTACAAAGTTGATATTGGAGAATTCAGATGGGACTTTGATCATAGCTGGACGCACTAAAAGAATAACCGAAAAACATGATGAAATTTATCTTTTAAAAACAGATAGCCTTGGAAATAAAATTTGGATTTCTTTTTTTGGAGAGAATGCTATAGACCAAACATCTTCGGTAATAAATGATTCAAATGGGGATTTTTTGATAGTGGGAATGATGATTGGCAATTCTTACATAATAAAGGTAGATACTACAGGAAAAAAAATATGGGAAAAGTCATATAACAGACAATCTAGAGTGTCATCCGCACTAATCACCAAAAAGGGGAATATACTACTAGCAGGACGATCAGTAAACTCAGGAAACTATGCGGGATTTCTAATGTTAATCTCACCATTTGGAGATTCTATTTGGTGTAAAGAATATCAGGATAGTTTTTATAACTTTACTTCTTTTAATTCTTTAACAGAGGCACAAGATAGTACTTATTACGTTACAGCACGTCCGATGGGAATATGGCATATCGATAGCAAGGGGAATCTATTAACTTATTTATGTCTAGAAGAAGGTCAGAGTGTCGAAGATGAAGGTTGTAATATATTTATTAACAATGTCAATAAACATGTAGTTATTTTCGGATCTACTTTAGGGTTTGGAGGAGCACGGCGAAACGATTATTTTGATTTTTGTTTGGTAGAATCAGATTTAAACGACTGCAACTTGAAGATAATTAAAGAGCCTGAAGATATATCATGCTTTGGAGGTGAGGTCTTATTCAAATGCTCTGCAAATGACTCTTCAGTTAGATTTCAATGGCAAACTTTTGTCGATAACATATGGGTTGATTTATCGGATAAAGGCATTTATTCAAATACAAAAACAAACATACTTACAATAAAAAATGTAACAAATAAAAACGATAATCAATTATTTAGATGTATGATTTATGACACTTGTGGCAGAGATACTACCAGGTCAGTCAAGTTGAATATTTGGGGTGCAAATGTTGATGAATTAAATTATTTGGGTTTGACCATTCAACCCAACCCTGTAAAGAATGCATTAATTTTCGGTAAAAAATTAATGCATCAATATCCTTACGAAATATATTCCATTTCTGGTAATTTAGTACAGAAAGGACTTACATCGGAAATAATAAATGTTAATGAAATTCAAGGGGGATTATATATTCTGAAAATACAAAATGTAACGCTTAAATTTATAAAAGAATAAAGAAAGTTAAAAAACACAAAATAGTTAATTTATTGGTTTGACTTGGATTCTTTCAACAATTATGAGCAAATAGTTTCGCAAAGCATAGCTCATCTTTGGCAGTAATTATTGCAATTAAGAGTCTAGTAGTTTATCATGCTCAGAGGTTCGTAATCAAAGTGAGTAATGTAAATTGTGATGCGGGGAAACTCCTTGACATCAAACTTTTGGATCATTTGGTAGTTAATCCAACGGGAGAGTATTTCAGTTTCTCGGATGAGCGGTTAATTTGAACATTTCAACAATTTGATTGAAAGTATCGCTGACAATTTGGAACTTTGTAGAAATGAGGGTAGTCCTTTCTAAAAATGTTGCGGATCTAATCGACAGAGCCACACCTGAAAATACTGGCTTCCCCTTCAAAAAGGATCATTGCTTACGCTTACTTAAGAATATTACACATGTTTACAATCTTACTAGGGACAAAAGCGATGATGGATATGTAAGTTTGAAGTCTACGTACCTTCAAAATATTTCCCATGAATACAAGTTCTATATGGATTGGATGGAACGCGTAGGGATAATTCAAGTTAACCCTAGTTACCAGAATAGCCACCCAGACCCTACAAGAAACTACAATAAACATTACCGTATAGTTCCTCCACCTGATGATTTCATGCCCAATGATAGGGATAGAATAGTTCAAGTGGAGTTCAAAGAGAATTCAGCCATAAGATTGTTTGTAACTAGCAGTAAACGAACTCATGGATTGAATTTTATGGTTAATTGGCTCAAAAAACTAACTATAGAAGAACAATTGGCATATGATCTAAATGAAGAAATTTACCAGGAAGATATAATATCACCGAGAATTGGTTACCGAAAAGGGGAATATCATTATGAACCTTATAGAATAAATCCTGATAGAGCAAAAACTGCAAGAAAGGAAAGTATTGTAGCTATTGGGATGATACAATTCTACATGAGTCGAGACGAAACTTCAGGTAGACTTCATTCTAATGTTACTGGATTGAGTTCAAGAATCTTCCCTGCACTTAGAATAGGGGGAAAACCACTAGTTGGATATGACATTGCTAATAGCCAACCCTTCTTGTGTTCAGCTTTAATTAATCTTTTGTTGGATAACGAGCAAAAAAAGGGAAACTTTACCTCTTTCTTCTCCCAAAACCCCATTTCTACCCCTCAAACATCCTTCCTATCCAACCAATCCTTCCTCTATTACCTCAAATCCTACTTACCCATCCAATCTATACATCATATCGTTATGTTAGAAGATTTTTTGTCAGAGCCTGATTTAACAGGGGTTCTAGCGTATCAAAATCTTTGCTTAACTGGTAATTTGTACCCTGAAATAGCCCGTAATGTATTCGGATTTGAATATGAAAACGAAAATAAAAGAAGAGTTAAAGATCTGTTCTTTACCCTATTTTTCACAAAGCCTCGAAACAATAAAGGGGGGATTCCAATCTTCAAAACAAAATACCCTGGGGTTCATAAGATCATTTCACAAATTAAAGAACTCGGTGATGATTCGAACTTTTTCCCGATACTTCTGCAATGTTTGGAGTCATATTATATTCTTGAGCGAGTATGTAAAAGAATGAATAAAGAATACCCAAGAGCCCCACTTTTCACTAAGCATGATTCTGTTTATACAACTGAAAAATATTTAGCCCAGTTAAAGTCAATCATGGAAGAAGAAGCCATGAATTTATTTGGAGTTGTACCAAGACTAAATATTGCTTAATCACAAACTCGGATACATGTCGGCACTCACTACTGTGAGGTTGCAATTAAGGCTCCGCAGGTAACCTATGGTAACCTCCATGCTTGAATGGTGCATCATACGTTGTATTAGAGCCACATCTTTGGTTCGCTTGTACATTTCAACTGCTGCGGTGTGTCTAATTGAATACAAGGTCTGATTCGGCTTTAGCGGATATACGTTTCTAATTTTCTTACCCCACCGAGTAGCAAAGTAGTCCGAGTTAACATCCCCAAACACAAAGTCCTCTGCATCCATACACTTCAAGAATCCGAACTCTTCGAGCACTTCCTGTTGCAGAGGAATGGTTACCTGCTTGCCATTCTTGGTAAAGCGTGGAGGCAAGATCAACAACTGTTCACTGAAGTTAAAGAACTTCACCTTCAACCTTCTAATCTCTTGGTGCGGTCGCATGAAGGTTGTATACATCAATATAGCAACCCTGTAAAGCACCCTGTCGTTTATCTTTAGGTATGCCAACAAATCTGTCAATTCGGTCTTCTCAAAGGCTTGGTTTATACTCGCTACTGCCTTTTTGTTTTTAATTCCCACCACGGGGTTATTCATTGTGCACCCCAACTGAACCAATAGGTTGAAGATACACTTGTAATATCGCTTGGCTGTATTATAAGATGTGTTACTAGTAGGGTATCTATGCATCAAATGCACCTGCATGTTTTGGGTTTCGATTTCATCCACACCCATATCACCAGCAAATTTGAGTAACTCACCCCAATACCATCGCAAGGAGTATTTGTGTTTAGCACTGTAGTCAGCCTTGTCTATGTAATCGCACAAGAAGGAACTGTGCGCTTTCAATGGCTTGTTTTCATTTACTTGATGTTTAGATTTTTGAGATTCCTCGTCGGGGTTCCAACCTTTGCCAAGCTCAGTTATCACTTTGTTTAACAAGCTCCTAAAATAAAGACTTAGCTCTCTATTGTCTAATCCACGAGTGGTTCCCATGCCGAATTGTAATCCAGAGAATATTCGGTATCGTTTATTGGTGACCAAATGTTTAAAGGCAACATAAGGACGATTTGTATTCAATCCTACAATCGTCGGTTGTGTGTAAAATAGTATGTTTTCCAAACGCAGTTTCAGCGCAGAAATTTTTTCTAGTCGCTCCACTGTCTACTAATAACCCACAAACACTGACCTCGCATGCTTAGCTCATTCGGTTAGAGCAACTGACTCCCCCGATAGCTATCGGGGCAGTAGGTGCTTGGTTCGATTCCAAGTGGGCCCACGAAAGAACTCCAAACGGAGTTCTTTTTTGTTTATGGTGGAATCGTGTTGTTATATTATATATTCAGAAAAGCTCAATAAGTTTTACATTGGAGCTAGTCAAGAGTCAATTGAAGTAAGAATAGAAAAACATAACAATCATGAATATGGCAATCATCGCTTTACTGCGAAAGCCATTGATTGGGTGCTTTTTATTAAAATTGAAACGGATAATTATGCGCATGCGATAAGGCTGGAACGTAAAATCAAATCAATGAAAAGCAAAAAGTATATTGAGAATTTGAAAGAGTATCCTGATTTGATTCAAAAAATACTGATCGAAACAGCTAGTTAAAGAAACTGACTCCCCCGATAGCTATCGGGGCAGTAGGTGCTTGGTTCGTCCCGATAGTTATCGGGACAAGTGGGCCCACGAAAGAACTCCAAACGGAGTTCTTTTTTGTTTATGGTGGAATCGTGTTGTTATATTAACCTAAAACATGATGAGCCAAAACTTTCTGCACATCATAAACATTCACAGATTTGTTAAATTGTTTTTTGATGCTCGGCTGAACTTCGCTTGAAATCCAGATACGTAGTTCTGCTTCTAAATCAAATGTCCCTGCTGTTTCAATGCTAAATCGAGAAATACTCTTGTAACTGATAGATTTATACTCAGTTTTACTACCTGTTAATCCTTGAACATCTACCAAAATAAGTCTCTTATTGGTGAAAATGAAAGTATCTCTGATTAATTTAAATCCTAATTCTATTTCTTCTCCATCCGTTAAGAGTTGACCAAATTTTTTTGTTAACTCGTCTTGGTTTACAGCTCCAGCGTTGCCAAGTAATGATGAAAATAATCCCATAAATTTATTTTCCAACGATATTATCTATTTCAAATGAAGTAAATATTTAATTTTTGTGAACTTTAATCTTTTCTTAGCAAGCGATAAAAAAATGATCATTTTAATAATTTCCGGTTTTTAGAAGTTGTAAAATAGAATATATTTGAGTCATAACACTATTATGTTTATTGTCAAAAAGTATTTTTATTTAGTTCTTTTTCTATTGCCAATCAATTTATTTGGTCAAACCAAAAAGCCTGGATATGAGAGCCTATACAAGTATCCAGTTTCTGAATACAACCCTTATGGTTTTATTGTTACAACTCCAAGTGGATATTCTACTTCTTCAGAAGACATGCCTCTATTTGTTTTTTTACATGGAAGAACACTTCGAGGAAGTAATTTAGATAAATTAATCAATTTTTACGGTCCAGTTTGTGAACAAAAACGAGGATTTCAAGTTCCGGGAATTGTGTTAGCGCCTCAATGTGTTGATGGATCATGGTCTTTTGGCATGGTTGACACTTTAATTGAATGGACAAAAAGTAATTATCGTGTTGATATATCGAGAATTTATATACTCGGAATGAGTATGGGGGGGGCTGGAACATGGATTTGTGGATCTAGGCTCAATCATAAAATTGCGGCTATTGCACCAATGTGTGGGGGAAGTTACATTGAATATGAATGGACCAATCCATGTGCTTTAAAGAAAATGCCCATTTGGACATTTCACGGAAAACTAGATAAAGATGTTTCTATCAATGAAACTTATAAGACAGTAGATGCAATTAAAAATTGCGGAGGTGGGGAATTTTTGAAAACGACATATTTTCCTCAAAAAGGGCATGATTTGGCTTTTTTGTTTAAAGATCCACAATTATATAATTGGCTTTTGACAAACAAGAAAACAGACTTTAATAATTATTGGGAGGAAAAAGAATACCTCCCTGTTGAATAAAATTATAACCGTTTTATTTATCGAGGAATCTACTTTGTCACAGAAAAGTTTTTTTGTGGAAACATTGTTTCAGGAGATTTTTTTTCATGTTAATTTGTATCACAAATAATGTAACATGAAAAAAATCTTATTTTCTGTGGTTTGTCTACTTTTGATGACCACCAATTTAATGGCTCAAATTAGAACCACTCACAGAATTGAACTTCCCGTGAAAGATGGTTTTACCAGTGAGCAAAAACATCTTTTTGGAAAAAATGGATTGGTTCAAACCTCTCGTTCTGAAAAATCCAATAACGGTGAACGGATTTTTCGTTTTGTTGTTTTTGATGAATCCCTCCGAGAAAAGTCCGTCCAAGAGTTTAACTACCCCAAAAATATGTCAGTTTTTAATATTGTGAAAGAGCAAAATAAACTGTTCGTTTTATTTGTGATTTCCAATTCAAAAACCGATTTTATCCTGTTATCTTTTGATATACTTACCGAGAAAATGACCAATGTTTCTGGTAATTTCATCGAGAAATTTCGTATAGGTTACTCGAACTTAATCAATTCTGCCGATAATGATTTCAATATGTTGGTAAATGGCGACAATGTATATGTATCGGGTGCCGTAAAAAAAGTCCCCACCGTTTGTATTATAGACAGTAAATCGGGCGATGTGAGTGATTTCGACATGACCATTGATGGTGTGAAGCCAAAGAAAGTTAAAATTTTGAACGCTGAAGTATTGCCCGAATCTCAGGAAGTGGTGTACTATATCATGCATAGCTACCGTAAAAAAATTGCTGAAATTACAGCTAAAATTTATACACTCGAAGGAAAATTGAAAACGAGCATCGTGTTAAACGAAAATGGAGAACATAAAATCTCTAGAATAGCGGGAGTGAACCTCAGTGAAAATGAATATGCTTTTTCTGGTACTTATGGCAGCTCATATTATATAACAACTAACGTTGGTATGTGCTATTTTAGATCCGTAAATGCGAACATAAAAGTATCTCAATATTTTAACTTTTTAGATTTTCAAAACTATCTTAAATTTTTACCTGAAAAAGTTCAAGATAAAATTAACAAACAGAAAGAAAAGAAAGAGGCTAGAGGCAAAGAATTAACTTACACAACAGGAGTCATCACGCACCCGCTTAAAATCACAAAAGACGGTATCGTGATGTTAATGGAGTGTTTTTATCCCACCTACAGAACTGTTACAACGTATTCAAACGGTAGAATGTCGACCTCGCAAGTGTTTGATGGTTATAAGTATACACATGGGGTAATGGTGAGTATTTCAGATGAAGGAAAAGTGTTGTGGGACAATATCTTTGAATTGTCATTGAATCACAAGCCGTACTTTCCACGCACCTTTATTACTGTAAATGAGGATATTTCGAAAGAAATAAATATGGTTTACAGTACTGGATTGAACATATACAAAAAATCAATTAGCCTGAATGGTCAGGCAAAATCTGTTGAAGAAAAGAAAATTGACATTACAGATAAAGAAGGCGACAAGGTAAAGTTTAGTTATTCAAATGTAGAACATTGGTATGACAATTACTTCTTAATGTATGGCGTTCAGAGTATTAAAAACAGCGAGCGCGATGAAAATGGTAAAAAAGTAAGAGAGGTTATTTTTATGAATAAGATTGAATTTTAATCAATCTATTTTATAGATGTCATAAACTTCAGAGGAGTCTATTTTGGGGTATTTGAGTTCAGTTTTTGAACCAAATACCTCTTTTGATATCACAATAAATTTCAATCCTAGTTTTTTCAATGAATCGGTGTACTCGTTTCGTTGAATGTTTTCATTTCTATCTGACCACCCTTTTCTATG
>CAZYBT010000007.1:0-25654 GCA_964645755.1 uncultured Rhizobium sp.
CATCCAGAAATTATTTTGGCAGGGCGCAGATTGAACGATGAAATGGGAAAATATGTGGCAACGGAAGTAGTGAAATTAATGTTGAAAAAGGACATCAAAGTAAAAAATGCCAAAGTATTGATTTTAGGTTTTACATTTAAAGAAGATTGTCCAGATTTTAGAAACACCAAAGTTATTGATATTGTAAATGAATTAAAGACTTACGATGTGAAATTAACCATCCACGATCCTTGGGCAGCTATTCAAGAAGTTCAAGATGAATATGGCCTAGTTTCTGTTAATCAACTTCCAAAAGATAAATTTGATGCCATTGTATTGGCAGTTGCTCATAAAGTTTATTTAAATATAAAAATTATGGATTTATTGAAAAAGAATTCTGTTGTTTATGATGTGAAAAATTTTTTAGAAAGAATGTACATTGATGGAAAATTATAGCATAGATTTATATAAACAAATTAAATATAAGCCGTTTTTTATTCTTGGCCCCTGTGTAATTGAAAGTTATGATTTGTTAAAAATAGTTGCAGAAAAAATAAGTGTGTTAAACAATAAATATAATGCAGTGTTTGTTTTTAAAGCTTCATTTGATAAAGCAAATCGCACATCAATTTCTTCTTTTCGTGGGCCAGGTATCGATAATGGTTTAAAAATGTTAAATGACATCAAGGCGGAGTTTTCAATTCCTGTGACTACTGATGTACATGAATCTTGGCAGGCAAGTGTTGTTGCAGAAGTCGTGGATATTATTCAAATTCCTGCTTTTCTTTGTAGACAAACAGATTTATTAGTTAAATCGGCTGAAACAGATAAAATTGTTAATATTAAAAAAGCACAGTTTTTATCAGGTTTAGATATGTATTATCCTGCACAAAAAATTGTTGAGTCAGGTAATCAAAAAATTATTTTAACTGAAAGAGGTAATATGTATGGATATAACAATTTAGCAGTCGATTTTAGGAATATCGATGACATGAAACAATTCGGGTACCCTGTTTGTATGGACTGCACACATTCTGTTCAAAGACCAGGTAGTTTTGGGGGTAAAACAGGTGGAGATAGAAAATTTGTTTCTTCTATGGCTTTTGCCGCAAAATCTTTTGGTATAGATGGTTATTTTATGGAAGTTCATCCTGATCCAGAAAAAGGTTTAAGTGATGCTGCTAATATGCTTTATTTAGATGAAATAGATGATCTAGTAAATAAAATATTAAATATTCAAAAATGAATTTGGTTGATATAATTATTTCCGGAAAAAAAACACTTAAAATTGAAGCAGAAGCACTACTTAATCAATTGGAATTTATTGATGAGACATTTCAAAATGCAGTGGAGTCTATATATAATTCTGGGGGAAAATTAATTGTAACAGGAATGGGTAAATCTGGTATAATTGGAAAAAAAATAGCTGCGACATTTGCGAGTACTGGTACACCAAGTTTTTTTATGCACCCAGGAGAGGCATATCATGGAGATTTAGGCATGGTGGAGCCTAAGGATATTATTTTGGCTCTATCATTTTCAGGTGAAACTGATGAAGTATTAAAATTAATTCCATTTTTTAGAAATAACAATAACACAATAATTTCAATAACTGGAAATAGGTGTTCAACTTTAGCAAAAAATTCTTCAATACATCTGACTTTAAATAGAGTTACTGAAGCGTGCCCGTTAAATTTGGCACCGACCTCTTCGACAACATTAACTATGGCAATGGGTGATTCATTAGCTGTTGCATTGATGGAATTAAGAAATTTTCAATCTGAAGAATTTGCTAGATTTCACCCAGGTGGATCCTTAGGCCGCAAAATACTTGCGAAAGTTGAGAATGCGATGCATTCACAAAATTTACCATTTGTTAAGACTAACACTTCATTTAGTGATATCATCCAAATTATGAGTGTATGTAGATTAGGCGTGGCTTTAGTTAATGACAATAAAAATACTATAGGCATAATCACAGATGGAGATTTAAGAAGGACTATACAAATTTTTGGCAAAAATTCATGGGATAAAACAGCCGCAGAAATTATGGTAAAAAATCCAAAGAAAATAATTATTGGTTCTTCCATACAAGATGCTGAAAAATTTATGATTGTTCACAAAGTTTCAACTTTAATAGTTACAGATGAAACGGACTTTACAATTGGAGTTATTCAAATTTATGATTTATAAATGAAGAATTGGAATTTAAAAAATAGATTTAAATCTCATAAAAACAATTTTATTTTCTTTTTATTAAATTTTAAAATTAATAATAAAAAAAAGTATAATTTAGATATCAAAGATTTATATAATAGAAATTTTGACAAAATTATTGTAATTGCTTCTGGTCCTTCAACTATTCATTTAGACCATACAATTATTACTAAAAATACACTTGTTTTAACAACTAATTATTCAAATAAATCATTGTTAAGAAATATGGGATTTGTATTACATTGTATGAATGATACAACTGTTTTGAAAGACTTTTTTTTAAATCAAAATAAATTTAAAAATATAAATAATGTTTTATTCTGGGCATTTGAGTGTGATAATTTGCACAGAGATAGATTTACATTATTAAGGTCAGGTTTTAGTTTACTCAAAAGGAAGTATTTTTTTTGTATTTCTGATAAAAAAAACATAAACGGCTTATTCCAAAATAATAATAGTAATTTTATTTTCTTTAGAGATAGATTGGAGAAAATGGGTATTGAAATGAAAATTTTCAATAGTGGAATTTTTATACTTTTGCTTGGAGTTGTGTTGTGTCAAAAAAGTTCAGAAATATATATTTATGGTTTGGATTTGGGGCAAGGTGGTCTTATACACTTTAATGATGTAAAAAGTGAACCAGGAAAATCAGTGATAAGTAATAAAGTCAAAGATTATGTTAATAATGTATTAAATATTTTGAGAAGTCATGATATGACAATACATAATCGAACTTATTTTAATAATAATTTTTATTTAAGTGAATAAAATAGAGGAAAATTCTGATTGGGATTTAGTAATTCAAGATAAAACATCTTTGATTGATTTGAAATTTAAAGATTTATGGAATTATAGAGATTTGCTTTTGATGTTTGTTAAACGAGACTTTGTAAGTTTCTACAAGCAAACAATACTAGGACCACTATGGTTCTTCATACAGCCAATATTTACAACCATTGTTTTCACCTTTGTATTTGGGAATTTGGCTGGGATAAGTACAGATGGCTTGCCTCAATATTTATTTTATTTGGCAGGTATCACCGCCTGGAATTACTTTTCAGATTGTTTAACAAAGACAAGTACGGTATTCAAAGACAATGCAAATATATTCGGGAAAGTATATTTCCCTAGATTGATTATGCCATTAAGTATTGTAGTTAGCAATTTAGTTCGTTTTGGAGTTCAATTAATACTATTTATTTCAATGATGGTGTATTTTGATTTTCAAGGTGCAAATTTCCATATAACATGGGTAATTACATTGTTTCCATTTTTGGTATTGTTGATGGCGTTACTAGGCTTAGGACTTGGTTTAATCATCACTGCAATGACAACCAAGTACCGCGATTTAAGTTTCTTGGTCACATTTGGAGTACAATTGCTAATGTATGGTACAACGGTCATATATCCCCTAAGTGCTGCGCCGGAAAAGTATCGAAAATTGATAGAATTGAACCCCATGACAGGCATCATAGAGGCTTTTAGGTATGCATTTTTAGGTAAGGGATATTTTACAGCATGGAGTCTGGGATACTCAGCTATTTTCACAACAGTAACGATAATGATTGGAATTATAATATTTAATAAAACAGAACGAAGTTTCGTCGATACTATTTAATGGAAAAGAATATTGCTATTAAGGTTGAAAATTTGTCTAAGGCTTATCAATTGGGTCAAATTGGTACTGGTACGTTAAGTCGTGATATAGAAAGATTTTGGACAACAAAAATTAGAGGGAAAGAAGATCCATTTTTAAAAATTGGACAAACCAATGACCGCACTATAAAGGGAGAAACGGACATTGTATGGAGTCTCAAGAATATCAACTTTGAAATAGTGCAAGGCGATGCCGTAGGTATTATTGGTCGCAATGGTGCAGGCAAAAGTACATTATTGAAATTATTAAGTAGGGTTACTGCTCCAACAACTGGAAGTATAAAAGTTAAAGGAAGAATTGCTTCGTTATTGGAGGTAGGCACCGGTTTTCATCCTGAACTCTCAGGGAGAGAAAATATATTTTTGAACGGGGCTATCTTGGGAATGCGAAAACGAGAAATAGTTAGGAAATTCGATGAAATAATTGACTTTAGCGGTGTAGAAAGATACATAGATACTCCGGTAAAACGCTATTCTTCAGGAATGTATGTTCGCTTAGCATTTGCGGTAGCTGCACATTTAGAATCGGAAATATTGATTGTGGATGAGGTATTGTCTGTGGGTGACGCAGAATTTCAAAAGAAATGTTTTGGTAAGATGGGAGATGTTAGTAATGGGGAGGGCAGAACTGTTTTATTTGTGAGCCACAATTTATCTAGTATTTCTAAATTGTGTAAAAATTCGATTCATTTAAGAAATGGGAATTTTGTAGGCTTTGATAATACTGCTTCGATAATTCAAAATTATTTAAATCAAGAACTAAATTATTTTAAAAATGAAGTAAAACTATTTGATTTGAGTTTAAGTAATTTCTGTAATATTCAGAATATTTCATTTAATTTTCAAAATAAAAATAGAATTTATATTCAACAAGGAATTGATTGGCAATTGTGTTTTGAGGTTCAAAATAAATCGAATTTAACAATAAGTTTATTAATTAATGTTGAATTAAAAACATTAGATGGTACAGCAATAGGTTGTTTTGGTAATTATTTTCAAAAAGGTGAAATTGATATCAATAGCGGAAAGTCTAAGGTAATAATAAACTTAGGTACGATGGTTTTAAAAAAAGGAGAATATTTGGTTAATATTTACATTCAGGATAATGAGAAAAGACAAATCTATGAAGAAGATTATTGTTTATTAGAAATTTTACCATCAGTGAGTAATAATTTATCCTGGAATACTTTCATAAGCGAACCACAACACGGTTATAACCCTATTTTGTACAAAAGCATAAGTGTATTAAATGAAATTTAAATTTTTTTTATATCGAATTGAAAAAAAAATATTGACCAAATTTGGATTACAAAAAGTTAATTCAATTAATTATGAAAATTTTCAATTCAACGGTAATAAAATATTTCATGATAATTTACCTGATCATATTTCAGTAATTAAGGATGTATTTATTAAAGGTTCGCACAATTTTGATTTTTGTATCCAAGCAAAAAAAATCTTTAAACTATACAATTCTAAATCTGAAGAATTCAACATATTAGATTTAGGTGCTCATATTGGAGCTACTTCAGTTTTTTTCGCAGTAAATTTTCCCAATTCTACTATACAATGTGTAGAGCCATTTGAGGGTAGTTTTGAAATATTAAAAAAAAATCTTCAATTCCATAAAAATGTAATATTTAAAAATTGTCTTATTGGTAACGATAACTTAAATGATGTAATATTTTATGATAATAAAAATGATAGTTGGGCTTTTGGAATAGAAAAATCTTCAGAAAAAAGCACTCCGATAGGAAAAGTGAATATGGTTTCATTTATAGAAATAATGAAAGTATTTGTATCCAAAGATAATTTTTTATTGAAAGTAGACATCGAAGGTGCAGAAGACAATATTTTTTCAAAAAGAGAAAATTGGGATTTGATTAATGAATTTCAAGTAGTAATTGTAGAGATACATGATTGGATGTTCCCAGGTAAAAAAACAACCCTAAATATTTTCGCTTGGGTGGTATATGCGAAAAGAGAGGTATGTATCAAAGGAGAGAATCTATGGTTTTTTAAATAATTATTTTGATTAGTTTTTCAATTATTATTTGTACGCACAATCCTGATGAAACCGTCTTAAATAGATTGTTTTTATCTATAGTATCTCAAGAAATAGGAGAATATCAAGCAGAAATAATTTTAGTGGATAATAATTCAGACAAGCCCGTTAACGCAATGTCTATATTCAAAGAGTTTTCTATGATTTCAACAAATCTAACCTATATTAGAGAAATGAATCCTGGATTAACTGCTGCAAGAATTGCGGGAATAAATAGCGCAAAATTTGAATGGTTAATTTTCTTTGATGACGACAATGAACCTGAAATAAATTATCTGAACAATGCATGCAAGGCAATTAATGAATTTCCAAAAGTAGGAGCTTGGGGCCCTGCTGAAGTAAACGTAGATTATTTAGGTGAAATTAGTAATTGGAATCAAAATATAAAAAGATTATTTCAGTTTCGTAAAGATTGTGAAACAATATTTGACAACAAATCAAGGTGGCAAAATTGTTATCCTTTTGGCACGGGTTTGATTATAAAAAAACAAATTGCACTAATTTATACAAACAGAATAGTTAATCAACAATATAATTTAACAGATCGAAAAGGAAAAAGTTTGTCAAGTGGTGGAGATATTCAATTAGTTCTTACGGCAATTGATCATGATTATTTTGCTGGTATTTATTATGGACTTAAGATAAATCATCTTATTTTATCAAAAAAGACAAAACTAAAGTATCTCCAAAGATTGCAATATAGCACTGCATCGGTATATGTGATTGCACACAATGAGGTTTTTTTAAATAATCAAATATATTCAAAATATATTACCAATAAAGAAGTATTAAAAAGTTTTATAAAGTGTTTTGAGTTAGAGTTTAAGCAAAGTAACTACAGGTTTTTTTTACTGAAACTTGCCGAAAATATGGGTCGCTTAAACGCGTATTTGTATTTACAAAGTTCTAATTCTAATAAGCCTCTACTATTAAAGCTATATGAAATTTACTTAGGCGTTTAAAAATTCAGAAAATATTTCAAGTTAATTGAAGACTTTTAACACACCAATTTTATTAATTGCTTGGCGTAGGCCAAATCATTTGGCAGCAATAATTGATAATTTGAGAAAAATCAAGCCTCGTTTTGTCTATGTGGCGGTTGATGGTTCAAGAAGAGGAAATCATTTTGAAAAGGAGAGATTGTTAATAGAACAAACTAAAATAGTAATTGATCAGAAAATTGATTGGGATTGCGAAATAAAAAAATTATTTCAGAAAGAAAATTTGGGTTGTGCATTGGGTGTTTCTACGGCAATTTCTTGGTTTTTTCAAAATGTTGAACAAGGTATAATTTTGGAAGACGACTGCTTACCCTCTGAAAATTTCCTTTTTTTTTGCGAAAAAAATTTAGAAAAATATAAGTTTCATAATAAAATATTTCAAATAAATGGAATTTCATATTTCGAGAAAAATTTGAGAATTAGTAAGACTTTTTATTTTTCTAGTTATGGACATATATGGGGGTGGGCAACATGGAGACGTGCATGGAATAAGTTTAATTTAAATATTGTTGATTCTGATCAAGTTATTCTTGATTCTATTAAGCATCTTAAAATTCAAAGTATTAAATCCTATTGGTTTACTATTTTTATTAATCAACGATATAAATCAGTTGATACTTGGGACTATTCTTGGCAGTATACTATTTTGAAAAACAAAGGTCTATGCATATATCCGTTTAATAGTTTAACTGAAAATATTGGATTTGATAAATATGCTTTACATACAATTTCGAAACCTCCTTATGTTCAATTGATTAATCACAACTATAAAATAAAAAATATGAGTGGTTTAATTAATTTTAAATTAATAAATAATTATTTGGACTATATAAATTTTAATCGTGCTTTTCGTCGAAAGGACATGAAAGTCTTTAAATTTAATTCCTTTTTACGATTTATAAAATCTTTTTATTTTGATAGATAAACTTTTAATTATCGGCTCCAGAGGATTTTTAGGTTCGAATTTTACAAATTATTTTAATAATAAAGAAATTAATGTTTTTTCTTGTGACTTTTTAGCTAATACGAATCAGAGAAATTATTTCAAAGTTGATCCATTTAATTCTGATTACATTGAAATCTTTGAAAAACAGCAATTTGATTTAGTAATAAATTGTGTTGGTTCTGCAAATGTTGGCGCTTCGATAGAGAATCCTTTTTTTGATTTTGATTTAAATGTAACTGTAGTTTCCAAGATTTTAGGTGCAATTTATAAAACCAATCCCCAAACAAAGTTCATTAATATTTCTAGCGCTGCAGTTTATGGAAATCCAAAAGTTTTGCCAATTAGACCCGAATTTGCAGAAAATACAAGATCAATTTCACCCTATGGAGTGCACAAACGTTTATCAGAAATTTTGCTAAAAAACTATTATGATTCATTTGAAATTCCAACGTGTTCATTGAGAATTTTTTCCGCATATGGTAATGGTCAAAAAAAATTACTAATGTGGGATCTTTTGGAAAAGTTTTTACATAACAAATCAAAAACAGTTGAACTTTTTGGAACTGGCAATGAAACTAGAGATTTTATTCATATTGATGACATTATTCAGCAGTTAGAACTAATAATCGAAAGTGCTCCATTTAAGGGCGAAGCAATTAATGTGGCTAATGGGGTTGAAGTTAAAATTGGCGAAGTAGCTAATCTATTTAAAATTACTTTGAATTCTGATAAATCGATCGTATTTAATAATTTAACCAGAAAAGGTGATCCTCTAAACTGGTGCGCGGACATTACTCAATTGAATAATTGGGGATATTTACAATCAGTTACTTTACAAGACGGAATACAGAGATTTATAGAATGGAATTGCGAAAAAAATTAGGATTAATATTCTCAAATAATTCACAATGGATTGGTGGCACCTATTACATTATCAATTTAATTTATGCTTTGTCTATACTGGAGGATAGTGTAAAGCCTGAATTGCTTATTTTATCCAATCGCAAAGACTTTGATTATTTATTAAGCCAAGTAGAATATCCTTATATTTCGTTTGAGTTAATGGATGAAAATCCGCAACAGTTTGTTGGAAAATTGATTAATAAAGTTTTTAGAAGATTATTAGGTAAAAAACTAATCACTCGTCGTATGAGTGCAGAAGTAGATGCCATTTTTCCGTTTGAAAAGAACAATTTTTTCGCAAATATTCCTTTAGAAAAACAGATTTATTGGATACCAGATTTTCAAGATAAACAATTGCCACATTTTTTCACAAAAGATGATTTGGAAAAGCGAGATAAACGAAATTCATGGATTGCATATCATTCAAAAAAATTGGTGGTCAGCAGCAATGCCGTTTTAAATGATTTAGAATTGTTTTATCCTGATTATAAAACAAAGGTCCAGGTCGTGCATTTTGCAGTAACTCATCCCCAATTCGAGCATTTGAATATTGACGAGTTAAAACAGCAATATCTATTACCTAATGATTATTTTTTTGCGCCTAATCAATTTTGGGCTCATAAAAATCAGATTACAATTATAAAATCTGTATTAGAATTAAAAAAACAAGGAATTGAAATAACAGTTGCTTTTTCAGGTAAGGAAAACGATAATCGAAATCCTGATTATTTCCCTAATTTGAAAAAGTTTGTAATTGAAAACGACTTAACTCAAAATGTAAAGTTTCTAGGATTCTTGGATAGAGAAGTACAACTTCAATTGATGAAAAATGCAAAGGCAATTATACAACCATCATTGTTTGAAGGATGGAGCACCGTTATTGAAGATGCAATGGCAATGAATCAAACAATTATTGCAAGTGATTTGGAAGTTAACAAAGAACAGCTTGGTATTGAAGGAATATACTTTGAGCGCAATGATCATATAGATTTGGCCAAAAAATTAAGAGAACAATATAATTCAATTCATAAATATAATTACATCCAGAAAGTTCAAAATTTTGCGTTAGAAATTTTAAAAATAAATGAATAACATTCCGATAATTAGTATTATCACAGTTAATCTAAATAATTTGCCTGGACTACGACTGACAGCGAATTCGTTGCCACAAGGTTATGATTATGAATGGATATATATTGACGGTTTGTCAAATGATGGTAGTAATGATTTTGTTAAAAATTTGAAAAGAAAGCCTGATAAAATAATTATTGAAAAAGACAATGGTATTTATGATGCTATGAATAAAGGAATAGATTTAGCTACAGGCAATTATATTTGGTTCGTTAATTCAGGTGACAAAATTGACGATGAATTACAATTTCAAAAAGTATTTACAATATTGGAAAAGGGTGAATTTGATTTGTTTTATGGCAACTTTAAGTTATACGACAATGGAGTGAATAAGTTAGTTGTTCAAGATAAAAAAGTAGATTTTCCCTGGTTGATTAGTAAAACATTGAACCATCAAAGTTATATTTTGAAGTCAATTTATTTAAAAGAAAAAAAATTTAATTTAAATTATAAAATTACTTCAGATTGGATTCAACTATTTGAAAGTTTTAGGAATTCAAATTTAAAGATTTGTTATTTTCCATATTCAATGGTAGTTTATGATAGAAATGGTTTAAGTTATTTAAACAACGAATTAAGGTTAAATGAGCGTAATTTATATTTAAAATCTATTTATTCGGAATGGGAATTGGTGAGTTTAATAAAATTTTCAAAACTTCGCAATCGAATTTATTATTTTGATTTGATCCAGAATTTAGAAAGTCCATATATAACAAAGATTATTTATATTTTGTTGAAATTTAGGAATGTTATCAGAAGAAAGTAAATTAGTCTCAATTATAATTCCATATTTTAATAGAATAAAGTATGTTAATAATGCAATAAATTCAATCTTAAATCAAACTTATAGGAATTGGGAAATAATTCTTATCGATGACTCAAGTAATGAAGAAGGTGTAATTCAATCTCAAGATAAAAGAATTCATTATTTCAGAAATCGCACGAATTTGGGTCCCGGCGCATCAAGACAAAAGGGATTAGAATTATCCTCTGGTGAAATGATTTGTTTTTTAGATTCTGATGACGTTTACTTGCCAACATTTTTACAAAAAAATCTGGAAATACATTTTGCTAATAATTTGAATTTGGCTTTTTCATATTGTATAACTAATTGGGAAAATGGAAAAACTTATAAGTCATCTAATCATAAATATGTTAATATTTTACCCTATCTATTAACCTCAAATAGACCATGGCATACAAGTTCATTGTTTTGGAATAGGGAATTTATCACAAAATGGCACATAGATATCAGAACTTGGGAAGATTACCTATTCGAGTTTGAAGTTGCTTTAGGAAATAACAATATAGAATTTTTGGACGAAGTCCTGTGTATTGTACATTTGGATGAAGAGAATGGACTTTCACAAAATGCTGAAAAGAAAGACGGAGTAACAGATAGGTTAAAGGCTTTGGTTTACATGCAGCAAAAGTTGAATAAAGTTGAAATTGTAAGCAGAAAAGTACTTATAAGGAATATAAAAAATCGCATAAATAAGGAATTAATTAAATTATCTAAAATAGAAATTAAATTTGATAATTATTTAAACGAACTAAAAAAATTAAATTTGATTAAAAATCCCTTACATTTTTTTTTGTTAAAAATTAGCTACGGAAATGTGGGATTTTATAAAATAATAATGAGAGTGTTTAGTTGAAAAAAATCAAATTATTATATTTAACAAATAGTTTAGACGCTTATTCTGAAACATTCATTCATAATACAATAAATCAGTTATTAAAAATTGAATATATTGATTTAGATATTAAAACGCTTCATAAGAGTAATGTATATTTTTTCAGATTTCAGTTTATCTTTTGGTTTTATAATTTTTCCAAAAAATTCAATTTAAGGTTTATAAAATATTTTATTTTGGATTTTTTATTTAATAAAAATGCAAACTACATTTTTATAGATTATGGCAATAATGCTTTTGAATTTTATGATTATCTGGAAAAGAGAAATAGAAAAATCATAGTTCATTTACATGGTTTTGACATCAGCAAATTATTATTCGCCTCAAAATACAGAAATTTTTTAATTAAATTTTCGCAAAAGCATAGATTTATCGTTCCTTCGCAATTTAGTGCAAATAGGTTAGTTACATTGGGTTGTATTAAAAATAATATTAAAATTATACCTTATGCTTTTTTGGGATATTCGGAATTGAATTTTCTTAAAATATCGGAATATAAATATGATTTAGTTTTTGTAGGTAGATTTGTTTCCAAAAAGGATCCCAGAATTTTAATTTATGTTTTAAATGAAATAACAAAAAAAATGCCTAACGTGAAACTATTGATGATTGGTAATGGATATTTATTTAATGATGTAATTGATTTGGTGAGTAAATTTAAATTAGATGGAAATGTTAAATTAACAGGTGAACAAAATCATAATCAAGTGTTGAGATATTTGAAAAATTCAAAAATTTATGTCCAACATTCTGTTACCTCTGTAGATGGAGATCAAGAAGGCTTTCCAAATAGTATTGTTGAAGCTTCTGCGCTAGGATTACCTGTGGTTTCTACAGTTCATGCAGGAATACCAGAAATTATATTAAATGGCCAAAGTGGTTTTCTAGTTCAAGAATATGATTATATGATGATGGCTGAGAAGATAATTCAGTTGCTTTCGAATGAGAAATTGAGAATTCAATTTGGAAATTTTGGTAGAAATTTTATAAAAGAAAAATGTGACCCAGACAAAAGGATTGCGGCTATTGAACAATTATTGAATGTTTGATTTTTTTAAATATATCCAACCACTTTGGTATTATCGATTGGCTTTTCAATCACCAAATTATGGTGAATTGAATACTTTATTTGCTGATAATTTCGAAAAATTATTTGAAGATAATCGATATTCAAGCGTAGATGCAAAGAATATGGATAGGGCATATAGGGCCTTGCAATTGGGTATTATTCCTAGAAGCCAAGTTTCGTATACCAAGAAAGTTAGTGCTAACACCGTTTTACATCGCTACGACAATTATAAATTTGTGGCTAAATATTTTGGTAAGGCCAAATTGGTTTATGTATTGATATTGAGAATACTATGTTTGAACAATCCAATTTTGGAAATTCTAGGATTTATTCAAGCTTTAAGAATAAAAAGAATTGACATAACATTAAATCATAAAGTGTATTCAGATTTTGAAACTTTTCAATCTCCATTGATTCAATCGAATCCGTTGATTACGGTGGTGATTCCAACATTGAATCGTTATGAATATTTGAAAGACGTTTTGAGAGATTTAGAAGCCCAAGATTATCAACACTTTGAGGTGATAATATGTGATCAGTCGGAAAATGTCCCTCAGAATTTTTATGAAGGTTGGAAATTAAAGATTCAATTAATTAAGCAAGAAGAAAAGGCTTTGTGGTTGGCAAGAAACACGAGCATTAAGATGGCAAAAGGGGAGTTTGTTATATTAACGGAAGATGATGTATTGCTGCCTGCAGATTGGATTACAAATCATTTGAAATGCTTGGATTACTTTAATTGTGATATTTCCGCAGGAGTATTTTTTCCAAAAGGGAAAAAATTAGCACAAAATCAGTCGTTCTTTAAATTAGCGGATCATTTGGCTACCGGGAATGTTTGCTTTAGAAAAAGTGTATTTAACAAAATAGGTTTGTTTGACCGGCAATTTGAAAAACAGAGAATGGGCGATGGAGAATATGGCTTGAGGTCCGTATTAAATGGTATTAAATCTGTTTCAAATCCTAAATCATTTTGTATCGATATAAAGGCACCAACAGGTGGTTTGAGGCAAATGGGAAGTTGGGATTCATTGAGGCCAACCAAATTATTTGCACCAAGACCCGTACCTTCAGTTTTATATTTGGCGCGTAAATATTTTGGAAATGAATCCGCTGTTTATTATTTGATTCAAAACATTCCTTTTTCATTTATTCCATACAAGTTCAAGAAAAGTAAAGGTTTGAAATTGATGTTTATTTTGATTTTACCCGTGTTACTGCCCCTGATGTTTATCGTAGTCTATAAAGCATGGAATAGGTCCAGTATTATGTTAAAAGAAGGGTCAAAAATTGAATCTTTTAATTGATTGAAATCTATTCTGCTCATATCTTCAGAATTCCCGCCAGGTCCAGGTGGTATTGGATATCATGCTTATTCGCTCAGCTTTTCACTGCATAAAATTGGATATAATGTTATTGTAATGTCACCAGCTGATTTTGTTTCTAATTCAGAAGTTGAGGATTTTGATCTTGACCAAAATTTTAAAATTATTCGATATCCGAGAATTGGTTGGAGAACGTATTTCAATCGATGGAAATTAACCAAGGAAGAATTAAAAAGGAATGAATATTCATCAGTTATTCTTACGGGTAAATTCTCTTTGTGGCAAGGATGGATGATTAAGAAATTTTTCCCAAAACAAAAAACAGTTGCCGTACTCCATGGTTCTGAAGTAAATTTAAAGAACTTGTTGTTGCGTAAATTTACGCTTATCGCAATAAATTCATCAGATATTATTGTTGCTGTTTCTCGATTTACGAGGGACATTTTGCCCAAGTGGATTTTGAGAAGCCGACAAATTGAGGTAATACCCAATGGAATTTTTTTGATTCAAAATGAAATCAGAGACCATTCAGTTCTTCTTGACGGTTCACCAAAATTAATTACTGTGGGGCATGTTTCGCCAAGAAAGGGCCAACACAGGGTGATAAAGGCATTGCCAAAAATGTTGGAAAAGTATCCAAAAATCAAGTATCATATTGTTGGCCGACCTGTAAATCAAAAGAAATTGGAGGATTTGGCAAAAGATTTGGGGGTGTTTGAAAACATTCAATTTCATGGTAGAATTAAGAACCACCAAGATTTGCAATTTTATTATGAAGATGCGGATATTTTTATGTTATTGAGTGAAAATCAAGATGATGGGGATGTGGAGGGCTATGGCATTGTTGCATTGGAAGCCAATGAGCGCGGTTTACCTGTCATTGGTGCGAAATTTTGCGGTGTAGAGGACGCAGTAAGTCATGGTCATTCTGGATTTTTAGTTGATGGTAACAACATTGATGAAATTTGTAGTGCTGTTATTGATTGCATGAACCATCGTGAGGAATTAAAAGTGGGAGCAAGAGAATGGGCTGTGAAGCATCAATGGAAAGAGATTGTGAAGCAATATGAGGCTTTGATACAATGAGGAAGTTGGTCATCATATCGCATACGGAGCATCAAATCAATGAGGATGGGATTTATCTAGGATGGGGTCCCACAGTAAATGAAATTAATTATTTAAGCAATCATTGGGAAGAAGTTGTCCATGTAGCATGCTTGGAAAAAAATGTTGAGGCAAGAGGAAGTTCTGTTGGTTATTCAAATAACAATATTCGATTTGTACCAATACCTACATTTGGGGGAAAGAAACTTTGGCAAAAGTTGGATATAATTTGGAAAATGCCGCTGATATTATGGAAAGTTCAGAAATCATTGAAAGGAGCTAGTCATGTCCAATTGAGGGTACCCATGGGTATAGGGATTTTTTTGATACCATATTTCGCTTTAAGAAGAAAATCCAAGTATATTTTTTGGGTAAAATACGCCAACAACTGGGGTTCAAATAATGTCCCCTTTGGTTATAGAATGCAACGGTGGTTATTAAAAAAGAATATTACAAGATGTAGAGTTACCATCAATGGGTTTTGGCCAGATCAACCGAAACATTGTCTATCATTTGAGAATCCTTGTTTGACAGAGGCGGACATAATGAATGGTCAAAAAATCATTGAAAACAAAAATTTTAATCCTCCATTTCATGTTGTTTTTGTTGGCAGGATAGATGAGCGCAAAGGTGTTGATATTATTATAGAGTTTATATTAAAGGGAAAGCCTCAAAACATTGGATTTTTTCATATTGTAGGAGAGGGTGAGTTAAAATTACAGCTGGAACAAGCATTGAAAGAAAAGGCAATTGAATATGAATTTTACGGTGGATTGAATCAAAAAGAATTGTTTGAAATTTTGTCAATTTCACATACAATTTTACTTCCTTCAAAATCTGAAGGATTTCCCAAGGTTTTGGCGGAAGCAGTGAATTTTGGTTGTATTCCAATTGTAAGTGAAGTGGGAAGTATTGGTCACTATTTCAAAAACGGAATAGAGGGATTTATTTTGGGAAAAATAAATTGTAATGAATTAACCAAATCGTGGGAAAATTTTAATGACTTAACCAAAGAGAAAAAGGATAGTTTTATTTTTGAAAGCAATAAATTGGCACATATGTTTACTTTTGAAAAATATTTAACTAATTTAAAAAAACGGGTAATTAATGGTTTTTGAGAGTATAGTATCAAATAAAAGAAATCTTTTTTGGACAATTTTTCATGTTGTATTGGGATTTGTTTGTACCCTTACACCATTTGCATTGATTGGTTGGTTCTATTTCATTTTGATTACGAATATTAATAAAGGAATTTTTTTATTAAGACAAGGAAAGGCTATATATTTTATTACTTTATTTTCTTATTTAATTTCATTTGAGGTATTAGATAGAATGGCTAAAACTTCACCTTATATACCTTATGAATTGGGAAAATACATGCTGGTTTCAATGGGTATTTTGGGTATTTTTAATTTTGGTATTAGGTCTAAAAAAGGCATATTAATGGCATTATTGGTGACCCCGGCTTTATTTTATGATTTAAGTAAACAACGTGTTTTGGCGGATATAATAAATTACTATTTGGGACCATTGGCGGTAGGATTAGGAATTGCATTCGCCGAAAAGATGAAATTAAAAGAAGATCAGTTAAATTATTTTTTAAAATTAGTTTTTTTTGGTTGTTTATCTTCTTTAGTATTTACCTTTTTTAAAACTCCTGATTTTGAAGAAATTGAATTCACATTGAAGGCACAATTTGAAACTACTGGAGGTCATTCAAGCAACCAAGTTTCTACTTTATTAGGTCTAGGTATGTTTTTATCATTTTATAGTTTTTTCTACAAAAAAAAATTTTCTGGAAGTTTATCATTAGATTTTTTTTTCATGGTTGGATTTACAATTCAGGGCCTTTTGAGTTTTTCAAGAGGAGGTATGATTGTTGGTGGAGTGGGTATTTTATTGATATTATTATTTTTAAATAAAAAATTTAATTTAAATAAAATTTTTATATTAATATTTGGAATTTTTATATTAGCTTGTGTATTTATTTTTACTGACAAATTAACAAATGGAAACTTAATTTTAAGATATCAGGGAGAAACACAAGGCACTTTAATCGGATCAAAGGAAATTACAGTTGATCATTTTGTAACAGGAAGGTTGAGTATTTTCGAAAATGATTTTGAATTATGGTTACGAAATCCAATAATGGGTGTAGGTATAGGCGCATCAACATATATAAGAGATGATGAAAAATTAAAAAAGGTTGCTGCTCATGTTGAATTATCCCGATTATTCGCAGATCATGGAATTTTAGGAATAATTTTTGCTGTTTTATTTTTTGGATTGTTGCGAAATTATAATGAAACAAATTCTATACTTTGGATACTTTTGGTAATAGCAATTTTATCGACATTTCATGCTGCTATGAGAACTTTTGTAACTCCTTTGTTTATTATAATTGGCTCCATGAATCTAAAAACAATCAAAAGTTAATAATTATTGAATTCATATTTATTTATCGGTGCTATAAATTTTAATAAAATTCCATTAGGGGGTGAGGAATATAAAAATCAATTATTAATAGAGAAATTTTTAGAACCACAACAGCGATTTTCTTTTTTGGATACTTATCATTGGAATTACAAACCATATGTTTGGTGTAGATTATTTGTTTATTTGTTTATTTTTAAATTTGATAAAATTATAATTTCTGCATCTTCATTGTCTACATTTAGATTGTTAAAGTTGATCACATTCCTTAAACCATCTTTATTATTCAAAATTCATTACTTTGTAATTGGTGGTTATTTTCCTGAGGGCATAAAGTCTAGAAAGTACAAGTGGCAACTATATCGTAATTTGAGGTCAGTTGTGGTTGAAGGAGAGATGTTGAAAAATCGACTATTAGAATATTCGGAATTAAAAAACATCAAAGTTATTCCAAATTTTAAAAAATTTGATATGCAAAATAATTTTGTAAAATCTAAGTTTTCAATGTTTAAATTTGTTTATATTGGAAGAATATCAAATGCAAAAGGAATCCGGGAAATTATTGAGGCAGTGAAGATTATAAAATCTGAGCATAAAGATTTAAAGTTTGAGGTTGATTTTTATGGGCCAATTGAAGATCATTTTCATTTTCTAGCTGATGAAGGGGTAAGTTACTGTGGTTATTTGGATGTAATGAGCAAACCTGAAGAGAGTTATCAAAAACTGTCTGAATATTCTTGTATGTTATTTCCAACTTATTGGAGAGGAGAAGGATTTCCAGGAGTAATTATTGATGCATTCATTGCAGGTTTGCCCGTAATTGCGACGGATTGGAATATGAATATTGAATTAGTTCGTGAAAATGAAACAGGTCTAATAGTACCAATAAAAAATTCAAGATTACTGGCTAAAGCGATGTATAATATCATACAAAACCCATTGAAATTAGATAAAATGAGGAAAAATGCACTTAAAAATGCAAAAAAATATAATATAGATGAAGTATGGCCACAAATATTAGATATTATTTAATTTATATAATGATATACAAATATTTTATATAAATATTTGTTATTGTTACCTTCAAGATTTTTAATTTCATGACAGGATGTTTTTAGGCGGATTGTATAACTATTTGAAAATACTTATTTTCTATACAATATTCTTAATGCCAAAAGTAGTACATATTAATTTCTGGTTTTTAGTAAATTGTATTAGATTCAGTAGATCGTTCTATTTAATAAAATTGGACAAAATTAGAGGATTTAATGATTTTATTGTTGATTACAAAGGTCAGTGCGTAAAATTAAAGTCTAGATTTTCAGATAAAATTAATTTATCAAATAATTTGTTTACTGATTTTAATGTTGTTGTTGATGTTCCGCGTAAATTATTTATTTTTAACGATAAAATGCAACTTAAGAAATTTGACTTTAAATTAATTCCTGATTTGAAATTTATAGTTAAAGCTAATCATGGTAGTGGTATGAATATTATTGTTCAAGAAAACCAGATACTCGAGAAAAAACAAATAAAAGAAATTAGTCGTTGGTTTAACTTTCCCTCGCATTACGTAAATAATGAAATTCATTATAATTTATTTCAAAAAGGAGTATTTATTGAAGAACTGATTGGTGAGAATGTAACTGATTATAAATTATTCTGCTATCAAGGTAAATGTAGAGTTATTCAACTTGATTTTGATAGATACATCAATCATACAAGAAATTTGTATTCACAGGATTGGGAGTTGTTAGATTTTGAGTTTGTTTATGAAAACAAGTTTATCAATATTGATAAACCAAAACAAATGGATGAAATGATTATATTGTCAGAGAAGATTGCTTCGAATTTTGAATTTGTTCGTGTAGATTGGTTTTTGGTTGAAGATAGATTTTATTTGGGTGAATTAACTTTCCATCCTGAGGGTGGTGTAGGTCCATTCAAAAATAAACAACAAGATATTGATTTTTTAAATTATCTCAAATCTTCTTGAAAATTACTTACTTATATCAATATTTCGGAACACCAAATGGAAGTTGGAGTACTCGTGTCTATGAAATGTGTAAGATTTGGATTGAGAAAGGAGTTGAAGTTACTGTTATAACTTCACCTTACGATAAATCTGATATTTCAATTGACAATCTCGTCGAAAAAACACATTATGAAGGTATTAACTTAATCATCATCAACGCAGGCGATTCAAATCGGTTTGGTTTATTCAAACGTGCATATAGATCCATTTTGTTCGCGATTATATCAACGTACTATGCGATAAAAATAAAAAGTGATATTGTCATTGCAAGTTCAGGTCCCATTACAATTGGAATACCTGGTTTGTTATCAACATGGTTTTCTAAAAAAAAATTGGTTTTTGAAGTAAGAGATTTATGGCCTTCAGGAGCAATTGAATTGGGATTGATTAGGTCTCGGTTTGTAAAATGGTTTTTTTTAAAATTTGAAGCACTTTGTTATCGTAGAAGTGAATTGGTAGTTCCATTGAGTATGGGTATGGAAGAACACATTAAATCGCGTTTTCCTGAAGTAGAAACCTTGGTTATTCCAAATGCTTGCGACAATGAGTTATTTAAGATTATAAATGTTGATTTTCAATTTCCTGAATGGTTAAATAATTCAGACAAAGTTCTAATCTACGCAGGATCTTTAGGATTGATGGATGCTTGCGATGAAATCATTCATGGATTTAAACTTGTTGAAAATAAAACCAACGTTAAATTGGTATTTATTGGGGATGGGATTGAAAGAAAACATTTGAAAGAATTAGTAAAAAAGTATCAACTAGACGAGTATGTGTATTTTTTAGGATTAATACCCAAAACAGATGTAGTTCAGTGGTATCATAGGTCGCTTGTTTCTTTTGTTGTTTTTAAGAATTTCCCGATTCTGGGCACTAGTTCACCTAATAAAATGTTTGATAGTTTTGCAGCAAATATTCCAATTATTCAGAATACAAAGGGTTGGATAAGGGAATTGATTAATCATTTTGGAGTTGGAATCAATGTTGAACCTAACAACCCAAAAGAAATGTCAGCAGCGATAGAAACTTTTTTAGAATTAGAAATGAATGATTCAAAGTTTAAAACGAATATAGAACCATTGGCTTTAATTGATTTTGATAGAATTGTTTTGGCGAATAAATATCTAAGCAAACTTAATGAACATCTCTCTCAAGCGTAAAACACATTCAACAAATTTCATTCCTGAAATAGATGGGTTGAGGTTTTTTGCAATTATTACGGTTGTGTTGTTTCATTTAAATACGGCGTTAAGTAGAAATGTTGGCCTGGGTGTTGATCTCGGAATTGCTGCTTTGGGCGGTAAAGAAAGCTTTTTGAATTTGGGTTGGTGGGTAGTGCGTTTAGATCTTGGAGTAAAGGTCTTTTTTGCTATTAGCGGATTCGTGCTGGCACTTCCATTTTTAAGATATGGTGTGTTGGGAGAAGTAAAGAAAGTTTCAATAGGTTCATATTTTATTCGTCGACTTACCCGATTAGAACCCCCATTTGTAATATCATTGATTTTATTTTTGTTTGTTCATTTATTGGTTAAACATGATTCATGGGGAGAGATGGGAAGTCATTTTTTGGCGGGTTTGGTATATTTACATGGATTGATATTTGGTGAACCTAATCCAATAAATCCCGTTACATGGAGTTTGGAAGTCGAAGCGCAATTCTATGTTTTGGTGCCTTTATTATTTTGGATTGTCTTTCAATTGCGAAATCATGGTTTGAGACTTTTGCTCATTGTTTCATTGGTTATCCTTGCGATTTTTGCAAAAAATTATTTTTTTCATGCTGGAGATACAAGGTTTTCTGCGACTATTTTAAGTTACTTTGGAAATTTTGGGGTCGGTATCATTTTTGCGTATTTCTATGTATTAGATAAATCAAATTTTTTTAAATCTAAATCTTCAGGGTATGATGTCTTGGGGTGCGTTGCTATGTTTGGGGTTTTCTACTTTTACAAGCCACAACATGATATCATGAACAATGTAATATTTAACTTGAGTGTGTTTGGTATGATGTTGACCGCATTTAAGGGTAAATTATTGAACTATTTTTACACAAGATCTTGGGTGTATATCATTGGTGGCATGTGTTATAGCATTTATTTGTTGCATTACGCTTTTTTTCATCTTTTGGTTCCATACACTTCGAAATTTAGTTTGGGAATGGGTTACACAATAGATTATGGTTTACAAGTATTGGTAGCAATACCGGTGATGCTGATGGTTTCAACAATCTTTTATGTTTTGATTGAGAGACCATGTATGGATAAAGACTGGCCCAAGAAGTTGATTCATAGATGTAAATAATAGTTTACAACAATATAAATTTAGCGAATGCGCTTCGGCGCATTCTTTTTTTGGTGCATATTTGAAATATGAAAATTCTACTTACTGGGGCATCTGGATTTTTGGGTGGTTATTTATTGAATCACTTTAATTCGTTGGGAATTGAGACAGATACTTTAGTTCGGAAAAATGTGAATTCAATTGTATGTGATTTGGCGAAGGACGTGCCAAAATTAGAAAGTCAGCAAGAATATGATTTGGTGGTTCACAATGCAGGTTTGGCACACAAAGTCCCTAAAAATGAAAGAGAAGCGCAGGCATTCTTTGATGTGAATGCGGGTGGGACGAGGAATTTGTTGCAAGGACTTTTGTCCCTCGAAAAAAAACCAACCTGTATTGTATTGATATCTACGGTGGCAGTGTATGGACTGGAATCTGGTGTTGAGATTACGGAAGATTTCCCGTTGAAGGGGACTACACCGTATGCACAGAGCAAAATTGAAGCCGAGAAATTGGTGCAGGAATGGGCGGAAGAACAGGGTGTGAATTGTGTCATTTTGCGTTTACCGTTGGTGGTGGGAGAAAATGCACCAGGCAATTTGGGTGCCATGGAAAGGGCCATTAAAAAAGGTTATTATTTCAGGTTGGGCTCTGGAAATGCCCGAAGGAGCATGGTGAATGCGGTGGATATTGCGAAACTGATTCCAACATTACTTGATAAAAATGGCATATTTAATCTATGTAATGAGTTGCACAAGAGTTATGCAGAAATTGATACGGAATTGGCTCAAAAACATGGAAAACGTGTCAAACGAATTCCTGTGTGGATGGGTAAAATGATGGCCAAAGTGGGAGATTTTGTGCCCGGATTTCCGTTGAATACTTATCGCTTGACAAAACTTGAGAAAAGTTTGACATTTAGTGATGAAAAGGCGGTTCGCGAATTGAATTGGCGTTCTAGATGATTTGGTGGTTGAACGGATTATTTTGTGAGCGCATTTGGTGGTAGGGTTTTTGCAGGGGATATTTGAAACTTCATGCAGCTGAATCTTCTGGTATCCTTGGTTCTTGGGATTGTGTTGATCAATCTTTACTTTTTGGTTGCAAAAAAATTTGAAATTGTAGACAAACCCAACAAACGTAGTTCTCACCTGGAGCCCACTTTGAGGGGTGGTGGCATTTTGTTCCCGTTGTTGTTTATTGGAATTAGTTTGTACCAACATTGGATGCATGGGAATATTTTACATGTTTGGTTTTTGGTGGGACTTTTTTTGATTGCTGGAATTAGCTTCTGGGATGATGTAAAGACATTGTCGCCAATGATTCGTGTTTTGGTGCATGTAACGGCAGTTGACTTGATGTTTTGGCAAACGGGCATCTTGCAGTTTCATTTTTTCACCATCTTGATTGCCTTCATTTTGGTTATTGGTAGCATCAATGCCTATAATTTCATGGATGGCATCAACGGCATCACAGGGATGTATTCCATGGTTGTGGTGGGTACGTTGTATTATCTGATGCCAAATTTGGGATTAGAATACGTAATGATGGCATTGGTGATTTTTGGATTTTACAATTTCCGAAAGAAAGCTATTTGTTTTAGTGGGGACGTAGGCTCGGTGAGCCTTGCCTTCATCGTGGCCTTTGGCATTTGTAAATTGATGGTTGACACAGGTACCCTCAAATGGATTTTGCTGTTAGGTGTATATGGAATAGACGCTGTTGTGACCATTTTGTACCGTTTGAGTCGCAAGGAAAACATTTTCAAACCACACAGAACCCATTTGTATCAATACTTGGCCAATGAACGCAACATGGGTCATTTGAGTGTTTCTCTGATTTATGCAATCACACAATTGGTTCTCAATGTTGTTGTAGTGAGCAATGGCTTTACAATGGGACTAGTTGCCTTTGCTTTCATTGCCTTGATGTATATGGTTTTGAGGTTAAGGTTGAAGTTGGATTAAATCTTCATTTTGAAGTTATTTTCAACACGGTTTTTTACCAATTCTGAGTTTTCTTTGTTGACAAAGAGGGATCCCCAGATTTCTACAGAGCTGAGTTTGGCAATGAGTTTGGGAGAACATTCTTTGTACATGAGCTCCAAGGAGGTGTTGCTCATGCCGCAGGCGTTTTGCCAGAAGCCGTTTCTGAAAAAGTTGATATCTACTTTGAGTTCGGCTTTTGCATGTCCGTGAACGCCAAATCCAAACTTCTTTTTTAAGGCCAATTCTTTTGGCAAAATGGTAGAAGCATAGTTTCTGGCTACGGCTTTGTCCATCATGAAAGGATGCTTCCAGTTGTACAAGTTATTGGTTTTACCTATTTTGAATTTACCTGGTAGGTTTAATGCAAACTTAATAATTTCTTCATCAAGGAAGGGGAATCTGGATTCAATAGAATGCATCATGCCCATTCGATCGTTTCGCCACAGCAGAGAATGAAGGTGTCTGTGAATCAAGTTCACGGTGATTTTTTGGCACCTAAGGTCTTCTTTTTGTTCATTCAGGAACGAAAACGCATGCATGGCCTCTTGATCCGCGGTTTTTTCTTTGTAGCCGTTTAAATGTTGCTGGATGACTTCCTTTTGCATGTCAACCGCATTGATTCTGAGGTAGCTCGAAAGTCCGGGTATTTTTTTGTAGATGCCGTTGATGAGTTTGTATGGACTTTGTATGAGGTTATCTAATCTGCGTGTGAGCAGCTGAGGGTAACCTAAGAATATCTCATCGGCACCTTCACCTGTGAGAACGGCTTTTACGTTCTTTTCTCTCGCCAACTTTGCCACCCCCGAAAAGGCTACTGAATTGGTGAATAAGGTGATGGGAGTATCGTAATGGTAGGTGGTATCAACAATATCGCGAATGAAGTATTCCGGTAAATAATGGTATTCGTTGAGGGGTGATTTTAAATGTTGAGCGAGTTTTTGAGCAGACTGAAACTCGGAGTATTTGCCCACAACATTGGCAGTAAACAATTGCAGATGGTCTGATTCATTTGCAGTTGCTGCAACGAGTGAAGAGTCAAGTCCCCCAGAAACAAAAGCGCCCATTGGAGCATCAGAAACGGCCATTGAGTCAACGGATTGTTTGAAAAGGTGAGCAAATTCATCGCGAATTTCATTTTGGCTCTTTTTTTCACGGTTTCTGTAGGCTGTTTCATCGGCCCAATCTTGAAGCGCAAACCATTGGTGGTCTGTTATTTCTAAAGTTTGGGTATTGATGTTTAGGTAATGCCCAGGTTCAAGTTGTTTGATTTGTTTAAACGGAGAAATATGTCGTTGTGTTTCATACACTCCATAATATGCTTGAGCGAGGTAGTGCATGTTCAAATCAAACATGCCTAAATCGGTACACAGTGCTTTAATTTCTGAAGCAAACAGGATTTGGTTGTTGATGTTTGCGTAGAAGAGGGGTTTAATGCCAACTCGGTCTCTTGCCAGAATGACGCTGTTTTCTTGGATGTTGTACCAAGCAAAGGCGAACATACCGTTTATTTTGGTAAGCGTTTTCTCAACTCCCCAATGGTTGAGGGCTTGAAATAACACTTCAGTATCTGATGAGGTGTGAAATGGTATGTTGAGTGCACTGAGTTCGGTACGAATGGCTTTCCAATTGTAAATTTCACCGTTGTAAACGAGGCTGTAGTGTTCGTTTTTGAATGGTTGATTGGCGTTTGTGGAAAGGTCGAGCAAACTGAGTCTGTTGTGTGCAAATCCAACATTGTTGTTGGTATAAAACCCTTGTGCATCGGGGCCACGGTGCTGCATGATATCACTGATCAATTTGAGTTGATTTTGGTCAACCAAAT
>CAZYBT010000007.1:25754-31834 GCA_964645755.1 uncultured Rhizobium sp.
ATTTGAATTTATTGAAGGCGACATTCGCAATTACAGCGATTGCTTGAAGGCCTGTGAGGGTATCGATGCGGTGAGTCACCAAGCGGCGCTTGGTTCTGTGCCTCGGAGTATTGCCGATCCGATTGCTTCGCACAATGTGAATGTGAACGGATTTTTGAATATGTTAGAGGCGGTTCGCGCTTGCGGCATCAAACGCTTTGTGTATGCTTCTAGTTCTTCGGTGTACGGAGATTTGAATGAATCGCCAAAGGTGGAAGTGCGCGTGGGCAAAGTTTTAAGTCCTTACGCAGCCACAAAAATGGCCAATGAATTGTATGCCGAGGCCTATGCGAAAAACTATGGTTTGAGCATAGCTGGGTTCCGTTATTTCAATGTTTTTGGTCCCCGACAAGATCCTAATGGTCCGTATGCGGCGGTGATCCCCTTGTTCATGAAGGCGGCGTTAACGAATGTCCCTCCAACCATCAACGGTGATGGAAGCATCACGAGGGACTTTACACCGGTGGTGAATGTAGTGAACATCAACATATTGGGATTGATGGGTAATTTGGATGAGGGAAGGCATTATGTTTTCAACGTTGCGTGTGGTGCCACCACAGATTTACTGAGTATTTGGAACATGATCAAAGAGATCACTGGCAGCACAGTAGATCCGGTGTTCGGCCCAGTAAGAAAGGGCGATATTTTATTCAGTTTGGCGGACGTGTCGCATGCGAAAGAGGTGTTGGGGTATGAGCCGGATGGGGATTTGAAGCTGGCGCTTAAAAATCTATCGGAATACCAATAGTTTTAAAGTTTAGGGTTTAGAGTTTAGGGTTTAGGGTTGGAGTTAAATTGAGGCAGAGCTTTAAGCATTAAACTTTCAACTATAAATTTTGATTTTATTGGCAAGGTCAATAAAATATTCAGTGGACCAAATATCGAGAGCTTCTGGATTGGGAATAAAACGAATAATGTCTTGTTTGGCATCTTGTATATTTGTTTTTAGTATTTTATTGGTGATTAATGAGATGATTTGTTGTCGGTTAATTTCGCAACTAGAAATATGATTACTTTCATTGGCTCTATTGAGAAAGTGTTTCAAATTGAGAGGAATGTTATTTCTGACATACCATTCTAAATCATACCAATCACGTCCTTTTACTCTATTTTTCCATTGTCTAAACAACAGGGCATGTAATTTTCCTGCGAAAAGATCTTCTTTTACCATACAATTCACATAGAATGAAAATGGTTTTAATAGGAGGAGATTTTCTGTTGTAAATCCTAATGGTGGGGTTGTGTCAATTTCTAATTTAATTTTTAGTTTAGGTGTTAAATTAAAAGGCAATTGATATGTAGTTTCTTCAAAAACCAATTCACTCCAAAGGGTTTCAGATTTTAGAAAAGCTGAATCAATATTTGTTTTTGTAGATTTTATTTTTTGATGGATGCTTATATGTATTCCTACTGATTCAAATTCTTTTTTGATGGAATTGAAATAAGGTTGAATTTCAAATTGATTGTTTTTTTGTAACAGCGAAAAATCGAGGTCTTCTGAGAATCTGTCGAGACCATGAAATATCCTTAATGCAGTACCTCCATAGAATGCGGCTTGTTGAAAGAAGTTAGTTCGATATAAACCTGCAAGTGTTATTTCTTGCATGATTTCTCGAAGCGCTTGTTCATTTTCTTCCAGTGATGTACAGTTGTATGATTGGAGCCATTCTTTTATCATAAGCTTTTTAGTGTTTGATATATGTGCATAATGCTGGTTTTTTTTGGGCAGAAAGGAAGCCATTCAACTATTTTTTGTGCATCAAGATTTTTGAGGGATTCTATTTCAATCCTGAGATCATCGATTAAGTAGTCAATGGTTTGTTTTTGACTCCTTAAATTTAAATTTGATGTATGTATAATTTTATCAATCAATGATTTTTCGGGTGAGGCAATCAATATGTTTTGATTTTTTTTAATTGAGATAGTAGTTATTCCAAGACTATAATATGGTGTTGGTAAATGATAGTAATGAAATGATCCGACAGGTGTTTGAAAATTTGTTGTTCTTTTAGTCGTCATAGCTGTACATGAATACACTTTTTCCGGTGTTAATCCCCAAAAGAACAATGCACTTTCCAAAGAAATATAACTTGGTCCGTAGAGATGGTTTGAGATTGTGAAGGTTTCAGGTTTATTTGTATTCAAAATATCCCCGAGAATATAGAGACCTCGTTTTATTTGTATGAGGTATTTTTTTTTAACCAATGAATCAATTTTGTCATATGGACTTGAAAAATCCTTAAAAATATTGAGAAGTAAAGATGTTGTGATTGGTTGTTCTGCATAGTTGAGCAGACTTAATACTTCTTTCATTTGTCAAAAATAAACAAATAATTCGATAAAATATAGAATTAGTTGTTATAATTTGTCATTGTTTTAGGCTTATAAGCCTATAATCTCACTATCTAGTGAATTTTTCCATTCCAAAGTTGTTGAAGAAATTCATGGACCGGTATAATTCGAATATTTCCAATTTGGCGTTCGAATGGTTCATTTGCGATTTAATATAGTTGTAAAAATATCTGAATAATTTAAAGTACCACTTTAGATTTATGGTTTACAGTTTACAGTTTAAAGTTAGGGTTTAAGGTTGGGGTTAAATTGAGGCAGAGCTTTAAACATTAAACTTTCAACTATAAACTTTGATTTCTGGCTCAAATATCCCTCAAAAACAATCAAAAAACGGAAATATGAGCTATATTTTGTATTTTTGTGAGCCACAAAATTATGGGTACAGAAATGCAACAGCGGAAATATGCAATACGAGAGAAGGTTTTGCAATTTATTGATGCTCATGGTGGTGTGTCGTCGAAGGATATTTTTGATGCGGCCAAGTTGGGTGTAAGTTATGCCACTACCAAAAGGATATTGCAGGTTCTCTCGGAGGAAAATTTGGTATATACATCTGGGAATGGCAAAGGTACGAAGTACCATGTGGATTCAAATTTCCAGTTGGTGGTGGCCGTTGATGTGGATGATTATTTTAAGTTAGAGGCCGATGAGCGGTCGATTTTAAGGACGTTTAATTTTTCATTGTTCGATAAAATTGAGCAGTCGGAAATCATTTTCACCGAAGCAGAGAGGCAGAAATTAGAAAGTCTTCAATTGGAGCATCAACAAAGGGTTGCTTCTTTGTCGGAATACGACTATCGGAAGGAAATGGAACGTTTGGCAATTGATTTGAGTTGGAAATCATCGCAAATTGAAGGAAATACTTATTCCCTGTTGGAAACAGAGCGGTTGCTAAAAGAGAAAACAACGGCAGAAGGTAAATCGAAAGATGAAGCGGTCATGTTGTTGAATCACAAGGAAGCCATTGATTTCATCACAGATCATCCAGATTATGTAACGCCGCTGAGTGTTCAAGCGATTGAAGACATACACAGTATTTTGATCAAGGAATTGAATGTTCCGAAGAATATCCGAAATCACCGAGTTGGAATTACGGGAACAACGTATGTTCCGCTCGATAATGATTTTCAGATAAGAGAGGCTCTGGAGCGAATGTGTTTGGTGATTCAAGGTAAAAGAAATGTTTTCGAAAAGGCATTGTTGTTATTGGTTAATTTGTCGTACATACAACCATTTTCAGATGGCAACAAGCGGACAGCAAGAATTTTGAGCAATGCCATTTTAATTGAAGCTGGAATTTGTCCTTTGTCTTTCAGAACGGTCGATTCCATTGCGTACAAAAAAGCTATGTTAATTTATTATGAGCGCAACAATTTGAGCGCATTCAAGCAGATTTTCATGGATCAATTTGAGTTTGCGGTAAGGAGTTATTTTTGATTCTTTTTTTCCGTATTTTTGCTTTTTTATGAAACACAGAATTCTCAGTTTATTGTTGGCAGCATCGAGTATCCTTTCGTTGCGTGCTGATGAAGGTATGTGGCCGTTGAATTTGCTTAGCAAGATTCAAGACAAGATGCAGGCCCGTGGAATGAAATTATCTGCTGAAGATATTTATTCAATCAATAAATCGTCGGCAAAAGATGCGGTGGTGCGTCTGATGTCGAAGCAAGGCAGAATGTTCTGTTCTGGTGAAATCATTTCATCGAAGGGACTTTTCCTTACGAATCACCACTGTGGTTACGATGCAATTCAAGAGATTGCCACTCCACAAGACAACATTTTGGCGAATGGTTTTTGGGCAAAATCGATGCAAGAAGAGCGTCGCGCAGGGTTCAACATTGGTTTGTTGCGTAAAATTGAGGATGTAACAACTCAGGTTTTCAACGGTGTGGCAATGAATGCGCCTGAAGCTGATCGTTCTGCAAAAATTGCAGCTCAGTTGAACGTGGTTAAAGGGAATTTGTTGAAGGCATTGGGTGAAGATGCAGCGAATTATGTGATTGAAATTACTTCATTTTACAATGGAAACCAGTATTTGGCAATGTATTATGAGGTTTTCCGTGATATTCGTTTGGTAGGAACACCACCGGAGAACGTAGGTAAATTTGGCGGTGAAACCGACAACTGGAGATGGCCACGTCACACTTGCGACTTTTCGATGTTCCGCATTTATGCCAATGGCACCAACAAACCTGCAGATTTTAATGCTGCAAATGCACCATACAAACCGAATCACCATTTTCCAATTTCTTTGAAAGGGGTAAAAGAGGGTGATTTCGCTATGACAATGGGTTATCCTGGTAGAACCACCCGTTATACTTACTCTGAAGGTATCCGTTACCTGGCGGGTAAAGAGCGTCCGATGCGTGTGCAACTTCGCCGCGATATCATGGATGTTTACGAACAGTATATGAAAGCCGATAAAGATGTGCGTTTGATGTATTCTTCAAAATTGGCTGGACTTGGAAACTATTGGAACAAATTCAACGGTGAAGCGAAGGAATTGTCGAAGCCAGAATTCTACCAAAAACGTAAAAGTGCTGAAATTGCTTTCGAGCAATGGGTTCGTGCGAACAACAAGCAAGATGTTTATGGAGATGTAACCAGTTTGTACGATGAAGCATACGCTGGATTGAACAAAGTTGGATTGTATTCTGTGTATTTGCAAGATGGTATTTCTAACAGCGTACCAATGAGTGTTGCAATGTCGATGAAAGGACTTTCAATGGCTTTGAAGGACGCTGATGCGAGCAAAGGAAAAACCGTTGCAAATGCAATGCTTGCTGGTGTTACCGAAATGTACCACGAGTACAATGTGGCTATTGAAAAGCAGGTTTTGGCTGTTGTGTTCAAACACATCATCGAAGATTTGGATCCTACCTATCTTCCGGCTGCCCTTACGAAGCTTTCGCTCAAGCATAAGCGTAATTTTACGGAAATGGCAAACGAAGTGTACGCCAATTCAATGTTCACCGACACTGTGAAATTGAAAAAATTCTTGGCTAATCCTAAGTCAAAGTCCCTCGAAAAAGACCCACTTTATGCCATTACTGCGGGATATCTTGATATCATCACGGTTACATTGAAACCAGTTTTGGGGGATATTAACGACAAATTGAATCGTGCGAATCGTCTTTATATGGCCGCACAATTTGAGATGGAAAATGATAAAGTTTTTGCTCCAGATGCGAATGGTACCATGCGCTTGAGCTATGGTATTATTGAAAGCTATAAAGCGCGTGATGCTGTGAATTACAATTATTTCACCACTGCGAAGGGTATTGCTGAAAAATTCATCCCTGGTGATTTCGAATTCGATGCACCAGAAGCGTTGATCAATTTGATTCGCAAGAAAGATTTCGGTCGTTATGCAGATGCTGACGGTGAATTGCATACATGCTTTTTGAGCAACAACGACATTACTGGAGGTAATTCAGGATCTCCTGTGATCAATGGCAATGGAGAGTTGATAGGAACGGCATTTGATGGCAACTGGGAAGCGATTGCTTCAGATTTCGGTTTCATGCCATCGGTACAACGCACAATCAGCGTTGACATCCGATACACTTTATTCATAGTAGATAAGCTGGGCGGGGCCTCGAACATTATCAACGAATTAGACCTTCGTTAAGAAAAAAAGGATCGTGAAAACGATCCTTTTTTTTGTTTAAAGTTGAGGGTTTAACGTT
>CAZYBT010000007.1:31934-52015 GCA_964645755.1 uncultured Rhizobium sp.
AAAAAGGATCGTGAAAACGATCCTTTTTTTTGTTTAAAGTTGAGGGTTTAACGTTGAGGGTTTAACGTTTAAGGTTGGGTTGAATCTCGATTGAACTGTAAAACGTAAACATTCAACTCTAATTTACCTTAGTCTAACTCAGAATAGATAGAGTTTTGGCTTTTGTATTCTGGTATGAGTCCTTTTAGGAGAACCACCAAATCTTTGTCGGTGGCGCCATTGAGAGCAGCGGAGCCTAATTTGCCGAATACCGGTAAAATCTCAGTATCGTTGTAGGTTCTTACTTTGGCGATTAGGATTTTAGGATGGTGGGTGGGCAATGTATTTTCGGCATTGCTCAAAAGCTCTTCGTATAGTTTCTCGCCTGGTCGAAGTCCGGTTTCTACAATTTTGATATCGCGGTCAAGTGTAAGTCCGCTCAATTTGATCATTTTTACGGCTAAGTCGTAAATTTTCACTGGCTCACCCATATCAAAGACAAAGATTTCGCCTCCTTTTCCCATTGTAGCTGCTTGGAAAACAAGTTGGCAAGCTTCGGGGATGGTCATGAAATATCGCATGATGTCTTTGTGAGTAACGGTGACGTTTTCGCGGTTTTCAATTTGTTTTCTAAACAGCGGAATGACGCTACCGTTGGATCCAAGCACATTTCCAAAGCGTGTGGTGATGAATTCGGTGCTTGATTTACCGGACATGTTTTGAACGAGTATTTCGGCGGCTCTTTTCGTTGCCCCCATCACATTTGTCGGATTAACGGCTTTGTCTGTCGAGATCATGACAAACTTAAAAACGCCAGTTTTCACAGACATTTCAGCCACGAGTCGTGTTCCTTCAACATTCACACGTACGGCTTCTTTGGCGTTGATTTCCATCATTGGCACGTGTTTATAGGCTGCGGCGTGAAACACCAACTCAGGTTTGTACATGTCAAACACTTCACCAACTCGGTTTTCTCTGGTAACATCGCCGATTACGCCCACTACGTTGCTCATGTTTTTCGGATGTTTTTGCAACTCCAACAAGAAATCATTCATTGGTGTTTCTGCATTGTCGAACACAATTAATTTCGAGGGACAATAGTGTAAAATTTGTCTACAGAGTTCACTGCCAATGCTACCTGCAGCTCCTGTTACTAAGACCCGACGTCCCTCAATAAAATGGCGCAATTGAGGATTCTCGAGGTTAATGGCTGTGCGGTTAAGGAGATCTTCAATTTTCACACGTTTCAACTGATTGCGACTCAAAGAGCCACCGATCCAGTCTTTTACGTTTGGAACCTTATGAAATGTTAGGTTGTAACCCAAGCAAGCATCACCCACTCTGTGGAAGGAAGTACCTGCTTCACTTTGAATGGACCAAATGACTTCGTGAACTTTATTTTTGCGTAAAAAGCCGAGGGAAAATGCTTCATCAAAGGAATAAATTTTGATGCCATCGATACGTTTTCCTACCAATTTGGGATTGTCATCGATAAAACCGACCACTTCAAGGCCTGAATTTCTGTCTTGCTTCACGGCGTTTCTCACGGTAACGCCGGTGGCTCCTGCACCGTAAATGAGCAATCCGACATGACGTTTTGTGGTAGAATGCAGGACATACCTACTGTACATCAGTTTCACAAACAAACGCAGACCGAGCACACCCATGATGAATGAAAAACCTTGTAAAATGAGAAAGGCGATGCTCAAGTTATTCACGTCGAAGATGCCGTAGTAAGCGGCGATTCTGGTTGAGGTATAAGACAAAGATTGTGCTAAGATAGATGCGAGGATGAGTCGAGTAAGGTCTCTCACACCTGTGTGTCGGAAGGCGCTTTGGTAACTGCTAAACAGAATGAACGAAAATCCGTAGCACAATTCTAGCAACAACCAAACCTGCAAACGCTGTGGCGAATAAATCTTGTAAAACGAAAAATTTGTAAGCAAAAGAAGGGCAAAGAGGAAGGAAGCTGCAACAATTGTTAAATCTAAAATGAGGATCAACCACACTGGCAAATAGCGTTTGCCGAGCAGTTTCATCACCCAATTTTCCAACAATGTATTCATTTTAATTTCAGAACGTACAAATTTCGTTCCAAAAGTTCAACAAATGACAAATTCCCACAAAAAAAACATGCTATTTACAAAGTTTAATCGGTTTGGGGTTGGGAAGGTTAAACAGATTAAACAGATTAAACAGATTAAACAGATTAAACAGATTAGTAGGGTTAGGGGGATTAGGGGGATTAGGAGGGTTAGGAGGATTAGGGGGGTTAGGGGGGATTAGGAGGGTTATAAGCGTATGGGTTGATAGGCTGTGGAAAGATTTCCCGTTAATCCAATAATCACATAATCCTATAAACCAATTAACTAGATGATTTGAATTTGCAATTTTGCATTCAGTCCAACCTCGATGATTTTTTGTAAAGTAGAAATTCTTATTTCTTTCACATCGTTTTCAATTTTAGAAATGTAATGTCTATCCATTCCACATTTTTCTGCTAGTTTGGACTGTGTAAGTCCTTTGGCAATTCTGGCCTCTTTGATGGTTTTTCCAAGTTTGAAGGATTGGAATTCTTGTTCAAATACATTTCGATTTTCGGTTCCAATGGTGCCAAATTCTTTATCGATAATGTCATCTAATGTTTTGATATTCTTGTTCATATTCTTGTTTGATTTTGTTTGCTTTTTTAATTTCATTTTTGGGAGTTTTTTGCGATTTCTTCTGAAAACAATTCAGAATAACGATGCGATTATTGGTAGAAAAAAAGCATAAGATATGGTATTGATTGTTTAAGTGTTGTATTCGAATTTCATAAATTCCTTTTGTGCTGTGTAAATGTTTGAGATATTCTGAATGAATCCTGGTTTCATTTTCTATGATTTTGAGGGTCCATAGAATTTTCTTTTTTACCTCAATACTTTGAAAATTTAAAAAATCTTCAAAGTAATTTTTATAAAATATGATTTGTCGTTTATGAAAAATTTGCATTGCGAATATACGATTTTGTTGTCTTTTAGTGCAACACTTTTGTTGCATTTTTACAAATTTCCGACAATGTGCCATGTTTATTCGTCTGTTAAACATCTATTTACGTTTACTAAGGTTGTAAGGTTTACAGTTTACAGTTTACAGTTTAATGTTGTGAGGAGAATTTTGGCAGAACCTTAAACAATAAACTTTCAACTTTAAATTTAGGGGTTAATAGGGTTAGGAGGATTAGGGGGGTTAGGGGGGATTACAGTTTATAGTTTACAGTTTAATGTTGTGAGGAGAATTTTGGCAGAACCTTAAACAATAAACTTTCAACTTTAAATTTTAGTAATAACTTTGTTTCATGAAATTAACCATCATTGCTGGGGCTAGGCCCAACTTTATGAAGATTGCACCGATCATTGAGGCTATTGATGTGGCTAAAAAAAACGGGAAGCAAATTGATTATCGTTTGGTTCACACCGGACAGCACTATGACAAGGCGATGTCGGGCAGTTTTTTCGAGCAATTGGGCATCCCAGAGCCGGATGTAAATTTGGAGTGTGGCGGGGGCAGTCAGGCTGAGCAAACTGCGGCTATCATGGTGGCATTTGAGAGAGAATTGCTTGCCAATCCGGCCGATATGGTGTTGGTGGTAGGGGACGTTACGAGCACCATGGCATGTGCCATAGTGGCGAAGAAGTTGCATACGAAGGTGGCCCATGTAGAGGGCGGCATTCGCAGCTGGGATATAGACATGCCGGAGGAGGTGAACAGATTGGTAACGGATGCCATTACGGATGTATTTTTCACAACGTCGGAAACTGCGAATCGTAATTTGAGGAATGCGGGTTTTGCAGATGATAAAATAGTTTTTGTGGGTAACACAATGATTGACACATTGTTAAAGCACCGTAAGAATTTTGTTGCACCGGCGTTTTTTATTTCTGAGGGACTTTTACCTAAGGAATATTATGTGATGACATTGCACAGACCATCGAACGTGGATCATCAAGAGCAATTGACGCAATTATTTGATGTAATAGAAACAAAATTAGCGGGAAGCAAGGTGATTTTTCCGGTTCATCCAAGAACGAGAAAAAACATGGAATTGTTTGGTATAAGTCCGAAGAATGTATTGATGGTAGATCCATTGTCGTACTTTGAATTCAATTATTTGGTAGAGAATGCGAGGGGTGTGATAACGGATTCTGGTGGAATCACGGAGGAAACAACGGTGATGGGAGTGCCATGTATTACGATGAGAAACAGCACTGAGCGTCCGGAGACTTGTGAAATTGGAACCAATGAATTGGTAGGAACAGACCCAAGAGATTTGGCGGCGGCTTTGGAAAAATTACAGTCGGGCAATTGGAAGTCGGGTTCAATTCCACCGTTGTGGGATGGTAAAACGGCTACACGGATTGTGGAGTGGCTGGAGGGTTTAAGGTTGAGGGGATTATAGTTTGTGGCTGATTTTTTGGAATTCGGTGAAGAAAGTTGTTGTGATTAACTCTAGCAATTGGTTTTTCATCAAAATAGTTTTTGTTTTTCGATTATATGATAGAATGTTTTTTCCTCGTATGTCATTTTTCTTCGACAGGAAATATTTGAATATCAATTCTTTCGTCGTACATTTTTTGATACTTGACAGTTAGGTCCATTTTTTTTTGCCATGTTCTCAATGAGTCATTTGGACAAACCCATAAAATATCAATATCTCCACCTTTCCTGGCTATATTCACCATTGAACCGAACAAATATATATCTCTCGGTAGTCCTTCAAAGATCTTTGTAAGAGCTGAAAATTGATATTTTTTTAGTCGGTTCAACATTGTGAGATACAAATATAATTCATTTGATGTTTATAAAAGTTTATAAAGGTTTATAAAGGTTTATAAGGGTTTATGGAACTGTAAAACTATCATCGATAAACTTTCAACTTTAAATTTAGATGATTTTTATTTGCAGTTGAGCATTTAATCCAATTTGTATAATTTTTTGTAATGTGGAGAATCTAACTTCTTTTACATCATTTTCTATTTTGGATATGTAATGTCTGTCGATACCGCATTTTTCTGCAAGTTTTGATTGAGTGAGTCCTCTTGCAATTCTTGCTTCTTTAATTGTTTTGCCTAGTTTGAAGGATTCAAATTCTTTTTCGAAATTCTCTCTGTTTTCTGTACCACTTGGTCCAAATTCATTTTCAATGATTTCATTGAGTGTTTTGGTATTCTTGTTCATATTCTTGTTTAATTTTATGCGCTTTGGTAATTTCTTTTTGTGGTGTTTTTTGAGTTTTCTTTTGAAAACCATTCATGATAACCATACAATTATTTAAAGTAAAAAAGCAAAAAATTCGAAATTGGTTGGTTGAACTACGTATCCTAATTTCATAGATTCCTTTTGTGTTTTTTAAATGCTTTAGGTATTCGGTATGTATTCTTGGTTCGCTCTCAATGATTTTAAGTGTCCACAGTATTTTCTTTTTTACATCAAGATTTTGAATTTTTAAAAATGATTCAAAATAATTTTTGTAAAAAATAAGTTGTCTGTTTGTATGTGTTGTATCCATTGCGAATATAAGATAATTTGTTGTCTTTTAGTGCAACATGATCATAATATTCACAAATTTCATGTATCAGCAATTATAGACTCGTGTCTTAAACGGGTAGATACGATTATAAAGGTTTATAAAGGTTTATGAGGGTTTATAAAGGTTTATGAAGGATGTTTATAGGGGGTTATAAAAATTAGAGTGATTAGAGTGATTCGATTATAACGCAGAAACTACAATTGTAAACGATAAACTTTCAACTGTAAATTTAAGGTTTAGGGTTTAAGGTTGAACTTAGATTTTGGTAGAACTTTAAACTGTAAACTGTAAACTTTAAACTTTAATTGATAACTTTGCTTCATGAGAATTTCAATTAACTGGTTAAAGGATATTTTACCAACTCATGTGGAAGCGCAAGAAATTGCTGATCGATTGTCGGTTAGTGGATTAGAGGTGGAACATTTGGAGGAATGGCAGAGTCTGAAGGGCGGATTGAAGGGATTTGTCATTGGTGAAGTGCTCACATGTGTGCAGCATCCAAACGCCGATAAATTGAAGTTAACGACAGTGAATATTGGTTCAGGTGAACCTTTGAATATCGTTTGCGGTGCTCCAAACGTGGCTGCTGGTCAAAAAGTTGTGGTTGCAACGGTTGGAACAGAAATCCACATTAAGGGCAAAGAACCTTTTGTGATTACCAAATCAAAGATTAGAGGAGAGGTTTCAGAGGGAATGTTGTGCGCTGAAGATGAAATGGGCATGGGAACCAACCACGACGGCATTCTGGTATTGCCTTCTGATTCTGTTGTGGGCATGTCGGCGGCCGATTATTTCGGTATCGAAAACGATACGGTGATTGAGATTGGATTAACTGCGAATAGGGGTGACGCAGCCTCACATTTGGGTGTTGCACGAGATTTGGCAGGTTTGCTTGGTTTGAGTGTCCCTCAAAAAGACATTCTTCAGTTGCCTGAAAGTGGTTTAAAAGAAGCGATAACCGTTGAAAATGGAGATTTATGTGAACGTTATTTTGGTATCAAGATTGAGGGTGTGAAAATAGCGGCATCTCCAATTTGGTTACAGAATCGATTGAAGGCCATAGATATAGAGCCTAAAAACAATGTAGTTGATGCTACAAATTATATTTTGCATTCTGTAGGTCAGCCGGTACATGCGTTTGATGCCGATCAATTGGCGGGAAACATTGAAGTGCGTTTGGCTAATGAAGGTGAGAAAATATTGTTGCTCGATGGAAGTGAAAAAGAGTTGAGTAGTCAAGATATTGTCATTGCAGACTCCAATGGAGCAGTTGCTTTGGCAGGTGTGATGGGCGGCAAGCAATCTGCGGTGTCGGAGAGCACATCGAATTTGTTTTTAGAAATTGCACACTTTCATCCTGGTTTGGTTAGGAAAACGGCGAAGCGACATGTGATAAACACGGATGCATCTTTCAGGTTTGAAAGAGGAATTGACAAGGCCAATATTGATCTTTATGGCAGGGCATTGGCTGATTTAATTGTGAACATTGCTGGGGGAAAAGTGACAGGATATAACGATGTATATGTGAAGCCTTATGAACAGAAAATCATTCATTTAGATGTAGAAAAACTGAATAAATTCAGTGGAATAACTGTCCCTCAAAATGAAATAGAGTCAATTTTAAAGGGACTTGGTTTTTCATTAAATTCGGTAGATGGAGGATATTCTGTTGAGGTTCCATCTTGGAGAAATGATGTCACTGAAGTGGTAGATTTATACGAGGAAGTGATGCGAATTTACGGTTTCGACAAGATTCCGATGAGCGGAAAAATGCAGGTTTCTTTGGGCACGTTTGAGGGAATGCGGAGGCGAAAATTGGAGAATAAGTTACGACAATATTTGGTGTCGCAAGGCATTTTCGAAGCCTCTACGAATAGTTTAACGTCGGGCACATGGTGGGATGAAAGCGAAGCTTTGGTTCATTTAAGCAATCCATTGAGCACCGATATGGGCGTAATGCGTAAAAGTTTGATACCTGGATTGTTGACATCTGTGGCATTTAACAAAAACCGACAGGCAGAAAAGGTGGCGTTGTTTGAAATTGGAAGTACTTATGAGGTTTCTGAAAAAGGTTTCAAAGAGACACCGGTTTTGAGTTTGGTATTTTGGGGAAAAAACACGGTGGAGAGTTGGGAATCGCCTCAGCGAAATGTTGATTATTACGATGTTAAACGCGTTTTGACTGGTTTGTTGCAAAGCATCGACAGTGGGTTGTTGCTGGAAGATATTCAAATAGACTTGGTGAAACCGGCTTGGCTGAAAAAGGCGGACTTGAGTGGAGTTTTATTTTCGGTGGAGATACCGATGAAGAAGCTGCTAAAGCCGGGTCGTAAATCGTTGAAATACATGGCACCTCCGAAGTTTCATACGATGCGCAGAGACTTGAGTTTGGTTGTTGATAAAGGTGTGACATTCAGCGAATTGCAAAGGATCATAAAGTCGCAAAAAATTCATTTTTTAACTGAAACGAAGGTATTTTCGGTGTATGAGGGCAAGCCATTGGAAGATGGCAAAAAAGCGGTTGCATTGTCGTTTCATTTGAACAAATCAGATGCTACTTTAACGGACAAGGAGGCTGATGCTGCGATGCAAAAATTGATGTCTGCCTTTGAGCAATCAGGTGCGGTAATCAGAAGGTAATTCTTTAATATGAGTGATATCATTACCATCGACATTGGGAACACGCGGGTAAAGGCTGTAGTTTTTAGTGTTGATGGCGAGGTGATTTCATGTCATGTCGATCCTAATTTGGAGGATTTATTGGAGAAATATAAGGAAAGCAGAATCATTTATTCTTCGGTTCGGAGGATGGATGGGGTTGATTTTTCTGAGGGACAATTTTCTTTGTTGAAGGAGCAGGGAGCGATTGAATTTGGTATAAGTCTTTGCGGTGTATTAGACATTGGTATTCAGGGTGTTGAGACATTGGGAAGGGACAGATTGGCGGGAATGATGGCAGCTAGGTATTTGAAGCCTGGGTTAAACTGTTTGGTGATTGATGCGGGTACATGTTTGACCTATGATTATTTGGGTTTTGATGGATTTTACGGTGGTGGTGGTATTTCGATGGGAATGGACATGCGTTACAGGTCGTTGAATGAGTTTACCCAAAAGTTGCCTCGTTTGTATGCCACGGATTTAGGGGCAGAGACGATGGTAGGCAGAGACATTGGAGACAGGACAAATGCGGCCATACATTCTGGAATTTTAGGTGGTCTTTTCGATGAACTGAACGCCAGAACAGACCGATTCAAGGCGGAATTTGCGAATTCTGCAATTATTTTAACGGGTGGCGATGCTGACTTTTTGGTGAAACACATTAAAAACGAGATATTTGTAGAGCCTCTTTTGGTACATTACGGATTATATTATGCACTTCACTCAGTATAAAAGGTTTCTCGGCGCTTGTTTTTTGGGAATCATTTCACCATTTCTTCATGCACAGGGAAGCGGTCAGAACGGAACAAGGTCTCCATTTAGCAATTATGGTTTGGGTGAATGGACACTAGGAAACTTTTTCCAGTCGAACACCGCGATGCATACGCATTCAGGTTATTATTCTTATAGTTTGTACAATCCTGCAACTGTTGGTAGCATTCGATATACAACCCTTGATTTCGGTGGAAATTACAAAGAGGGTTTGGTGAAGTCGGGCAGCGCGGCACAGTCGTTTACAGGTGGAGGTTTGAATTATTTGAGTTTGGCTTTTCCAATTTGGAAGCACATTCAAAAGAAAGGCATTGGCTTTGACAGTGTGAAAAAGTCAAGGATTTATAAGTATGTACCTTATGGTGCGGCTTCGTCGCTCGTGATGCGTCCAATGACGACAGTGGGGTATAATTATTACATAGACAATGCGGCGCCGATACCGAATAGAACGGCTCATACTGGTTCAGGAGGTATCAATTTGTTACAATGGAATACTGGATTTAGATTCGGAAATCATGCACAGGTTGGTTATGGTTTGGGTTATGTTTTTGGGACATTGAAGGACAATACATTGTTTAGCATCATTGATAGTTTGCAATTGGGATTGGTTGAAGATGCGAAGTCGGTGATTGTGAGAGGTGTACAGCATCAATTTGGATTTGTTGCGAATTTTAAATTGGACAGTACGTATCACAAATTGGGTGGTTCGTATGAGATGTATTCGGGAATGTCAGGATCAGAAACCAGGCTTACGCGCAGTTTGAACTACGTGGCGGGTTATACATCTGTGAGAGATACAGTGTTAAACGAGATCAGAGACGCGCAGTCTTTTAGTATGCCAACGGCTTACGGAATGGGCTACAGCTTTCAGTATAGAAGGGCTTTTAGTTTGAGTTTTGATTATCGAAAACAAATTTGGGGTTCTAATCCGTTTTTTGACACGAGGGGAAAGTATACGGATAGAACTGACATGGGTGTAAGTTTAGTCATCCATCCTAACGATGAGAAGGCGGCTTCTGAGAGAAGGATGAAGATTCCGGTGAGATTCGGTTACATGTTATCGAACACACAGCAAATTTTCAATAGTGCGGGTAGTGATCATCAGATACAAGAGCACCGTTATACATTTGGTTTTGGTCTTCCTTTGATTCAGAGGTATTACGATAATTCTGTGATTACAAATATGGTGAACTTCAGTGTTCAGTATTTACAGAGGGGTGTTACGGGCACATTGCTTCCGAGTGAGCAGTATTTGGTATTTGGTATAGGATTGCAGCTAGGCGATATTTGGTTTGCAAAGCGTAAGTACGATTAAGTTTAGTTTCGAATGAGATTTTTCTTTGTCTTTTTTCTGGTGGGACTGTTGGGTTGCACGGAGTTAGAAACTTCGGCTTACAGAGATAAGAAGCGAGATTCTATTGTAACAAAGGAGTATGCGGAGAAGGTGAGCATTGATTACACAGATTCTGGAAAAATTCGCGCGCGTGTATTCAGTCCTATTTTGGTAGCGGTTAAGCAGGTACAGCGGCCTTACATGGAGATGAATAAGGGGTTGAAGGTTGATTTTTATGAGGCGAGTGGAGAAATACAAAGTTATTTAACGGCAGAATATGGGATTAGTTATCCGAATGAGAAGCGTATTATAGTGAGGAGGGACGTAGAGATTTTGAATGTAAAGGGAGAGCGATTGAACACAGAGGAGTTGATATGGGATCAGGTAAGGGGTAAAATTTTCACTGACAAAAATGTAACGATCACCACGAAAGACCAGATTATCATGGGTGTTGGGTTGGAGAGCAATCAATCGTTCAGTGATTGGGAGATATTAAATGTAACAGGATCATTAAACGTACCACATGATAAAATACCACATCCTCGCTCTGTTGTGCCTGGTCGCGGCAGGTATTAGCTTAGTAGAGCTAATGGTTGTAAGTGCGCAGCCGCAATGTTATAAATTGGCTAGTTTTTGGCTGATGGCTTTTGTTTTTATTTTCAGTTTGGTGATTTATTTTCGGGTAAAGGGATTGAGGAAAGTGGCGATGCAGGAATCGGAGCGCGGTCATAAGGCTGTTAAAACTGCGAGAAGAATTTCTAAGAAATAGGGTAAATATGGATTTATGGTGATGTGGAACACATGATTTGGAGTTAATTCTACATCAAATTAACATTTATAAGTGTTTGGTTTTTAAGCGATTAAAATTTCGACAATAAAATTTCACACCTTTTCCACATATTTATTAACATTTTTACCGACTAGTTGGTATATTTGCCGTATATGATAAAAAATACTACGCGCGAAAAAATTTTAAAACGCTGTTTTGAAGCGATGGAGGTGGTAGGATTTGAGGCTTTACGAGCAGACAAGGAGGTGTTGAATTTAAACATTTCGAAGGGTGCATTGTACCATTATTTTCCGACGAAGCTAGACATCGGTTATGCCATGGTAGATGAAATCATTAAACCCATGTATGAAGCCAAATGGTCGGGATTGTTGGATAGGTCGGAAGGCATAGCGGGTATGATTTATCAGGTTATTGAGTCTGAGAAGGCGGAGGCTACGGAGAAGAAAATAATCCGGGGTGATGTATTGTATAATTTGATGTTGGAGATGAGTGGTGTAGATTTAAAGTTTCGTCAGAAGTTGGAAGAAGTTTTGGAGATGCAGGTAAAGATATTGCAGAAGGCATTATTGTCTGGCAAAAATGCGGGTGAGATTAAGCCGGGGGTAGATTCTCGTTCCATGGCTTATTTGCTCATTGGTCAATTGCATGGTTGTTATGCTATTGCAAAGACGCGTGCGTCTAAAGATGTATTTGTATCGATGGTGAATGGATTACAAAAGCAGTTAGTAGATGTACTTTATGTAAATGATCCATCTAGGGTAGTTTCAGTTGCCTGAAGCTGGGGAGTTTAGGGAGTTTAGAGGGTTTAGAGGGGTTTAGAGGGATTAAAAAGATTAGAGGGATTAGAAATGTCTTAATCACTCTAACCCATCTAACCTTTTTAATCATTTTTAGTTAGCCTTATAAATCTAACATTTTCTTTTTTGTTTTATAGTCTTGAACGAGGAATTTATTCCTTGCACCTTGTCCGGTTTGACTCAGGAGGGTACCATTTTCTTTACAGGTTTTGAGCCAATGTTCGGTGGAGCAGACCCATTGTGAGCAGTCGCTAACAACAACTCCGCTCATTTGGGAGCAAACCACGGCAATTTTATCTTTAATTGTGTGGAAGATCATGCTATTGTCGGAGTTGATCATAGGTGTAAAATAGAGTTTGTATTTGGCACCTTTGAAATTTGGGATAAAGGGATTGAGTTTAGAACCTATTTCGGCTTGGTTGTGAATGAGTTCGATGAGTTGATCGTACTCATGGAGTACACGGCTGCAGGTTTCGGCATTTTCGAACATCCCACATTCTTTATAATGATGAATTTGATAAAGGGTTGAGTATAAGGTTTCGTAGCTCCAAATTTCATGGGAGGCTACTTTGAGATATTTTTCGGCGAGTTTAATATGAGGACTTTCTAATTTCGGGTTAAAGTTAAAAGTTCCGTTATTGAATTTAGGATTTTTAATGAATTCTTTGTTCCAAATGTAGGTTTTAAAGGCAGCGAGTGCAGGGAACCACATATAGTAGAAAAAAGGAATTTCCTTTGCACCGTAGGTAATTTGTGAGTGGGGTAAATGAATACAGCGATCGAGTTTTGTTTCGAGTTCTTTGTAGAAGTCGGAAGACGTATAAGTTTCAAAATTCAAAGGTTTATATTCACCAGATAGCCAATTGGGGTTTGTTTGAGCAAGTTTATTCAAATCTATGTCGAACTCTTTTGCCAATAGTATCAATTCATCTGCACGTAAGCTTCTTGGATTTTTAATTCTGCGATAGGCTGAATCTTCGGATATATTTAAAAGGTCGGCCATCATTGAAGCTGTTCTCAATCCCATTTTTTTGGTTTTTTGAGTTAAGATTTCTGTAAAAGTGTCAATCATCATTTTGTTATTTTTAAGGTTTTCGATGACATATACAATAAAGGTATGGTGCACACCCAAACGATTTGCGAAAAATGCAAAAAATAACTTTAGGGGCTTTTAAAATTGGCTAAAAACGCCAGAGATAAGCAGTTAGAGATCTTGAATTTTGTTGAATCAAATTGAAAAATTATGAAAGAAATTCAATCAATGAGAAAAGAGTTCACTAATTGCCTTCTCACGGGAGTGATGATGGAAGTGAATGTGATGATTCAGAAACGGGTGTTTCCAACCTTGTTCATACACGAAAAAAATTGTGCAGGAGGTAGACGATGAAGAAAAGATATCTTTTGATGCTTGCGGTGGGATTGTTGCAGTCGAAGGTGGGCGCACAGACGGTTTATCAAAATATTGTGCCACGATTTAAGCACATTCAGCCGGCTGGAGAAAAGTGCATTGAGAGTGTGCTTCCATTTGTGGATCCAACAAAGTCGGGAGGTGATGTTTTTGCCGATACTTTTGATTTTTGGGGTGGCCAAGAACTTTTGCGTCAGGTGATGTGGATGAAAACAAATTCTGAGGAAGATTATGAAAACTTAGACAGTGTTCGAAAAGGCATTGAAAACGAATACATTTCGCGCAATATTGTGCCGCTTACGGTGCTTGATTTTACCTATAAATCCATACGAGATTCAGTGAGGGAGTATGGTTTAGAGATTGACAAAGACTCATTTGTTCGATTTAAATCGGGAGTGAATGATGCTTTGGTTTATGAGAGCAAGTATTTATTTCAATTTACAACTCCGCTTGAGCATATACGAAGCGATTTTAATCAGTTTGTGTTAGATGAGCGATTGATAATGAGTAATTTAAAACTTAATCCTGCGGGTAAGTGGTATTTTAAGTTTGGAAAACACACTGTTCAGGTGCAACCCAATGTTCCTTTTCAAGTTGCATTGGGAACTGATAGTTTGGTCATTGCTGAATTGAGCTACGAAGTCCCTCAAGAAGACATGCGATTAAGTTACATGGAGAACCCTTGGTACAATACATCGAGCACAGCAAAAGTGAGTGCAACAAAGGTGGTACGTGTGAATGTGAGCAAAGATATTTTGGATGTTTTTGAGGGAGAGGGATTGTATTTAAAAACGATCAATGCTTTTCCTGGTTTACCTGATTTGAGGGCTAACATTTCGGTCCATTATGGGAAGAACAAATTTGGCGGTTTAAATCCATGCATTCAGAAGCCAATTATTTTCGTTGAGGGCATAGATTTTGGTTATAAGGGTTATCCAATTGGTGAGAGAGATGCGAAATGCGGTTCCATGGGATATTTGGATTTGTTAAAGGGAAAGCAATGGAATGTTGAGAAGCAGAAGTGGGAGGTGAATTTGGGACTTGCGCAAGCGCCGGCTATTTTAGAGAAGTACAGGAGAGAGGGTTTTGATGTGATTTATGTAGACTTTTTTGATGGCGCTGCGGACATGGATTTTAATTCTGAGGTGTTGATTAAGGTGATTCAGGAAGTTCAATCTACCATGTGTGGCGAAAAAATTCATGTTGTGGGTGTAAGTATGGGGGGAATTGTGTCGAAGATGGCATTAAAAAAGATGGAAAATCGGAATTTACCAAATTGTGTTGTAAGCTACACGAGTTTTGACGCGCCGCAGCAAGGTGCCAACATTCCGCTTGGTGTGCAACGATTTGTTTCGCATATGAGTTCTCTGAGTGGAGATTGTAAAGACATTCGAGACAGGATGCTGCGCAGACCTGCGGCGCGTCAGTTATTGGTTTTGCATGAAACTTCATCAAAGGGACATGACAATGCGCGACAGTTATTCATGCGTTGGGACAGTTTGCAGGGTGGATATCCAAAGAACATGTGGTTGTTAGGTGTTTCAAATGGAAGCGGCCTTGGTGACAAAGGGGTGATTCAAAAAATCAGTGGTGGTGCTTTAAAACCTGGGGATGATTTATTGTCGATCCGTTTCAAGGTGCCGGTTTTCGACATCTTTAAGTCGTTGGCACCTACGAGAATGGCGAGCATTTTTGCTGCACATAGAAAGCAAGGAGGATCTACGTATGTGGTAGGAAAGGTCAATGGTTTATTCACGGATAAGTGGTTGTATAGTTCTTTAACAAATTTGGAATTGGATCATGTAAATGGCAGTTGGAATGGGGCTGTAGGTGCGTTCAGTGACTTTGGAAAGCTTGGTAATATTTTTATCAAAACTACATTTAACACGCATAAAACAACTTTTGTATCATCGGTAAGTTCTTTGGATATTGGGTCTAAAAACAATTCGATTTTGCCTTCAAAGGGATTGTATGATCAGTCGTTTACGGCAAATGGAGGTACGTTTAAAGACATATTGGGACCGAAGTTGACAACGCCCTTTCAGCGAGTGTATGTGCCAAAAGAAAATCAGGAGCATGTGTTTTTAGATAGTACCAAGTTTGGCAATGCTATGTGGTTGTTGGGAGAATTGTTGAGAATTGATACAACGGAGCACGAGAGGGTGATACAAAGGGATTACAATTTTAGAACACCGATGGCCAAACATGTGAAGTCGTTTGAAGTTTTGAAAGGTGCAAAATTTGAATTGAATGGTGTGGGGAATTATCCGGCAATAGCGAAAGCAGATTCGATATTCATTCGAACTTTTAACCAGCGCAAGTTTACTTCTTCAATGTGTGGAGACAGCAAGTATTTGGTTACGGATACATCTGAATTTTGTATTGGTTCAAAAAACAGTTCAACTGAATTGGTGATGAACAATCGTTCGAGAATAGAGTTAAAAACGGGGAGTAAATTGTTCTTACCAACTGGAGGCAACAAGTTGATTTTAAAAGAGGGTTCAGAGATGATTGTAGGTGAAAATTGTGTATTGGAGATAGGGAATGGTTCGCGGTGTATGGTGGAGAGCGGAAGTAAAATTCATTTCAAGCGTGGTAGCAAGGTGATTTTGAATGGTGAGATATCGATGTTGCATATCAAAGGACAATTGATATTGGATTCGGGCGTTGTATTTGAGCCAGTTGGCAAATTAGGATCTCGAGTTGGGATGGTAAAATTGACCAATGTGGGATATGGATATGGCGATGCAAGGGTGATCACATTGGGTAAGGGTGTATTTTTGAATTTCGTTGGCAATGGCAAATCGGGGTATTCTAATTTACAAATTGAGGGAAAAGTATTATTTCCGTACAAGCGTAGCAAGGAATCTTATGCCTTGAAAGGCATGAATATAACAGAATCGAGGGTGTATTTTGGTGCGAATGCTGCTTGTTTGGTTGGAGATAGTATCAAGATAGAGTCGTCGCATTTTGAATCAACTGATTGGGCACAAGAAAAAGGCAAAGGCATGATGTATGAGGGCGAACGTTTGAGAGTTTCTAAGAGCACATTTAGCAAGTTGGATACAGCATTGAGAATTTTGTCGGTTTCTAACAATGGTTACAATGAAATTACGGCAATGGCTGTGAATCATTGTAAGGTGGGAATGCATCAAATTGGTGGCGGAAGCAAAGTGTCTTCGTGTAAGATTGAGGACAATGACAGGGGTTTAATTTTTGAAAATTTAGGTGAGGAATTATATGTTGAGGACTGTAGTTTTAGTGACCAAGGAGAAGCGGCGTTGGAGGTAAAAAACAGTCATTTGAATGCACATTTTGCATTTTTATTGAGGAATGAATTTTTAAGAAACAAAGTGGGTATACTTTCAGCGAAGCAACATATGTTATTGCGATGCAACTATTTTACATTGAATCAAGTAGGAACATATATAGCTCAAGCGAAATTGAACATGAACAAATCGATTTACAAGTGGTCGAATATGTTAGATGCGATGTTCAATGGTGGGAATAATTCATTTACAAACAATTACACTGCTTCAATTCAGTTGAAGGATGCGATGCCATTTATTGAGGGAAACAATAATTTTAATCGATCGACTGCATTTAGTGGGTCAAAAATTCAGATTGAGGGAACGGTGAACATGGATATGAATCAACCTTATTGGGACGCAGGATTGACGAAAGTTTTGGTTGGGTTGAATTATTGGTCAGGTGCAAAAAACAATTTTAATTCAGATTCGATTGACATCAACTTTGTGGATTTAAAGAGCGCTCAAAATGGTACTTCTTTGAAGTTATATGGAGGTGTTGTGGCAAAATTCTCTCCAGATTTGTGTTACAATGCTGGCAAGTTGTATGATATTGATGGTGAGTTTCAGGGTGGCAAGGGTTTTGATATTGAGATTGATGGTCCTGATGGCATTGACATGATTCATGCAACATCTGAGGGGTTCAGTGTAAAAGGAGAAAATGTGCAGATTTATGTGTATAACACCAATGGTCAGATTGTATTTAAGGGAGTAACGAGAGGCGAAGGTCAACATTTCTATCATTTGGCAACAGGAATTTACTTTGTAAAAGTGATGGGAAATGTAGGAAGTTCTTCAAAGAAAATACTTGTAACGAATTGATAAAATAATAGTTGAATTCAATATACGAACCAAAATGTTGATTTGTTGAATAGATGGTGGTAAAGAATTGGGAGCAGTTAACAATGAATCAAATAGATAGCGTTAATTTTGTAGAATGAAATTGACATTTTGGGGTGCCGCCAGGCAAGTTACTGGAAGCATGCATATGCTTGAGCTGGCTGGTGGCACGCGTATATTGATAGATTGTGGTTTGGATTATGAGAATAGAAAAGAGTTTGAGAATAAAAATGCTAATTTTCCCTTTCAAGCTTCTTCGATTGATTTGTTAATTGTAACACATGCGCACATTGATCATACTGGAAATATACCAAATTTAATCAAACAGGGGTTTGCGGGAGAAATTTTGTGCACGGCGGCAACATTGGAATTGAGTGACTTTTTGTTACACGATAGTTTAAATATTCAGAGGATGGAGATTCAGAAGAAGCGAAAAATGACATCGCGTAAGCGTGGAAAAATCAAGTTTGGCAATATTCCGCAACCGCTTTATGCAAAGCGCCATATCATGGATATGTTGCAGATGGCAAGAACCTTGGAAATAGGAGAAAACTATGAGTTTAACGAGGAATTATCTGTAAGTTTTCATACGGCGGGTCATATTTTAGGGGCTGTAAGTGCAAGGTTGGAGGTGAAGGAAGGAGCTGAGACAAAGGTGATTGGGTTTACTGGAGATTTGGGAAATTACAGATCGAAATTGGTTCCTGATCCGGTTCCAATGAAAGGTTTAGATTATTTGATTTCAGAGAGTACGTATGGTGGAAGACGTCATATTACCGATAGTCGTTTGGCAGAAGAGAGTTTGTTAGAGGAGGTAGTTGATGCTTGTGTGAAGAGAGGTGGTAAAGTGGTGATTCCTGCTTTTAGTGTTGGACGAACGCAAGCGATCATTTTCACGTTGCACCAATTGTATAGGGAGGGAAAATTGCCCAATATTAAAGTTTTCACAGATAGTCCATTGGCTATAAAAAGCACCAAGGTTTATCAATACAATTTGCAATATTTGAACGAGGAAGCGAAGCAGTTCCAAGCGAAGCACGGTAGTTTATTTGATTTTCCTTTGTTACATGTGATTGATGATGAGCGTCAGAGTGAGATATTGAGTGTAATTCCTGAGCCGTGTGTCATTATTTCTGCAGCGGGTATGGTTGAAGGAGGTAGAATTCAGATGCATGTAAGAAACAATGTTGGACATGATGATAATACAATTTTAATCGCTGGATTCTGCGCTGAAGGAACTTTGGGTGATCGTTTATTAAAAGGACAAGATTTTGTAGAGATTGATCGTAAACAACGTCCTGTAAGGGCGGTTATTAAGAGAACAGATGTATTTAGCGCTCATCCCGATCATCCACAATTGCTGGATTATTTCAAACGTTCGAACGACGGTAAATTAAAAAAATTATTCTTGGTACATGGAGATGCTACCCAAATGGATAAGTTGGCATCTGATGTAACTGGATGTGAGGTGATTACACCCAACAAGGGACAAACATTTGATTTAGATTGATAAAATCATTCAACATATTGCTTTGGCCTTTATCATTGTTATACGGAAGTGTAGCGGGAATAAGGCGTTTATATTTTGAATTATTTAATAAACGTTCATCTACAAAAATTCCGACGATTATCGTGGGTAATTTAACGGTTGGTGGAACTGGAAAGACACCGATGGTGTTGTTTTTAAGCAATTTGTTAAAATCAGATTATCAATTGGCTGTTTTAAGTCGTGGATATGGCAGAAAGACCAATGGATTTATAGAAGTAGAAGCCAAGAGTTTATCAGAAAATGTTGGAGATGAACCTAAAGAAATCAAACTGCAGGAGCCGGAATTACCGGTATTTGTTTGTGAAAATAGGTTAGAAGGAATTGAAGAGATACATGATTTAGATGGAAACATCAATATGGTTTTATTGGATGATGGATTTCAGCATTTACCATTAAGAGCCAATTTAAATATATTACTATGCAATTATCAGAGGCCATTTTACAAGGATTTAGTTTTGCCGGCGGGACGGTTGCGCGAATTTAAATCCACAGCAAAAGGGGCTGATATGATCATTGTAACCAAGTGTCCACAAGAATTATCGATCGATGAAGCTGCTGATATGGAAATTATTTTGATGCGATACTGTAGACATGTTTTCTTTGCTTATTACAGGGTTTGTCAACCTATATTATTGGTTGGTGATCAGAGGGTTTTTGGTGGAAATAAGATCGTATTGGTAACGGGGGTTGCTGAAGGCAAGAGCGTGGAAGAAGGGTTGGTGGGAATAGAGGTTGTGAAGCATTTTGAGTATCGTGATCATTCAGAATTTGTTTTGCAAGACGTGAGAGAGTGGATAGCATATGCCAAAGATTTCGAGGTTGAACATTTGGTTATGACAAGGAAAGATTGGATGCGGGTATCAGATTTGGTAAAAGATTCTGAGATTTGGTGCGGGTTGAACATTCATGAAATACATACAGAAGTTTCTTTACTTTTTGGAGGAATGAAGACGTTTAAAAATACATTAATAAAAAAATTATGAAACATTTAAAAATATTTAGCATCGGTATTTTAATTGCAATTTTTGCAATTTTAGTTCCAAGTTGTAGCACTTCAAAGAACATTGTTTTTGAAGAGT
>CAZYBT010000008.1:0-51501 GCA_964645755.1 uncultured Rhizobium sp.
CTTCCCATTCCGCGGTAAGACTTTACTTTACGACCATCGAAAAATGTAGTTTCTCCAGGACTTTCCTCTGTACCCGCGAACAATCCACCGGCCATAATTGTATTGGCACCAGCAACAATTGCTTTAACCATATCGCCACTGTAGCGAATACCACCATCGGCAATTACTGGAACTCCAGTGCCTTTTAAGGCTTCAGCAGCTTCCATCACAGCAGTTAACTGAGGCATTCCAATGCCCGCAATGATTCTTGTAGTACAAATACTACCTGGTCCAACTCCAACTTTTACAGCATCTGCTCCAGCTTCAGCGAGTGCCTTAGCTGCCGCACCTGTAGCAATATTTCCAGCTATAATTTGCAAATCAGGATATGCTTTTTTCACTGCACTCACTTGGTCTAAAACTCCTTTAGAATGTCCATGAGCCGTATCAATGGCAATAACATCTACCCCTACTTTTACCAAAGCCGCAACCCTTTCCATTGTATCCGGGGTAACCCCTACGGCCGCACCAACCAACAATCGTCCATGTGCATCTTTCACAGCTTTAGGGTAATTTTTTACTTTTTGTATGTCTTTGAATGTAATCAATCCCTGCAACACATTATGATCGTCTACAATCGGTAATTTCTCTATTTTATGTTTTTCTAAAATTTCTTGAGCTCCTTTCAAATCGGTTCCATGCGACGCTGTAATTAAATTCTGAGTGGTCATCACTTCGCTCACTTTTTTCGATAAATCCTTCTCAAAGCGTAAGTCGCGGTTCGTGATAATACCTAACAATTTATTGCTTGAATCCACAACTGGAATTCCTCCAATTCTGTTTTCACGCATGAGTTCAACCGCTTGACCTAATGTTGAATCGGCACTCAAAGTAATCGGATCTAAAATCATTCCACTCTCAGACCTTTTCACTTTTTTTACTTCCTCCGCCTGGCGCTGAATGGTCATATTCTTGTGAATAATTCCAATTCCTCCCTCTCTCGCCATGGCAATCGCCATTTTACTCTCCGTCACAGTGTCCATAGCAGCAGCAACTATTGGAACATTCAATCTCAATCCTTTTGTAAATTGGGTGCTCGTATCAGCCTCGCGAGGCAATACTTGTGAATGGCGTGGCACAACGAGAACATCGTCGAACGTTAAACCTTCTAAAATAATTTTTGGGGAATTGTTTGTTTGAGACATAGCAAATAACGATTTAAAGTGAGGTGGTTATTTGCGGTGCAAAGATAGTAAAAAAATTGGGAAAAAGCATAGATTTGTACCCGAAAAGTTTCAAAACCCACATCATGGCACAATTTACAACCCATTACCTTGGCACATTAAGATGCGAAAACATTCATAATCAGAGCAATACAATCATTCACACCGATGCACCAACCGACAATCAAGGACAAGGACTTGCATTTTCTCCAACAGATTTGTGTGCGCTCAGTTTAACCACTTGCATCATTACAACCATGGGTATTTATGCGAATATGAAAAATATTGAAATCATTTCAATTTCAGCAGAAACCAACAAAATCATGGCGAGTGACCCCAGAAGAATTGCTAAAATAGAAGCATCCATCCATATAAAAGTCAGTCAAAATGCGTCTGAAAGAGACAAAGAAGGACTACAACGAATTGTCAAATCATGTCCTGTTTCGAAGAGCCTACACCCCGACATTGAACAAAATATTGAACTTTTTTGGGATTAATCTCACACAAAAAAACCTTGTTTCGTTTCAGTTGTTTTCTTATTCATTTTGATTTACCATGCAAACAAATCCTCAAATCAACCGTCTTCAGCAAGAAATTCAAGATCTCAGAAATCAAATCATTCACCATCCTCTTTACCAACATATATCAACCGTTGAACACTTAAAAATCTTCATGAAACACCATGTGTTTGCTGTTTGGGATTTTATGTCGCTCCTCAAGTCCCTCCAAAAAAATCTCACGTGTGTTCAAACTCCTTGGTTTCCCGTTGGCGATTCCAACACCCGATTTCTAATCAATGAAATTGTAGTTGGCGAGGAGTCAGATGTTGATGAAAATGGTGTAAGAATGAGTCATTTTGAACTTTATTTGCAGGCCATGAATCAAATTGGTGCTGATACTACACAAATTCATGCATTCATTGAATCGCTCAAACAAGGAACTGAAGTGAAGCAAGCATTGTCGGAACAGAATATTCGTAGTTCAATATCGTCTTTTGTGAATTTCACATTTGATGTTGTGCACACAGAGAAAGCTCATATCCAAGCAGCAGTATTTACTTTTGGAAGAGAAGATTTAATACCCGGGATGTTCTTAAACATGGTGAAAGACATTTATCAGCGAATTCCCAACAGTATCTCAGGTTTCAAATATTACTTAGAACGACATATTGAAGTCGATGGTGACCATCACAGCCACTTAGCATTAGAGATGACAAATCAACTTTGTGGTTCTGATGAACAAAAGTGGGATGACGCCCTCATCTACACCAAACAATCACTCCAACAACGAATTCAACTTTGGAATGGTGTTTTGGCCGAAATCAATGAGACTGCAACCGCCTAACGCAATACTAAAGTTTGAATACCATGAGATGGTATCTCAATCATTGCACGCTGACCTCCTACAAATAGATTGTATTTCACTGATTTGTTATTCGCGTTCAAAACAACCACTACCAATGTCTTATCGACATTGATAAAAGACGTTGTGAGAATATTCTTACGACTCACAGAACATTCGATTCTTTGAGCGTTTTCCCTGATGTATCGCGAAAAATGACCGATATAATCATAGGCGTTTGTTACATATATTTCTGCTTTCCCTTTGCCAATTTCATTGGGCGTTTTCACGTGTATGGGGGCAAAACAAAAATTTCCTACGTGATTGGGTCCCCCCTCATCATTTAAAAAAAGATTCCAATCGGTCCATCCTACAACTCCTTGATTGAAATCTTCGATCATATTGGTGGCATATTTTTCGCCGAGCAGCCAATTCTTGAGCTCACTTTTGTTAAATTTCTCTTTGCATCCCTCGGTGAACAATAATTTTTTCGAAGGATCTAAAGCCCAAGCTTTCGACAAATTTTCATGCAAAGCCGGAGCTCCTGTCCACGTTTCGTACCAATGATATCCTACACCCCAGACATATTGAGACGCCTTTGGATCGGATAAAATTGTGTTTACTCTGTGGTATATTAAATCTCGGTTATGATCCCAAATGATAATTTTCTTAGATCCCAAACCCGACTTTTTCAACGTTGGACCTAAGTGATTCTTTAAAAAATCGCGTTCTTGTTCGGCTGTATAAATACATGATTCCCAAATCTGGGTTGCCATTGGTTCATTTTGTATGGTCAATCCCCAAACTGGAATCTCATTTTTCTCCAATTCTTTGATATATTTTACAAAATAATTTGCCCAAGGTTGATAGTAATTATATTTCAAACTGCCCCCGTGAAGCATGGATGCGTTGGTTTTCATAAAAGCCGGTGGACTCCAAGGAGAGATGTAAAGTTTTGTCTGTTTTCCACTCAATTTTAGCGCGTCTTTTATCATTGGAAGCTTGTATTTTTGATCGTGCGCTATGGAAAAAAAGGTCAAATTCGAATCATTTTCAGGCACATAGGTATAGCTCTCGCTGGAAAAATCGCAGCTGTTCATATTGGTTCGTATCAATTGATATCCCAATCCATCTTTTTTATCAAAGAACAATTTTAATAAAATTTCTTTATCTGAGGGACAAAGTTTTGCATAGGTTTCAGCCACTGCATCAGTAATAGCAGCACCAATTCCAATGAAGGTTTGATGCTTTTTTTGAGGATTCAAAAAAATCGAAATTTCTGATTCCAAAGGTTGGGAAGCCATTTGAAAACCAATGGTATCTAATTGCTTTCCAATCCATTTATTCGAATCAATTATTGCAAATGTTGAATGTATCTCGACCCTAGAATACGTTTGTGCAAGAGCATGTTGTTGTAAGAAAATTCCAAGGGATGCCAAAAGAAATTTAATTGGATTTTGAATCATGTTGTTGTAAAGATAACAAAAAGGTTTTATTCCTTAAAATGAAACCTTTTAAACAGTCGAATGTTCTATTGTTTCGGAGTCTAAATCGAACAAGATGGCACATCAACCACCGATCAATATTGTATGGATAAAACGAGATATTCGTACATGGGATCACGCTGCATTTGATGCTGCAGAAAAAGAAAATTTACCTTATATCCCGATATTTATTTTCGAGCCATCTGTAATGAACCACGCTGATTGCTCTCTGAGGCATTTGCAGTTTCAATATTTGTCTATCTTAGAATCGAATAAAAAACTCAAGTTGTATAACAAAGAAATCCAAATATTTGAAGCTGAAGTTGATGATGTTTTCCAATATCTCAGTCAAGAATTTCAAATCAACCAAGTGTTTGGATATCAAGAAAGCGGTATCCAAATTACGTATAACCGCGACATTCGAATGTGGAAATGGTTCAAAGAAAAAAACATTCAATGGAATCAATTTCAACGAGATGGAATTCAAAGAGGCATACACAATCGAAAAGATTGGGATAAGCAATGGTTCAAAACCATGCATGAACCCATTATTCAAAATCAATTTCAAAAACAAGGGGCAATAATATTGAATCATCCGTTCGCTTTAACGCCAGAAAAATGTGTTCGCTGGCGAGAGTATAGCTCTGAAATGCAGCCTCCAGGTGAATTTTTTGCAAATAAATATTTAAATAGTTTTCTCGAAAATCGCGGTTTTTCATATAGCAAACATATATCAAAGCCTCATTTCAGTAGAATGAGTTGCAGTCGATTATCACCATACATTGCCTGGGGAAATTTAAGCATTAAAATGGTCTACCAAGCAACTATGCAGAAAATGAAGCTGGTTCAGCCCAAAGGTCCCTTCAAGAATTTCATATCGCGTTTACATTGGCATTGTCACTTTATACAAAAATTCGAACAAGAATGTAGATATGAAACCACTTGTATCAACCGAGGATATGAAAATACGGACTGGAACAAAAACGAAGACTATTTGCAAGCATGGAAAGATGGAAAAACTGGGGTGCCATTGGTAGATGCGCTCATGAGGTGTTTGCAACAAACGGGATGGATAAACTTTAGGATGCGCGCGTTGGTTGTTTCATTTTTGACACATAATTTATTCTTAGATTGGAGATCTGGGGTGTATCATTTGGCTCAATTGTTTTTAGATTATGAACCTGGTATACACTACCCTCAGTTTCAAATGCAAGCTGGTACTACAGGAATCAATACCATACGGGTTTACAATGCGGTGAAAAATTCTTTGGAACATGATCCTGATGCAACCTTCATTAAAAAATGGATTCCAGAACTATCGCACCTTCCTGTTGCTTTTATCCATGAACCTTGGAAAATGACTGATATGGATTGCATCATGTACCAATTTCAAAGGGGTATCGATTATCCAAACCCAATTGTCAATCCAACAGAAATTAATCCCCGTCACAAAGAAGCGCTATGGGGGGCACGCAAAAATGAGGCGGTGAGAGAAGAAAGCAAACGTATCATTGCAACACACACACGAAATTCAAAAAAACCGCAGGCCAAAAAATAATTTTAGTACTATGCAATACAAAGTACTGTTTTTAGCCATATATTTGCATCATGGATTTAGAAAATACTCAATCACAGATGCGAAAAGGGATATTGGAGTTTTGTATTTTACAAATCATCTCTACTGAATCAAGATACTCTTCTGACATTCTTTCAGAGCTAAAAGCTGCCAAATTGATTGTGGTGGAAGGGACATTGTATCCGCTACTCACGCGATTAAAAAATGCAGAGCTGCTTCAATATAAATGGGAGGAATCTAAATCTGGACCACCAAGAAAATACTTTGAACTTACAGAAAAAGGGAAATCCTTTTTAAATGAACTCAACAAAACCTGGACAGATCTAGATTTTGCCGTTAGAACAATACTCACAAATCACCCCAAATAAATCATTCAACCATGAACAAAATAATCACCGCCAACATCAATGGTTTTATTTTCCCAATCGATGAACTTGCATACGAAAAACTCAAATCGTATTTGCTCGAATTACATAAAAAAATCAAAGATCCAGAAACCATTACCGATATTGAAAATCGCATCGCAGAATTATTTAGCATCCAGATTCAGGAAGGAAAAGTTGCTATTTTAGACGATGATTTGAATGCTGTAATTGCACAAATAGGAGAAATTAGCGACATTGAAGAACCTGAAAACGACCATCATACAGAATCCAAATCCAAATCCAATTTCACCTCCATCCCCTCAAAATCCTTTTTTAGAGATAGAGAAAACAAACAACTATTTGGTGTTTGTAGCGGACTTTCAGCTTATTTCAATTTAGATGTGCGACTGATTCGTATCATTTTCATACTACTTATCTGGTTTGGAGTTGGGATTCTCCTGTATTTTGTCATCACGTTGTTCACTCCATATGCAAACTCTGAAACTGAAAAAGCGCAAATGCATGGAGAACCAATCGATTATCAATCAATCAACAATACAATAAAGAACAATGCAAAAGACACTTTTAACACCTTTAAAAATGAAGTAAAAAACCAACATAACTCAAAGACAGTCAAACTTTTGGCGACTTTTTTCTTGGTGGCATTGTTGTCTGTAATCATTCCAAGTATTTTTGGTTTGATATTTTCTGCAGGTGTCATTTCTTTGGTATTAGAATCTTTCCAAAGGTTTATTCTTGTTGACATTCAAAGCATTGTGCTGCCATTGATGGCAACAAGTTTCATCGTGGTTATTCCAGTTATTCTCATCGTTTATCGTTTGATTCGTATTGTTTTTGAGGGACAAAAAATGCCAAAAGCCATCAAAATTGTGATCAATTCGATATGGATCCTATCCATTCTTTATATGTTCTATTTTGCCGTAACCCTTGGTCGAAATTTCAACTCAAGTTATTCTATTACTCGAACTGAAAACATCAAGTCACCTGCAAAAGATTCCATATTAAACATCAAATCCTCTGAATTTTCAATCGTTAAGAACAACCAAGAATTTGTGGTTGAAGATCCAGATTTGATGGACTTTATGAACAACAAGTTCAGCGAAAATGTGTCCCTCAAAATTTTTAGAACTTCGGAAAAGCTGCCGTATTTAAAAATCAATCAATTCAGCCGTGGATCCAGAAAAAATGCAATTAACAATGCAACAGGAATTCACTATCCAGTTACTTTTGAAGGAAATCAATTGATTTTGAGCAATTATTTCACGCTTGGTGAGAACATCCCTTGGCGAATTCAAGAAGTTACAGTTTCCTTATTTGTGCCTGAGGGTTATACCTTAATTATCGACAAAAGTTGCAGCCCCATTATTCATGAGGTAGAAAACCAAGACTTAAGATTAGATAGCGACGAATCGGAGTCAGTAAAATTGAAATCGACCAGTAACGGTATCATTTATTTGCATCCATAAAAGAATTTCCCCCAAAAAATTCAAAGCATTTTCTATTGGGTTTGTCGAATATCTTACGTTAAAATTAAAAATACACTGTAAATTTGTTTAAACAAATAAAATGAGCAATTTCGTAATACACAATGCAGAAACCCGTGGGCACGCCAATCACGGTTGGTTAAATAGCTATCATACTTTTAGTTTTGCCAGTTATTACAATCCAGAACGCATCCATTTTGGTGCACTCAGGGTGTTAAACGACGATACGGTTGCTGCAGGTATGGGGTTCGGCAAACATCCTCACGATAATATGGAGATTATTTCAATTCCGTTGGAAGGAGATTTGCAGCACCAAGACAGCATGGGAAACACAGCTATCATTAAAAATGGCGACATCCAAGTGATGAGCGCCGGAACTGGTATCCAACATAGCGAATTCAATGCAAGCCAAACCAATTTGGTCAAGTTTTTACAAATTTGGGTCTTCCCGAAAAACAGAAACGTAACCCCTCGTTACGACCAAATGACGCTAGATAAAAAAGATCGACACAATAAATTACAACAAATCCTCTCTCCCAACCCAGACGATGCCGGAGTTTGGATACATCAAGATGCTTGGTTTCATTTGGGTAAATTTGATCAAGATTTTCAAACGGACTACCTGATTAAAAAACCTGGAAATGGTCTGTATGCGTTTGTTTTAAAAGGAAGTTTTTCTATTGATGGAAAAACACTTAACACCCGAGACGGAATGGGAATCTGGGATATATCTCAGGTTACAATAAAATCAGATTCAGAGGCATCAGAAATTCTACTAATGGAAGTTCCAATGCAACTCAATTAAAATCAAGGATTTTCAGAGAGCGTGTCTAAATATCCTAAGCTACCACCTTCCAACCATTTTACATTTTTACCAATTTCTTGTAAGTAGGCTTGGGCTCTTCGAGCTCTGCCTCCTCCTCTACCGCATGTGGTTACAATCAACATTGCTTCAGGAATTTCAGACAATCTTTTTTCTAAATCGTCTACAGGTATGTTCAAGGCATTTGGAATATGTCCTTCCGAATATTCATTCGGTTTTCTTACATCCAAAACCATAACATTGTTTATAGCTTGAATTTCTTTCAATTCATTGATTGTTATTTTATTTTCCATCTTCTTTAAATCTCGTTTGAATCACAAATGCCGACAGCAAAGTTATTGCAGCAATAGCATAAATTGACGCGGCAACTCCAAATTTATCGGCAATTAAACCTGTAATCACGGCACCAATTGCATATCCTAAATCTCTCCAAAATCGAAAAACGCCCAAAGAATTGGCCCTATCGGCTGGATGGGTATATTGAGCGATTGTAGCCAAAAATGTAGGGTAAACCAGGGCTGTACCAATTCCTAACAGTGCACTTAAAACCACCCACACGATATAAATCGGATTTAACGACATACAAAACAGCGTTAAACCTTGTAAAAACATCCCCCAAAATAACAGTAACTTTTTGGAATATAAATCGGCCAATTTTCCTGTAATGAGTTGGCCTATACCCCAAAACGCCGGATAAACTGCTGCAATGATGCCAATTTCTTTAATTTGAAATCCCTGATTTGCCAATACCACAGGTAAAAGTCCCCACACCATACCATCGTTCAAATTATTGACCAACCCGGCTTGAGAAACAGATCCTAAAATTGGATGCTTCCAAGAAGTGTGGTAAAATACATTCTTAAGTCGAGGAATCATCGATTTTTCGGACTCTTTCTGACTGTGTAAGGTGGTGTCCTTTACAAATAAAATAGTGGTTAAAAGTCCAACAATTGACAAAGCAATACCGATATAAAAAGGGTAAGGTCTAACCCCATAACGTTGTGCAATGAATGCCGTAAGCATGGCAACAAAAGCCACTGACAAATAACCAGCAAACTCATTCAAGCCCATTGCAAATCCCCGTTGTTTCTCGCCTACCAGATCAATTTTCATGACCACCGTGCTTGACCAAGCAAGTCCTTGGTGGATTCCAAGAAGCACATTGGTAAACACAACCCATGTCCAAGAAGTTGCATGAATCATTAAAAATGGAATTGGCAGGGCCAATATCCATCCCAAAATAAGCACATTTTTTCGACCAATTTTTCCGGCAAGTTTTCCAGAAAAATAGTTCGATACAGCTTTGGCGACACCAAAAACGGTAATAAAGGATAAAATTGCAGCATTTGCCTGAATATGAAATACATCTGAAGCAAAAAGTGGCATGATGCTGCGCTCCATTCCCACCATTCCACCAACAAAAGCATTCACAAGAACAAGTAGCATGAATTGGGGTAAATTTTCCTTTAGGCCGAGTTTAATCTGATTTTCTTGCATGGACAAATCAATTCCACACAAAGTTCCCACTACGCTCTGGCGCATTCTTTAACAAATGTTAAATAATGTGTTTACTTCTTAGCCCGAATTCTGCTCAAACTCACCTGTGTAATTCCCAAATAAGATGCGATGTATTTCAGTGGAATTCTCTGAATTGCTTGAGGTTGCTCTAACAACAGCTGCCCATAGCGTTCATCGGCAGTTAAAAACTGCAAGCTCTCTAAACGATTAATCTGCTGGATATATGCATGCTCTATGAATTTATAAAACACCTTCTCTATATCAGGAAATGTTGCAAAAAGTGCAAATAATTTTGGGGTATTGATTTGAAATAACTGAGAATCTTCAATGGCCTCAATGCCTTTGCTCGATGGTTTCATGGTTATCAAACTTTCACCCCTTGCCACAAATGAGTTTTCAAACTCAAAGCTCTCTGTTATATCTCGGCCATCCTTGAAATAGAAAATCCTCAAACATCCTGAATCAATAAAATATAAATTCTTACACGATTGACCAATATCTTGTACCAATTCACCTTTTTTAAAAGAAACCCTTTGGGTAATTTCTAAAATTGCATCAGTTGAATCATCTTTGAGCGCATATAAATGCTTCAATGCCGTAACCAAAGGCTGATATTCAAATTGACTCAACATATTCATGTTCCTTGAAACACGAATATAAGTCGAAAGTCGTAGATTTGTTGAAGGAATGCTTAAGAACCTCGCACTTTGGAGTCTCGTATGTATCGCAATTGGCATACTTTCAGGAAGTTCGTCTGCAATTTTTCTTCTGTGTTTAGACTGGGTCACACAGGTTCGCGAATCGCATAAGTGGTTGATTTACTTATTACCTATCGGTGGTTTAATGATTGGATTGGCTTACAGCAAATCTCCTGAGGCATCAAAAAAGGGGAACAATGCCATCATTACAGAATACCAACAATTCAATACCTTACTGCCATTCATTACGGCGCCATTGGTATTTTTGGCCACGATTCTCACCCACTTATTGGGAGGATCGGCTGGTAGAGAAGGCACCGCGGTACAAATGTCGGCGGCCATTGCAGATCAATTCTCTAGGTTTCAATTCTCAAGGTTTGCAAACAGAAAATTGCTCATCAAATTAGGTGTGGCAGGAGGATTTGCGGGTGTTTTTGGAACCCCGTTTGCGGGTGCGGTATTTGCTATTGAACTTTTATTTAAAGACAAATTTCACTGGAAATTCATCCTTCCAACCGCATTGACTGCGTGGATTGCCCACCTTTCTTGTATCACCTTTTTTCCGGTACATCACACAGAATATCATATTTTTTCAACGCCCCCAATATCCCTCATTAATTTACTTAAAATCTTCATTGCAAGTATTTTATTTGGATTAACTGCCCGTTTATTTGTGATTTCTGCAAATCTTTTTTCGAAAATCGGTTCTTCTATTACAAAAACAGCATGGTTAAAGCCCGTAATTGCTGGAATTTTACTGATTTTCATTTACTCGATTTTCAATTGCGAGCCATTTTATGGATTGGGAATAAAAGGCATTGAAGATTCCTTTTTTAGAATTTCGAGGGACAGTGACTTTTTGGTAAAATTGTTGTTGACCACTTTTACCTTGTCGTTTGGATTCAAAGGAGGCGAAGTGACCCCTTTATTTTTCATCGGTGCCACTTTGGGAAGTGCGTTATCGGGATACTTAGGATTACCCACAGATTTAATGGCGGGAATGGGATTATTGGCGGTGTTTGCATCTGCTACTCACTCTCCTGTTGCAAGTTCTATCATGGGAATAGAGCTTTTTGGAATCGAATATTTTGGTTATTTTATTTTCGTTTCAATTATTGCCAACTTCTTTTCTGGAAAAGAAGGAATTTACAGTGAACAGAAAAGCTTCATGAAACAGTTAAAATTAGAAAATTTGGCTTTTTGGGGGACGTTGACCAAGTAACCAACAATTTACAACTGTTTTTGGTGCAAATCTGATAAACATGCTTCTGAAAAACCTGCAACATCATCATTTTCAAAAGAATCGAGCAAGTCTCGAACGGGTTTATATTGAACATCGCACGGCACGTCAATGGCCGCATAATTGTCATTCAGTCCCTCGAAGTTACACCCTAAGTCAACCAATTGATTGAGCAACCCATTCAAATCTACTTGATCGTTTAAACGCACGATGTGAATGGTTGAATTTCCAGATTCCTTTACAGTTTGCTTATATGCAAGCATGCCTCCTTCTTTTTCATCTTTTTCCGCAAGGATAACGTCATCGGCGGCTATCAGGGGTGCATAAAATGGGATATTATCGATTTGATAAATGCCCAGTTCGGCATCCAAAGGCTTGCACCACATTGTTTCAATCATGTCTTTTTCAAATAGTTCCGAATAAAAACGGAAGACAATTTTCACAAAATCGTCTGGAGACTCATGCAATTCTTCTGATGATGACATGGCACAAAGTTAATTGAAAAAGGGCGAATCATGACTTTGAAAATACGAGAGTAGCAACAATGAAATAAAGCCGTACCTTTGTAGTCTTGGAAGATTTTATTAAACTCGGCATTGCGCAACCAATTATTGACGCTCTTGCCACCCAGGGATATTCAACCCCCACACCAATACAACAACAAGCCATACCTCCGGCGTTAAACCATAGAGATTTATTGGGAACTGCACAAACTGGAACTGGTAAAACAGCGGCCTTTTCAATTCCCATCATCCAACATTTGATGGAGATTCAGCATCAAAAAAGATCTGAGATAAAGGCATTAATTTTAACTCCTACGAGGGAATTGGCGTTACAAATCGATGAGAGCATCCGCGATTATTCTGTCAACACCAAACTACGTCATGTGGTTATATTTGGCGGAGTGAAACAAACTTCACAAGTTGAAGCGATTAGAAGGGGCATGGACATCATGACGGCAACTCCGGGCAGGCTGTTAGATCTGATGCAACAAGGTTATATTGATCTTAGGGGAATAACGCATTTCGTATTGGATGAGGCAGACAGAATGTTGGACATGGGATTTATCAACGATGTAAAAAAGGTCATTGCTAAATTACCTTCCAAACGTCAAACGCTATTTTTTTCGGCAACGATGCCCAACGAGGTCGTGAAATTAAGTGAATCAATTTTAAAAGACCCAGTTCGTGTAGCGGTAGCTCCGGTGAGTACAACCGCAGAAAAAGTAATACAAAAACTATATTTTGTAGATCAAAAGAATAAGAAATTCTTATTGCAAGACATGTTACAGAATTCACTCAAAGAAGTTGATTCTGTACTTGTTTTTACCCGCACAAAACACGGAGCAAATAAGGTTGTGAAAGATCTCGAAAAAATTAAAGTCACAGCGCAAGCCATTCACGGTAACAAAAGTCAAGCGGCTCGCCAAAGTGCATTAAATAACTTCAAAAATAGAACCACTAGGGTACTGGTGGCAACTGATATCGCGGCGAGGGGAATTGATATCGATGAGCTGACTCACGTAATCAATTATGAAATTCCCAACATTCCAGAAACCTATGTCCACAGAATTGGTAGAACTGGAAGGGCTGGAAACAGCGGCGTGGCGATTTCTTTTGTAGACAGAGAAGAGGTACCTTTTATTCGCGATATTCAAAAATTGATCAAAATGGAAATTGAAAGAGACGATGATCATGATTTTGGACCTGGCACACAGGTAAAAGACGACACAGAAAGCAAGTCACAAAACCGTCCCCCACAAAGAATAGAGCGAAAAATTGCTGAGAAGGAAAAGAACAACAGTCAGTTTAGAGGTTCGGGAAATCAGCCAAAATCTGGTGATCAAAATAGAACCCAATCTCACCAAAGACCTCAGAATCAGGAACAACCAAACCGACCAAAAAAGGTGTGGAGACCTGTAGATAAAAATAAATAAAGGGTATCACAGGCATCAAAATTTGGATTTGTAAACAAAAACCTTTTGATTTACAATTCGTTCAAATTTATATGCTTATGAATCACAATACTACTCCAACAATTTCATCTGAAAAAACAGCTCAGTTAAAACGCAGAGGTAAAACAGGTCTTAATTGCTTGTTCATTGGTGCATTTCTGGGCTTTTTGAGCTGTATTTTGAGCATCACTAACCCGATTCCCGACCTATACTACCATATTTTGTACGGACTAACCAGCATTGCAATTACCATAATTTTTGTTGGCCTTTATTGCATTTTTGAGTAACAATTTGGTGGTTTACTGAACCATTACCTTTTTTACAGCTTTTAAATGACCTTTGTTGATTTCTACGAAATACACACCAGATGGCCAATTTTGCGTAACAATTTCCAATTTATTTTCTGATATCTGCGAATAATTTTCCATGATTTGACCGGTTACGCTTAAAATCTTAACCGAAGCATTCAAAAGTTCATTGCCTTCTAATGCAAATTTCCCTACAGATGGATTTGGATATAAGTTAACCGACTGATTTAACGTCAATTTATCTGCATTCAACGCATAATTGGTGGTGAATTGATATTCAAAAAAGCTCCCAAAATCGGCATTAAAAGATTTAATGATATTCCCTGCTGCATTTCTAATTCTTACCAAACCTGAACCTTGAGCGGTATTGGCCCACCACGACAATCCATCGATACCAGCATCGGTTACCACCAATCTGTAACAACCATTTAACTCCAATGGATAACTGTGAATTTTATTGGCAACCGTATACAATTCACTCACAACAATTTTACCATCTACATCGTATAATGTCATAGAATTTTCAGACGGATTGTTGTTGGTGCGAAGCTCAATTTTGAATGAGCCCGGAATGACATCCGGAATGGTTACTTTCGACGACATGATATTGTTCTGAACATAATCATCCGTTTGATTGTTCACCGACTTTATACTGCAATAAAAACGATTGTCACTTGGCAACATGCCATTGTCCCACAACCCCCATGAAGGCAATATTACACTTACAGTATCCATGTACTCTAAAGTACCTGTCCATGTCCAATTCTGTTTAACGGAGGACTGATTTGCCCAATATTCAAATGTGATTTTATTGATGGTATTTTTTCCTGAATTTTGAATTAAAACGATTGGTTGATTGCAAATTGGGTTTGATTTTGCATATTCATAATCGGATGAAGGTTGTTTGATATCCAAGATTCTGGCATCCAAATCAAAATTGGGCTTATCATAGGTAATCAGTTGATTTGCAACTATATATCGATAATCACCACCTGTTTTGTTTGGTTCAGAAATGTGATAATCTATGTAAGTTTGATGTTCTGGGACTAAATGCGGTGTTAAATCAAATTCAAACAATTTGGTTCTTAGGCCTGGGCACCAACCTTGACGCGGTATAAGCCAAGTTCCACCTTGAGCAATCATTGGGTTTGTTGAACAATCAATATTTGCACTCCAAGTGAATTCGGCACTGCCCCCTCCAACATTGAGAAAATGGTAAATTGGACCTCCGTTTTGCTCAAATTCACCATCAGAACCATGTCCTGTAGTAGAACTACGCATTTTAAATCGACTACCATTGAGAGGCTTAACAAGAACAGGCGCAAAAACAGAATTATTCAAAATACTACCTATTCCAGGCCCCCCTAACCTTGCACCACCCTGCCACAATTGGTTAAAATCTAAAACCTTCGCAATAGGTTTACCTACGATAAATAAAAATTCAATGTCCATTTGCTCTTGATTTTGTCCGCCCATGGTCATCATCATTCTCTTTCTTCCCTTCAATAAAGGTGCAAAATCAGACATATCGTAGTACCAACTTTTACCTGCTATTCCAAGATCCAGTCCCAAACCATAAGGAGTTACAAACGACATAATTTCGTTGTACCAAGGGAAACGTTTTTCAAAATTTAAATTCTTTATGTCAATAGTTCCGTCGGTTTGATTGGCAATGGAGTCTTTTAATATACCTTTATCTCCGTTGAATACCTTAGATTTTGTGGCATGATAAGCATACCAGATGGTATCGGTATTGATGACATCATGTTCAACGATTGAACCATTTTTCTTTGAAATAATTGAATATTGACTAATGGCGTTCGGATTTCTCACAATTGAATCACGAACGATTCTCTTGGCATTAGTGAAGGTATAATCACCTCTTATGAAATCTATTGCCGGCTTGATATTCGATGCAGTAAATGATCGATGGATATCGATCCCTCTTTCATATGTCCAAGATATTCCTGAGCCGGTTGAAGATTTTCCAAACTTCGAATCGCCAACTTGAAGCCCTTGTCCCTCATAAAAAGGATAATATGCAACCAGATTCGAATAATTTGCAAATGAAGTGTCAATTGACGCATACATTAAGGCATTCACATCATTGGCAGACAATGATTTATCCCAAATACTTAATTCAGATAATTTTCCTTTGTAATTGTTGTTAAACACTTGATCCTTACCTAAGATTACATTCATGAGGGACATAGACTTAGTTTTGGAAGTACCCGATAGCCAAAGAGTTCCATTGAGATAAATGGACATATTGCCTGTAGTTGCATTTTTGGTGAATGTCCAATGATTCCATTTACCTTCATACTCTGAAGTTGTGGCAGCTTTGTTAATTCTATCGTAAGCACCAGCAGAAAATCCACAATCAAAATAAATACTACCATCAGACCATGGAAAGTGAATATTGAGCTGACGTTGATTTTTATCCGTGGCGTAACCATAGATCACGGAAGTTGTAGTGGGTAAACTTTTAGGATCACCAAAGGCCCAAAAAGAGATTGAAATCTCCTTAGAAATGGAACTTAATTTATTGGCATCCAATTCAATATGTCCATTATTAGAGAAATCGATTGAGAAATTATTTGTTGCAGAAATCGCGGAAGTGCTTGTGTCTGTGATACCATCTAAAACAAGAGCATTGGAAATTTTTGAATTTGTAAAAGAAAATTCAATCAAAATACTGCTTTTACCATCCCAGAGAAAAGGGTTGGCAAAGACTATTTTATTTTGACCCGAAACAAAAGAGGTAGAGGCGTGATAAACCTCTGTAAAACCATTTAAATGAACGGTTTGTGGGGTCAAATTTACAGTGGAAATATGTTTTAGTCGGATCTTTAAAAAATTGGCTGAAGCTGTATTCTGGGCGTACAATGACAATGCATGGATAAAACCAGAATCCAAACCAGCTGATTTTAATTCAGCGGCGGAATACATAAATTGTGATTTTCCAGAAAAATTATTCGTTGGTAGAGAAGCGTTTGCCCCACCTGGGGTGTACACTAAAGAATAATTGGTTTCGTTTTGAACACCAGATACCACGATGTTGTCTTGTGAATAATCATAATAATCATAGATGGGTGCCTTCGCATATTTAAAAGAAGATCCTGTAAAATTTGTTACGGTGTAATTTGGGGTTGTTTGGGCGATAGTTTCAATTTTTGTTGAATCAACTACAAAGGTATTGCAAGAGTAATCCCATTCACCACAACCTTTATTTCTGTTATTTTGATCTGAAACCAGTCCGTTCTTACAGCGCATGCTATAACGCATGATGATTTTTTCAAATTCGAGATTGCCGTCTGGAAATTGAATCACCGTGTCTCTGTTATTGGTTCCATAATGCCAGGTTTTCACAGACAAGGTATCTCCGGCTTTTTGGGCAAAAATTTGAACGGTATAAAGGGTAAAAATCGCACATAATGCAGCGATACGAATCATTGGGTTTTTGAGTAACATTATTTACAAATGATAGAATTGTTATATTTTTCAAAAATATTGAGATAAGGTGAATAATCAAAACATTATTATCGCATGTCAATCATTGAAAAAATGCGTCATTCATGCAATTGTGACATAATTGTTCCTTGTAAAAAAAAGAACATTCAATGTCACTTACTAATTTTGAATCAATGACTATCTGGATTTCAAAAAAATCAACTTTAACAGCACTGATGTTGCTATTGTTCTTTGTAGGCTGTTCTGAGAAAAAAGCCAACAACAATGATACAGTAGAAATGAAATATTGTTTATCGGCAGACTCCTTAATTGAATATTTTACAACCCATGAAGCCGATATTAATCCTATTTATTTGAGTTACCACATACAAAAGTTAGTGGTTAAAAATCAGTTACCAGAGGCAAAAAAACTAGATTCTTTTTCAAAGGAATATGTCAAAAAGAGTCCAAAAAAACAAATTGCATTCTATTTTTATATCGACAAAGGATATCGGTGTTTATCGAATCCTGACCAAGATGGTTGTCAAGATATTTATAAAAAAATCAATGATTTAAGTGCAGAAATCAACGACTCGGCATACACGGTGGTATGTTTGACTTACAATGGCTCTTTTCATTTCTTTCAAAACAAGATTGACAGCGCAAATAAAATTTTCTTACAGGCATATAATTTGGCTTTGGCCACTCAAAACAAGCCATACATAGAGCGCTTATGCAATAATTTGGGAAGTATAGCCATGAAAATGAAACAATTTAGAAATGCCCGCTATTATTTATCGAAAGCGCTTGTAATCATGAAGGAAAATAAGGTAAGTAATCCTGTGCTCATTTCAAATTTGGCCACGGCCTATATGTCTGAAGGCAACTATTTACAAGCAAAGCGTACCTTGTTAGACGAAATAAAAAATAACTCCAGCAATAACGATTACAATAATCAGTTATTGGATTTTAATCTGGCCATGGCGTATCAAAATCTGCAGGAGTTTGATCAAAGTCAAAAAATACTTGATTCTTACAAAAATAAGACTATCAATGGAGCCTTGAATTCTTCATTTTTTGTTTTGGAATTGAACCAAGCTAAATTAAGAGGGAAATCACAATTAAAGTCGTTCATTCAGTTAAAATCACCGATTAATCGAGAAATGAGAATTGCGCTCATGGACTATTTTAAAAATTCACTGAAAGGAATTATGAAGGATCAACCCAACATATTGAAAGATCTTGGGTTTTCAGAAGTTGAATTAACAGGAGCTGAGTACAACCGATTTGATTACGAAAAAAATGAAATCTTAGCGCAATTGGCCATCAACAATCAACAATACTCAATGGCATATGTATACAAAGATCTTTCAAATAAAGCGCTTGATGAATTGAACTCAAAGCAAAAATTAAACGCGGAAAGTGAGATCGACTTGGCCGTTAAAAATGTTGAACTCGACCATTCTGTTCAGTCCTTAAAATCAGAAAACAAGTACAAGAGTAATCACATTATTCTTACGAACATTATTTTAATCTTAACAATTTTGTTGCTTGTGATTATTGTATATTCATGGAGGAAGAACAGTCGTATTCATAAAAGTCAACTTGAAACTGCCCAAGAAATGTTGGCAATTAAAACGGAGTCGGAACGACTACAAATGAACGAAAACCGACTCAATGAAAAGTTATTTTCATTATCGAAACTCATTGTTGAAAAGTCAATTCAATTTGCGAACGAATTAAAACAATCAGATGTTGCAAAGAATCCTAAAATCATAGAAATAAGAAGGGGTTTAGAAAAGTTGGCAGAAATTGACAACACATTCGAAAAAACCAAAACGGAGTTAAGCACAGACGCTATTTATAAGCCTATATTTGATCGATATCCAGATCTAAACCAACTCAGTGTCAACGGTAAAAAAGTACTCATTTTGAGCATTCAGGGCTATAAACCGAAAGAAGTTGCAGCGATGTTGGATTTGAGTTATGATTATGTGAGAAATTTAAAAACCAAACTCAATCAAATTTTCGCAAATAATCAGATTTCAAGTTACCAAGATTTAAAAGATATATTATAGCAAAAGGTGAGGGGAAATCCCCTCGCCTTTTAACTAAACCACACAACTAAAAAGAAAATATCTGCTTTAATATCCTAGTTATTCGTTGAACGAAGTTAATGAGTAAAGAAACAAATAGATTTTGCAAAAATCCTTAATCGCTTGAATAGTTTTAAGGTTTTTCCGTAATTTGAAACATGGAGAATTTTGAATTTCACCAAAAACCAACATTTTGGTTCGAAGGTCGGAATCCCTCAAAAGAAATAAAGTAATCGACTGCTTTCCACGAATAATTGCTACATTTGCACCCAATAAGACTACCCCTAATATGTCACAAGATCCAATTTGCCCAGCATGTAAATGCGAATATCCTTACCCTTCTGGTTTGTTATGGATTTGTCCGGAGTGCGGACATGAGTTTAACCCGGAAGATGAATCAAGCGGTGAATCTACAGGTTTAATTGTAAGAGATTCTAACGGAAATCTGTTGCAAGACGGTGATACTGTAACCATTATCAAAGATCTCCCTGTAAAAGGATTTTCAAAATCAATCAAAGTTGGCACCAAAGTAACCAACATCAAATTGGTTGAAGGAGATCACAACATTGATTGCAAAATCAAAGATTTTGGTGCAATGGCGTTAAAAAGCGAGTTTGTGAAAAAAGCCTAATTATTGCTTTAAAATGAGGGATTGTTTGAAGTCTTGAGTGGCAGAAAATTCGTATTGCTCCGCTTGAAATGATATTTTACAATTCCTAAGCTTGTATTCATCGCAATTTCCATTCACACAAACCTTGCATTCTTTACCTAACGCTTTTGTGATGGGCTGAACTTTGATGCGCATATAAATTGATTGATCTTTATCCGTCAATTTCAGTATTTTGTATGCATCTGTTTCTTTGACATGGATGGTAAAATCACTTTCCGAACCTTTGTTAAATACCATTGTTGGAGTGTGCTCAACCGACAATGAAGTGATAGGACACATGGATTTCATCGACTTCATTTGGTCAATTAATTGATGTTCTAAGTTCAATTGATTTGCAAATGAAAATTCTGGTTCCATGTTTTTATCGCCACGAACCGTAAAACTTTGGTTGTTGGAATTGTATTCCTCCAATTTCACCTTAAAGGTAAAGTATAAGGGCATTTTTAAAATATCGTCGAGCAAGGGTTCAACAGACATTCTATATTGCACAAAATTCACGGCCCAATTTCTAAAGACGGGTTTTGTAATTTCTTGATCTAGTCCTAAATAATTTTTATTTAACAGATTACAAAAACTTTCATCCACCATACTCATGGGGTACTGAAGCTGAAACAATGCCAATGCATAAGCAGTGGAAAACAGCTGATTGGATTTAAAAGTAGGTGGAAATGCACTCAATTCATTGCTTTCAATGGCCTGTGAAATTTTGATATAAACAAAATCCTTTTCTCTTCCTAGCTGCTTGTATTTATCAAGGTTGTTGTATGCATTTCCTTTTAATGGATTCGCAACACAAATGATATAATCATGCTGATCCATTTTTATTGTGCAAATTGGGAACATCACCCCGTCCGCTTTGTCTTTAACCGCATGTAATTGATTAGAATCGTTGTATTTATAAAGGGAAGTAAAACCAGCATGTATAAAAAATGGCATTTTTAATTTTATCCAATTTTCGATAAAACTCACCGTAATCGGTTTTTGATAATCTCCTATTTCAGGAAAAAATTCGGCTTTTGTCCATTGACTATCGATATATTTAAATTCTTGTGTTCCAATGGGCACAGTGAGTGAACTTTTGGCAATATAATCTGAAATTTTACTCAAAATTTTCCCATCTTCGATATTGATTTTATCGAGCAATTGAGAATTATCGGAAGAATCAAAAATTTGGGTAAATACAGGTTTGATAAACTTATTGTGGGAAGTTAGAATTTGAAAGCCAACAGCAACATTCTTTTGTTGATTTTCGGTCACCAATTGAACGGTTGAGTCAATTCTCATGCAGAACAGCGGTTTACCTAACAAATCAAAGGTTTTACCAGAATTTTCATTCACAAAAACATATTCATCGCTCTGGTAATCGGAGGCTTTAAGAATATGTCCTTCAAAAAAAGGCATATATTGCAAATAACTGTAGACCAATTTTCGACCGTCTTTGCGTTTTGAATCAAACTGAAACCTTTTTTTACGTTGAATGGAAATTGATTCAAGATCAATTTTAACATGAGCTGGTACTTTGGGTTCTCTTCCTGTCAATTGCAAATTCACAACATGAATCGCACTGTCTATTTTCTCGAGACCAATTAACCTGTTGGCGACCAAATTATTGAGTCTACTATTTTTAAATTTGGCATTAAATTGTTGTAAATCTGCGATTTTGTATTTGTTCGGTATTCGATTAAAGTAAATTTCAGCGATTGCACTATCGGCAGAAATGGCGAAATTGGTATTGGGATACTTTTGCTTGAAGAATGCGTATTCATCTTCCGAATGAATTTTGGTAGCTGCCAAAAAAGCGAACTTTGCTTCCAGAAAATAGGCATAATCGTCGCAATAGGATTTCGGAAATTTATCGCGAAACATCAAAATGGAATTGAGTTCGTGTTGAATTAGTGCATCAAGCCATGCTTGTTTAATTTCTAAGATTTGAATGGTTCTATTCGGTTCAACTGAAATGTATTTTTGAAGGTAATGAGAAATGAATTTTTGAACTTCTGGAATTGATCTTTCATCGTTAAAAGCAATAATAAACTTGTGAATTTTTAGGGTATCATTTAATTGAAGTAGTTGATTTAAATACAAACCAAGCGCTGAATCAACTGTTTTAGACCGATTGTAGGTTAATTTCAATTTTTGGTCGAAGCCTTGAATTGTTTTTGCCGGAATAACGGAACGACAAGAATCATATTTAAAAGCGTAGATATAGTTTTTTTCGGCATTAAAGTTGGGGGAACTTGGGGAAAATTTGAGATATTTTAAATATGAAACATCAAAAGATGTGCTGTCTTTTTCAGCGTTTTTTGCAAAAAGGCGATCAAATTTAGACCATTTTTTTTGTTGAAATGCTTTATGGGCTTTTACAAGAATCTTCGATTGTGAGAATCCCAAATGGAAATTCACGAACAAAAAGAAGAGGAGGCAAAAGGATTTTAAAGTGGTTAAAAATTTGTGCATCGATACCGTAAGTTGGTTACAAATAATGCCAACAAAGATAATGCAAAGATAGTTGAACTCAGAATTTGGGTTTATTTCTTTTTACTGCTACAATATTTATTTAAGTAATCAGAAATATAATATTGATAATCGTTCACTCTTTTCACACCACTCATGACGGAACTAAGTTTGCTACAGACTTTATCCAGATTGGCATTAGCCTTATTCACTTCAGCAATTAACCCATTTCTTTTGGTGTTTAAGGTTTTGATGTCTACCACTGTTTTATAAAGGTTATACACATTACTTACAACGGGAATTGCTCCAATGACTTCATTTTCAATTGCTGTAACCAATGCCGCTTTTTCATTATCGGCCAGTAATACATCAAGTTTACCTTTACCTTGGTTGATTTTTTCTGCTACAGTAGCCACGGATACTGCCACTTTCATTGCCCCTTTAGCTGCTTTAAATGCAGATAAGATACTTGTTGCTTGCTCATAAGCTCCTTTCAAAGCTATCATCGCCATTTGTACCTCGCTGTTCGATTTTGCTTTTTGAAGTGCTTTGATTTGATTTTCAGCATTTTTTTTGGCGGTCATCAATGCATCATATTGTTGCTTTGCTTTCGCTGTTTCTTTGTCTAAAATACTGAGTAAAGTAACATCTCTATACAATTTCAATTCTTCGCAAGTCATCTTTTGTGCCGACAACAAGCCAATTGCAGAGAATACAAGGGTGAAAAGTAATCCTTTTTTCATATGCTGCAAACATATCTATCTCAAAAAGAACTTCTATACCAAATTATTGGTAATTATTACTTTACACTTGATTGCTCACCAATGGAATCGTGAAATTCACTAAAAAAATTAAAATTCATGAAGGATTCACTAATTTTGTGCAAAGCGATCTACAGTTGTTGCTTTCAATCAAATAAATATGTCGAACGATCCTCTGCACGGTATAACCTTAGAAAAAATTGTCACCGAACTTTATGAAAAATTTGGATGGGAAGAATTGAGTTATCATATCCGAATCAATTGTTTCATCGACAATCCAAGTATAAAATCGAGTCTGAAATTCCTGCGCCGTACACCTTGGGCCAGAAAAAAAGTAGAGGACCTTTATCTATACAAAATTGTTAGAAAAAGGAATTAGGGAGATTTGAGGGATTAGAAAGATTAGGGAGATTAGAGGGATTAGAGGGATTAGATGGATTAGAAAGATTAGGGAGATTAGAAAGATTAGGGAGATTAGAGGGATTAGAGGGATTAGGGAGATTAGAGGACAATTTGTTTCAAATAATATTTTCGTCCGTTCTCTAACATTACCTCAAACAAATAAACGCCTTTTTGCAAATCTTCAACGCGAATAGAATTGCAATTTTGCAAATCTTTTTCCCAAACCAATTGTCCCTCAAGAGAATAGACCTTTATTTTTTTCATACTCAATATCGACAACAAATTAACGTTGTTATGGCTTGGATTCGGGAAAGAGGATACCAAGTTTTGATCGACGTTGTGAACATCAGATTTAGACTTTACGGTGATAATTTTGAATCTATTGGGATTTTTACTTGCTTCAATTTGAGGATCAATGGTAAATGAATATTCATTCTTTTCATTGTTCGCCAAAGGGATTGAACGGCCAATGAATTCATCTCTTAGCATGAGTTGATGTCCCTCAATATTTTGAGTAAAACTCACAATGGTATAGTGTATATGCCTCGTTTGCTCCAACAACAATTGAACAGTATCGAATTGATCGGATGGATATGCTTTTGATTCAATGCTTAATTTTTGTTTATGCGAAATTATTGAGAAGTTTTCATCTTGGTTCCACGGTTTAGAGGCATCAAAATCATCGATTTCGGAATTAAATTGATTGTCGAAACGAACTTGCAAACCATCTAAAGGCATTGATTTTGACTTAAAGGAATCTGTTTGATACAGATTCATGTCCAATCTTGCGATATCAAACGACTCTCTCCAAGTTGCTGAGGTCGTGGTGGTTTTGGCATTTTCAGAAAATTTAAGGCTTGCAGCACCAGCATTTTTTGTTTTCACAAAGCATGCTTGCCATGGCTGTAAAAATTTATTTGCCATGGAGCCAGATACATTGTTGGTATTGTTTACAACATCAACGGTCACATATGCTCCTCTGGTACCAACGGTTGGATCCCAAATATAATAATAAACGGTATTCAGATTTGTATTGAAGGAAGTTGACGACAGCAGTGTTCCCATATTCACCGCAGCTTGAAATGGGTTCGCCACCAAACTAAAGGCATCAGCTGATGTGTTCAATCCGGAAAATGTTTTAGTGCCCATAAACAATTCACCGCTAGCCCGCAGAGTTGTATTTGTAGCTGTTGGAGCATTGCTCGATAAACTAATTGTTCGATCGCCACGGATAAACAGTCTGTATGGATTTCCTGCGGTTAATTTATCATTTGTGGAGTTGTTGGTGCTACTCACAGCCGACCAAGAACTTGTGCTGTTATCGAATGTAAACAACGAAGGGTTACCCGTTGTAGTTTGATCAAATCCGTTGCTCCCGGAACTGGAACCCGTAATGTGTGTTCCATAACCACCATTTGAACTACCACCCTCTTGCCAATTCTGATAAATTGTGGTTGATGTGGTAACAGGAGAGGCAAGCAATCTAAATGCTCTTCTTCCCGGTATATAACGCTCAACCGTAATATTTCCTGTAATTGTAGGCAAATCTGACATATTTCCAACCATTGCAGTACCCGTAGAAGAACTTCTTAAGGTCAAATATCCACCGGTATTTAAATTACCCCAAGGAATATCTAAATAAGAATTGATATACAAAGCATTGCCTAAGGTTAAGACACCAGAAACACCCGGCATAATGGTTAAGGTTGACAATGAATTTGTTGTTAAATTTGTTGTAGCATCAAAATAAACTGTAGACGTTGTATAACTTGAATTGTAAGTTAACGAGGATGTTGAACCTCCCACCAACGTTCCTGTACCACTAATTTTCCCTCCAACGGTAAGTGTGTATCCGTTCAAAGTAAATTTGGTACCAGAAGGCAACAAAATGTCGCCTAAAGTTCTATTTTGATCTAAACTTGGGTAATATAACGGAGTGGAAAATATTTCTACATGAGAGCCTGCTGGGGGAACTGTTTCTTCAGCCCAGTTGGTTGAGATATTGTAAGCCGTGCTGGTATTTCCATTCCACACAAAATTTGTTTTAACTGACGTTGGTTGTGAAACAAAGTTAGATGAAGTGCTCGTTAAAGAAACGCTATTTAAAAACAAGTTTCCATTGTTCATTTCATTGTAAACTTGAGTAATGTCTGTGTTGGAATTGGAAGGGTTCCCATGATCAAAAGAATAGTACGACAATAACCCTGTGGTGGTAACGGGGATGAATTTGTCTTTGTATTCAGCAATTTCAGATGCCGTTCGTGCTGTTGACCAAATTCGAAGTTCGTCAATGGTGATATCCGAATTAAAGGCGAAATTTGCGCCAGTACGGTCTGTACCTACAGCTAAAACATCAGAGCCATCCAACGAATAGGTTGCGGCAGAGGTATTCGAAGCTTGCAAAGAACCATTGATGTAAACATATGATTTTGAATTGTCATACACAAACGCCATGTGGTACCAAGTACCAGCAGATACAGCGAAAGAAGTGGTGGTATTGGTGGCTGTTCCGGATGTGTTTGAAATGTAAAAATCGATATAATTGCTTGAATTTTTGTAGGGTATCGCCCTGCAGTAAGATGTGGCACCAAGGCTTTGATACATTCCTAAAAAGTTCTGTTGTCCTGTAAGTGAGTTGAATTTAATCCAACATTCCATGGTGAGTTTATTACTACCAGCACTGCTGATGTCTGCCTGTAAATAATCTGAAACACCGCCAAGGCTCATTGAATTGGGCGAGAATGTTAATGAACTACTCGTGCTCCATGTTGGACCTTTGGTGAGGGTACCGTTGATACTGGATGTATTGGTACAAGTATTGATAGCAGTGGTCCCTGAACCAGAATTCAATTTATAATACGCTACCAAACCTGTGGCGTTATAGGCTGGAGAACGAAACATTGTGGAAATAACCTGCTGCTGTGTTCTGGCAATAGACCAAAATCTTACTTCATCAATTTGACCTGAGAAATAATTATCAATAGCGCCAATTAAATAATTCCCGATAACTTTAACGGTACTCGACACGGTAGCACTCGCTTCTAATTTTCCATTGATGTATATTGATAGAGAAGTTCCAGATTTCACCATTGCTAAATGATTCCATTTATCCTGAGTAATCACAGCATTGGTATTGCCTGTGTATCTCGTATTCGTTGTGGGTTGATACATATCATAATGCAAATACCCATTATTAATCCACATACCTGGATTTCGATCGGAACTCGTAGATCCTAGTTGATATCCTATAATTCCATGATATGCACTATTAAATGAACCAGAATTGGGCTTTATCCAGCATTCTATGGTAAAATTGGTTACCGCTGAAGAATAAATATTTGATGGAATAGCAATGTAGTCGTCTACCCCGTCGAAATTCACTGCATAATTTTGAGCGGACAATGAAAAAGTGAAAAATGTAAAAAACGCGAGAAAAAAAGTTCTCAAAGATTTCATGATTTCAAAGATACAAAATCTGTGTGATTATTGCAATCCTCAGGAAGGGATTAGGAAGATTAGAGGGATTAGGTAAAACTTTCAACAGCCTTTATTGATAGATGATCACTTTCACTGCTAGCCTTTTGTGATTAACATCAAATAAATGAAGTGTATAATTCCCTTTACTACCCCATTTATCTAATTGAAACTCTGTTTTTTCAGACATGATGTACTTTTCTTGAATCAAGTCGTTTACAACATTATAAATCCGGACATAAAAACCCTTAAACTTTTGATAATCACCAACTTTTAAAAATAAAGTTCGATTAGATGGAACTGGATATATGCTGAATTCGTCAGTTAATATTCCAGAATTTATGGTGTCATTGATGGTGAACTTTAAAGTATCTTGTACAAGAATATTCTTATAGATACTCACGGTGTCTGTAACAATAAGCCTGACCAACGTAGTATCATTGATTTTCGTTCTAATTGTATCATAAACATTGAATCTCAATGTATCTTTATAAACAATCTTAACAGAATCAATATATTGGGTAACAATTCTAAAGGTGTCAAATACTTCGTAAAATGTAGTGTCGCGGACATGGTGTCTGATTGTATCAATATGGACTAAAGAATCTACATGCACAAAAAAGCAGGTATCAGCGATTTTCACTGTGTAAATAGAACCAGAATCGCGGCAAATGTCGGTATTCCCAGTCAACCTCAATTGAGTTCCATGGTGGTTAAAATCGACTTTACGGATTTTTAATTTATTGGTCAATGTCCCCCGAAATGAGCTACTTTCAAAAATATTCGCCCAATCGAAACCCGGAGATTTTCCGATCCATTTAAGCAAAACTTGTTTGTATCCTTTGATTGTATCTGAAGCGATGGTAATTGAATCCCCAACTTTTGACGTGAAATTTTTTGAGGGATTTACTCTTGGAAATTTAAAGGTGTCGCAGCATTTTGAATCTACCAAAATATGGAAAGTTCTGTAGGTAATGGCCGGTTGTGAACAATCGTTATCATTCATTTCAACTCGCAGTTTGTATGTAACCCTATTGGTATCTTTGAGTTGGGTATTCCAATAGAAATTATATTTTTTTTCATTGGTAGAAGATCCGGGTAACAGGGTAATTTGAGCCCCATTGGGAATTCCATAAAACTTTGTAGTAAGAGTATCAGGAGCTGTTTGATAACCAGACCAAGTGCTATCTTTTATTGTAAAATCGAAGTTTAATGTTCGACCCGCGCAAACCCTATATCCTCGTTTGTCGGTCATTAACGGTGGTAAATTGTTTTGAGCCGTATAAGTCCAATAATCAAATTCCCGTCTGGTTTTCCCTAGATAAACCCACTTCCCAATAGAATCTCTTCGATATTGCAGCGCCTCTACTACAAATGTTACGGCGTCTCCATTTACGGTTGGAGTAAATACAACATCTCCTGTTACTGTATCTAAGTACATTCCTTTTGGAGGATAAACGGTTGGATTTGGTATACATTTGAATGTTGTAACCGGAGTACATAAGGAGAAGGATGGATATTGAAAGGTATAGGAAGAATTTGATCGTTTTTCATAAGAATTTGATCCGTTGGGATAAGTACCTACTGAATTAGTCCACTGATATTTAATTGAATCTAAATCTGGATCATTCACGCCAAACGACAAATACTGTCCTGTATTAATTGCAAGTTTTAATTTATTTATGGAATGATGATATCCGCTGTTATTAAAAGCAATTTTAGGGCTTGAAAGATTGCACAATGAAATTTCGCTGTAAAAAAATCGAGAATACATACTCGAAGTGTTGTCTCGTATACACGGAATAAACAAACATCGATTTAAGGCAATCATTGATTTCGTGATACTATCACTCACATCAATTGTATCTGCGTATACATGGCGTTCTATCCCATAACCTGTATTGTATGTATTCGTTTGTGAACATGGAATGGCAGTATACTGGCATCGTTCTGATATGTTTTCAATTTTTACAAATTTGAGAGCTCTTAAGTAATAGGTAAAAGAACCCCTCGTTTTGGTTGCAAACGCACGGTAATAAGAAAAGTCTCCAACTTTGAAAGCCACTCCCCTGCAATCTCGGTACAGATTCACTTGAATAGCATATTTCTTATTCCCTATATAATTGTAAGTAATATCACAACCTAAAACATGCGAACTTTTGGCCATTTGAAAAGTCAAAAGTGCTAGAATTAAGAAAATGATTTTTTTGAGGGCGGCCAAGGACATTCAATTACGTAGACAAGTGTTTGGGTCAATATGTTGCCTTAGTATGGATGATGAAGGTTAATGGGATTAGCGAGTATTCTATGGGTTAGGTTTATATTTCCAAAATCATTCCGATTATACACAATATGATAGTTGAAATAGGAATTAATAATATCAAAAAAAATTATGGAAAATTGCAAATAATCAAAAGGATTAGGAAGATTAGCCGGTTTAGGGAGATTAGAGGGATTAAGAGAAGAACTTTAAACGATAATCGTTCAACTTTATATTTTATTTGAAATATGCATTGATGGTGTAATTATCATAGAAATCTCGCATCAATGATATTAGGGTATTTTTCACAGTCACAGGAGCGGCTTGAGCTGAGAGTTTCACCTCCTTTTCAAGGCTAAAAAACTCCCTGTAACTTTGATCATCGGTTCTGTCTAAATGAAAAACACTGATATTGGTAACATATGATGTTTTGCCTTTTTTGATATTTTCAATTTTCGCTTCCTCATAAACAATCATTTTTGAAGTTTTGAGATTGAATAAACAGTACGCCTCTTTGAGCAAAAAGAATGGCAGAGCTGAATGCGTTTCACCATTCTTTAAATCCAAAGGTATTCTGTAGAAAATCAATTGTTTGTTGACATCTTCAAAAGGAATCAGTAAAAAATCAGATTTTTGAATCACGTGCGATACCTTATTGAGCACATTTCCTTGATATGCAATGATGCACTGTTTATTGGTAAATGCCAATTTCCCTTGTTCACTTGCTATTTGAACCTTGAATTTTTTGTTCTTCGAAACTATCTCAAAATTCACGAATATACCGTCGAGTTGAATTTTAATTTCAACCAAATTATTTCTCAATATTCTTGATGTAGCATTGCCAACAGAATCAATTTTTAAACGGCTCTCCTCTACCGCTTTTGCTCCATTAGTGAGCAATAAACCCAAACAAAAAAGTCCTACACTAAAAAATTGCTTCATCGGCTCAAAGTTAATATGTGAATCACACTTTTCCATATTCATAAACATTCATTATAATCAACATGAAAACAATAAATAATAATTTATAAAACATTCGTGTGAAATTTGCAGAACATTCGTTATCAGCTATGAAACAAAAATTTGCATTCGATTTCTTTTTTACACTTGCCATTTTCGCAATTTATCGCTATTTCGCCACTTCAAACGACCCAATTTTATCGCAATTGCTCAGTGCCATTGCTGTCATTAGTATACTCTTAGCCGCAAAATCACAAAGTTTTCACCAACACTTTAACTCAAATTCTAATGATGCAAATAGCTAATCATGGAATTTGAAATCCTTATCAGCAACCTCACCAATCCTACCCTCTTATTTTTTATTCTTGGCATCATTGCCACCCGGGTAAAAAGCGATTTGTTTATCCCAGAATCTACGAGCAAATTCATCTCGCTCTATTTATTGTTATCGATAGGATTTAAGGGCGGACAAGAATTGTCGCACAGCGGCGTCAACAAAGAAATTATATATTCGTTAATATTTGGATTGGCATTGGCATCTCTGATTCCTTTTTACACATTTTTTGTATTACGAAAACGATTAAGCACCAGTGATTCTGCCGCTGTAGCCGCCTCATACGGCTCGGTTAGCGCGGTTACCTTCGTTGCTGCAATTTCTTTTTTAGAGGCTCAAAAGCTTTCTTCTGGGGGACATATGGTGGCGGTCATGGCCTTAATGGAGTCGCCCGCAATTATTGTGGGGGTAATATTGCTCAAGCAATTTGAAAAGGACAAGTCAATGTCCCCCATAATCAATTTAAAAAACATCATACAGCATTCATTCACAAATGGTAGTGTTTTGATGATCCTTGGCAGCTTGGTGATTGGCCTTATTGCTGATGCGAAGCAAGCAGAAGGGATAAAACCCTTTACGAACGATATTTTCAAGGGTTTTTTGGCCATATTCCTACTCGAAATGGGCATGGTTACCGCAAGAAGAATTGGAGCTTTTAGAAAATATGGTTGGTATGTTAGTGTTTTTGCTGTTGTCGTCCCTGCTTTTAATGGAAGTTTGGTGGCATGGACAAGCCAAATTGTCACACACGATATTGCAAACCGGTTTGTTTTTGCAATTTTAGCAGCGAGTGCTTCTTATATTGCTGTGCCGGCAGCCATGAAACTAGCTGCGCCAAAAGCCGATCCTGGTTTATATTTACCGATGGCCTTGGGGGTAACATTTCCGTTTAATATCACAATCGGAATGCCCCTTTATTGGATGATTGTGCAACATTTTTAAATCGTTATTTTTTCACTGCATTTTGAATTTTATTGGCTGAAGCCTGCACGTTATTTGAAATTGTATTGAGATTATCTTGACATTTCACCAAAGACTTTTCTGTGTCTTGCATCATTTGCCATTCATTGCTGCAGGAAGCAATAAAGTTTCTGCCTTGTGTTTTTGTAATGAAATCATTATATGCCAATTGTAAATCGCCCTTGGTTTTATCTAATTGCATCGACAATGCATTCAACTGATTCATTTCTTGATCTATCAGCTTTGGCAATTCAACATTTTTATTGGGATTTTCACTCGCGAACTTTTGGGCGCCCAATTGAAATTCTGTCAATTGTTGATGGAAAACATCAATTTTATGATTTAAATCCACGATTGATTTTTCAAATTTAATTTTGTAATCGTTAACGTTTACCATTTGAATCTTTGGCACTACATTTTTAGAAATATAATCATTCGCTGCTGATGTTTTCGAAACCAACTGATTGCAACTTGATTGCAATGTTTCCATTTTAGACTTGATGTTGTTGCGGGTAGCTTTGAGTTTTTCATATTCAGGGGTTCCAGAAATAATCTTGTCCTTACCTTGAGTGTAACTCTGAAATTGAGTATATTCCTGATTTAAATCTGCTTTTTGATTGTTAATATTAGATAAATCAGCATTTACATCTTGAAACATCCGGTCAGCATTTTGCATTTCTGGTGTTTTTTGATTGCATTGAATCTCTTTATATTTTGTTTGAAAATTCACAATTTGACTTTCCAATCCGCCGATGCTATTGAATGCTTGGTTGATTGAATTTTTAAGTGAGTGATCTACTTGGGAGGTTGTGTAATAAACTGAGCAGCTCGACAAACCAAGCGCAACCAAAATCGCTTTAAAAATAAATCTATTGATATTCATCATATTCGTGAAGCAATGTAACACAAAAATTTGAATCTCATGAATGAAAGTATGAAATATTTTTGGTCAATGTTTTTAACGATAACCATATATTTGAATTTACGCTATTGACATAAAGACATGAAAAAAATAGTTTTTAACGATCGAATCATTTACATCCTCATTCTTCTCAATGTTTTGGTGATTTACCTGCATTCTTTTGAAACATTTGGCCCATACTATTTTGCTTTGGATATCATTGATTCTTTGTTCACTTTGTTTTTTTGCATGGAGATTATCATTAAAATCAACAATTTTAAATCAAAAAAATTACATCATTATTTCAAAGATCATTGGAATAAAATTGATTTCTTTTCTATTTTATTGTCACTCCCTAGTTTAGGCGCTTTGTTCGTGCATAATTTAGAAATGTTTGCAGGATTTACTGTTTTGCGTTCGCTGAGAATTTTCAAACTATTGCGTATCATTGAATACATTCCAAATGGCAAAAGAATCAGCGAACAAATGTTTAAAGCATTCAAAGGCGTTGGGTTTATTATGTTTTCGTTTTTTGTTTACACCACCATCATTTCATTGGTTTCATTGAGTTTATTTAAACGCTATGCACCTGAATATTTTGCAAATGCCTTCGAAAGCTTTTATACCATTTTCAAAATTTTTTCGGGGGATGGTTTCTCTGATGTTGTCAATGCAGTCAAGGAAAATGCGAGTCCCCTTTTTACATCATTTGCAAAGTTTTACTTTGTTTTTATTGTCTTTACGGGCAGCATTTTAGGACTTTCATTGATCAACAGTGTATTTATTGATCAAATGAATTCGCTCGCCAAAGAAGAAAAAGACTCTGAGGAAATTAAACTGCTTAAAGAACTCAAAAATGACATAGAAATGTTGAAAAAAAATCAAAACGATAAAAAATAAGTGAGAAAAACCTATTTTCGCCACATGAAAAATCTTTTAACCAAGCTTTCAGCTGCTTTGATTTTAACCCTTGTTATCGTTGGTTGTGCAAAAGAATCACAAGTCATTGTGAAGCAAAATGTAGAGCCCGAATATGGCAAATTTTATGTTCGTGCAACAGTGAGTCCAGCTCTCCAATCGGGAAGTAGCGTTAATGGAAGCAACAATTTCGAACTAACTGTTGGAAATTACACGAAAGAATGGTTCAGTAACTCTGTGACTTCAGCCTTATCTGAAATGACCTCAGATTATTTTTTAGTTACAAAAAAACAAAACATTTTGGTCCAAGTAAAATTATTAAACTATTACGACAAAGTTTGCAGAACTGTTAAGCTGGAATACTTTTTAGATGGCAATGTGATTCAGACCTCAGATTTGAGCATGGGATATAAAACAACTTCACCTGCAGTTTATTGCAAAGACAATACGATTTTCCAAAAGAACATCATCATTGAATAAACGATAAGACAATTCCTTAAAAAAGACTCCTGCCAAAACGGGAGTCTTTTTTTTTACAAACACTTCATATTCAATACCTTAAAAAATATATCAAAAAATATTTGGAGATTATCCAAAAATTCACATTAAATTTGCAGCAGTATCACGAGACCAAAAGGTCACCAACCGAGCACTAACCCTGCTACGGTGGTAAAATGATGCGGACAAAACGTCAAAAACAAAGGGAAATGAAAACAATCTTTCTACATTGCAGTGTTTTGAACATCGATTTCACCATCGAGTTTTTTACCGTGCTATTTTGTGTTTTGGCATTTTCGCAACAGGCCATTTTGAGTTTTTCGTGCTTCCTCAGCAAAAACTTAAACTCAAAATATCATGAAAAAACACAATTATCTCTTTACTAGCGAATCTGTTTCTGCGGGACACCCCGACAAAGTTGCCGATCAAATTTCAGATGCAATTCTCGATGCCTATCTCCTAGTTGACCCGCATGCAAAAGTGGCATGCGAAACCCTCATCTGCAACAACCAACTGGTCATTGCAGGCGAAATCACGTCCACCTTCAAGTTCGATGAAATTGCAATTGCCAAACATGTGCTTGAAAAAATTGGGTACAACGACATAAGCGTTGGTTTCGACTGGAAAACAGCCACTTACAACAACCACATCCATGCACAAAGTCCCGAAATTGCCCATTCTGTTTCCGATGGTGGCGTTGGTGATCAAGGCATAATGTTCGGATATGCCTGCAATGAAACACCCGAATTGATGCCACTGCCCATTTCACTAGCCCATAAAATTGTAAAATCGCTTCATGTTTTGAGGGACAATGGCGGAATTGCTTGGTTGAGGCCCGATGCAAAATCTCAAGTCACTGCCAAATACGAAAATGGGAAACCTGTTTCCATCGAAAAAATAGTGGTTTCCACTCAACACTCCGAAGATGTTGACCAACATACCATTCGCAAAACAATCATTCAAAAAGTTGTAGAACCAATTTTAAAGGATTTAGACATCAATGCTTCCCCAATATATCTGATCAATCCATCTGGAAGTTTTACCATTGGTGGACCGTTTGGCGATACTGGACTCACTGGCAGAAAAATCATCGTAGATTCTTATGGGGGTAGCGCACCTCACGGTGGCGGTGCCTTTTCAGGGAAAGACCCAAGTAAGGTAGACCGAAGTGCCAATTATGCAGCACGCTATATTGCCAAACACTTGGTGGCAGCAGGATTGGTAGATCGATGCACTGTGCAATTGTCTTATGCCATTGGAGTTGCTGAACCCACCTCTATTTTTATTGATACGGCTGGAACGGAAGTGGTAGACTTGGAGTTATTACACGAAATTGTCCCTCAAATTTTCCCTGTAAAACCCAATGACATCATCCGAGTATTGAAATTAAAACAGCCTATTTATGCACCAACAGCAAGCTACGGTCATTTTGGCAATGAAAACTACCCTTGGGAAGTGATTGATTCTGATAAAATTACCGCTTTGAGAAACTATTGTGGGATAGAAAATCCATGAAAAATGAATGCAACCACGATGAAGAATTGAAAAACCTTTTGAATTCCATTCAAGGGGTATCTCATGTAAATAACAACAATCAATATGTAAACTATGAGGAATTCCGAAACCAATATCTTGAAATTTTGGAAAAGTGTTCAGATTATCAGCTGCATTTACTGAGAGTCATATATAGTCAGACAAAGTACTTCAACGTTTTCATTCAAGCACAGAAATCAGCCTTGGAATATGAAATCAATAAAAGAGAGAAACATTCATTATGAGTAATAGAAGACCATTGCATTTAACATCGCTTGATCCAACCCAAAGAAGTTTTTTTGGGTATATTTTCGACCCGGAATATGGCAATTTCAAAATGAAAATGCTCATTGATGACAATTCCAAAGAATTAGAAATCCCTTTCCACTACCCATTTTGGTTGGTGGACAGGGTTTCAATTCTCGATTTTATAGATAGGGAAAAAGATCGACTCCCCATTTTCTTCCATTATCCAGGTTTTGCTGTAGAAACGGATTACTCCTGCATTGAACCCATTCCCGACGGGCACATGCATTTTCTGTTGCATCAAAGTGTTTTATCACAGCACATTTTGCGCATCAAACTCCTCCGGTGGAATGTCATTGAAATGAAATTTGAAATGATCAAATCATGGCCTTGAGCAATTACTAAGTTTCACAATCAATAATCAGGCACAAAAACACCATAATTGGGTGTAATTTTTCTAAAAAATCCCAATGGATTAATTTTAAAGCATTTACCTCACCTCATGTTTCACAACGAGAAACAACACTGGTTTTGGGGGAAATTACACTCCCCGAATCCAACCTATAATCCATAACGGAATTCCAATGATGGCGCCCATTCCTAGGGTTATGGGGGCTAATGCCGTTAACCAAAAACCGATCTTACCCCATGTTCCCAAATGATGATAACTCAATTTATACATACCAAACATGAATAAAATCATTGAAGCAATGAGGATCAAACCCCCTAACATGGCAACCGCATAATAATTACCGCTATTGCCGCCAGCTACAAGAATAAAAAAACCGACCAACACACCCAAAAGCCCCAAAATCAATGAAATTATCGCACCGACACCCACATCTGAATCACTTTTAAATACTCTCTTTGCTTTCTGTTTGACATGCTTTAAATTTGGAAATTTCAATTTTGACTTAGAGCCAACAGATTTAAAAATTTCATTACCTGAGGTTTTTTCTACCAAAAGGGTTAAATCCTTTTTCTGAAATTCGCCATCTGCTTCAAAAGTTTTATTCGATGCAATCTTTTGTATCAAATAATGTTTTAGATTGCTGTCTTTTCTTTCCTCACCAACTGGTTGATCATTCGTAACCGAATTATTTAAACATATTTCATTTTTATCCTTCAATATTTTCTCACCCGTTATTACCATTTTTCCGCAGTGACCTCCACCAAAGCCCTGTGTATCTGTATACTTACAAAGGCTTCCACATGATGTTAAGAACACTGCACCAATAAAATAGATAACGAATTGTATTTTTTTCATGCCCGCAATTTAGTTGAAAATTGGAGTGATTATTGACAAATACAAGATGAATTTTACGGATTATCCTTAAACGGATAAATAATTTTTTGCATTTTTCGCCAAACAATTCACCCTTGAATTGTTGTATCTTTGAAGAAAGGCAAAACATCGGACTTTTCCTTTAAAATCGAATTAAAATGACACAAAGAACCGTTGAATTGGTGGTGAGTCCCGCAGAACCGCATTTTGTGGGGGACGGATTTAGGGTACACAATTTCATACCCAGTGTATATCAATTGAGCATGCAACGCATGAATCCTATTATCATGATGGATTACAATTCGAAACACTATTTTTCTCCGTCGGCAACCCCACGTGGCGTTGGCGTTCATCCACATCGAGGTTTTGAAACCGTGACAATTGCATACAAAGGTAGGGTTGAACACCACGACAGCAGTGGCGGTGGCGGTGTTATTGGCGAAGGTGATGTTCAATGGATGACGGCTGCCAGTGGTGTTTTACACAAAGAATTCCATGAAAAAGAATGGAGCAAAACAGGTGGTGAATTTCAAATGGTGCAGCTGTGGGTCAATCTCCCCGCAAAAGACAAAATGAGTCCACCAAAATATCAATCCATTGAGAACAAAAACATGGGTTGTTTTACACTCGAAAATCAGCTTGGTGAAATTGAAATTATTGCTGGAAATTATCAAGGAATTCAAGGCGCAGCAACCACCTTCACCCCAATGCACATGTACAACTTGAAGCTTAAAAAAGGCGGTTTGGCACCTATGAATTTCCCTAAAAACTTCAATACTTGTATGGTTGTTATTGAGGGACAAATATCTGTGAATCAATCCAATAACATCCCCACAAACCATTTCATCTTGATGGCCAACGACGGAGAATCGTTTGAAGTTACAGCCAGTGAAGATTGTATTGTATTGGTATTGAGTGGAGAACCAATTTTAGAACCAATTGCAGCACATGGCCCATTTGTAATGAATACCAGAGAAGAATTGATTCAAGCCTTCGAAGATTTTAACGATGGTAAATTTGGCGTGCTGAATTAAAGTTGATAAATACACCAAAAAATTATAAACAGTGAGAAGAAAACCTTGATTGGCAACCTATGTTTCAGGATTCCGATTAGAAAGAAGTGAGATTGTAAAAAAAGAAGTTTTCAATTGCTTGGTACAATAAAAATGACAACACTAAAAGATAACATAATTCAGATTGTCGGCGAGAATCCGGATTTCTTAGACGATGTTTTGGTTCAATTTAAAAAAGTGACCTACTCAAATGATGATTTCATTATGAAAGAAGGTGAAATTTGTAAATCAGTTTTTTTTGTAGAAACTGGAATGTTGCATGTGACTACTTCTGATAAATTACAAAATGAGATTACTATTGATATCGTGATCGATAATCAATGGTTTACAGACATCAATAGCTTCAAAACGGAATCATCGTCAATGCTCAACATCCGTGTAAAAAAAGGTTCAACGATTCATATACTCAGTAAAGATTCTTTTGATCAATTCATAGTGAAAGTTCCCAAATTTGCTGAAGCATATATGAAAATTATCGAACAAAAATTCTCTGAGTCAATGATGAGAATCACATCATTTACAACCATGAACTCCAAGGAGAAAATCGAATGGCTTAGAAAATACAAACCTGAATTCTTTTTAAAATTAACAGACAAGCTCATTGCTTCTTATCTGGGTATTTCTCATGAAACTTTTTCCAGACAGAAATAAGCTCTAAAAATTGACATAAATCAATTTTTAAAAACACTTCACGGTGTAGTTTTGCGAACCGTGAAATCGCCTATCTATATATTCATATTTGTTGCATTTTTTATTTTTGGTGATGCCAATGCACAACATGCAAATTTTGGGAAATTCTCAGGAAAAATCGTTGACAATAATAATCGATTACCCATTTCTCATGTAGTAATTTCAATCCTTGGAACTGAAATGAGTGTACAAACTGATTCACTCGGTGAGTTTGTTTTTGATTCATTGGAAGTTCGTGTTTATTCAATTATTGCGCAGCATCCAGATTATGTTTCCGAAATATACACAGATGTCCGAATTATCCAAAATAAAACAACATCCCGAGAAATCTTGTTGAACAGCTCAATTGAGTCCAGCAAATCTGTTGATATTAAAACATTTAAATTCGAAAACAGTCGAAGCACACCCATTTCAACTTACAATTTTTCAAGGGAGGAAATCAATTTAAATCCGGGCTCGCAAGGAGATATATTTCGCGCCATTGGAATGTTACCGGGTGTTTCAAGTAGCGGAGGAATATATTCCGCAATTTCGGTTAGAGGACAAGGTGTTCGAGACAATGTATACATGGTAGATGATATTCCATTAACCGAAGTTGGACATTTAGAAGGAAATAGTTTTTTCAACGATCCCAATGGAGGAAGATTTAGCATTTTTGCTCCAAGGGTCATTGATCATGCTCAATTTCAAGGTGGTGGTTTTGGTGCAGATTTCGGCCGAAGAAGCGCTTCGTCTTTGGGTCTTTTCATCAAAGAAGGCAATGGCAAAAATGCCATCATTGATGGTCAAGTAGATTTATTGGGTATCACTCTGAATTACGACGGCCCAATTAAATTTCATAAGAAAACAAATATTTTCTTATCCGCCAGATATCAAAATTTCTATGGGCTGGTGAATTTAATAGGTTTGAAAGATATCGGATTGCCCATATACGGAGACCTCATTTTTAAATCTACAACACAGCTTTCACAAAAACACAAACTTTCGTTTTTAGCCATGATTTGTCCTGAAAGTTTTGTGAGGGACATTGACAATGTTTACGCTGATAAAAAGTTAAACCTTTTGTATTTGCCAAATTTCAAAAGAAATAAGGTTGTATTAGGATTGAATTTAATGTCCCTCATGAGCAAAAAAAGTTACATAAAACATGTTCTATATTACACTTCGTTTACCTCGGATATGATTGTTGGGAAAGCATATCCGGAAACCGACAGTGCAGGAAACTTAATGAATCGCGAGATATTTTACAGATCGAACATTCAAACTCAAAATTATAACGAAAACAAATGGGGAATTCGTTCCATATACACCAAAAACTTCAGCAATAGCAGCAAACTCATTTTGGGATTAGAAGCAGACTTATTGGAATTAAAAAATGACCGTATTTTTCATCAAAACGACACAAATTATGTTTACCGAAAGACGGATGTGATAAACCAAAATGAACAATATCAAGTCATTTATCCGTCGATGGTAAATGCAACATTCCGTGGTTGGAGCAAGAATGTATCTGGGTTTGCAAATTATTCCTTTATAATTGGACAAAAACTTTCATTAAATGCAAGTCTAAGATATGATTTCACTGGTTTTTCGGAGCAACATTCAATTTCACCGAGACTGAGCGGTAGTTATTTTTTTGGTGAAAAATCATCAATCAATTGGGGGTATGGCCTATATTTCCAAGATCCTGTTTATTCAGATTTTGCGGATCAACCCAAAGGAGAAACCTTAAAAATGGAAAAGGTTACACAGTATATTTTGGGATTTAGGCGAAATATTCGTGCAGACTTAAAATTCACCATTGAAATTTGGTACAAAGATTTCCAAAATATGGTGACGACCCCCATTACGGGAACCGTCTTAAAAAACAACAATGGAACAGGAACGGGCAAAGGACTTGATATTAGCTTGACCAAACGCTTGTTGAAAAAGTTTCATGGGCAGTTGAGCTATTCATGGATGGAAACCATGCGTAACGATCACGATGAAAATGGAACATATCAATTTGCATTTAGTCAACCCCATCAATTTAATTTGATGCTCAGTTACAAAGCCAGCGAAAAATTCACATTTTCCATGAGATACCGCTATGCCACTGGCAAACCTAAAGACAATTTTTTGATTCATGAAAATGTATTAGCTGGTAGTCAGTCCATGCGATATTCTAAAGAAATCATTGGTAAAAATGAATTGCGGTTACCAGATTTTAACAGTTTGGATTTAAGGGCAAATTATCATTTTAAATTTAAATCTTCGGCAATCACCATTTTTATGGATATTGTAAATGTATCAAACAAACAGATACCAAATAATGAAAGCTTTAATTATTTGACTGGTCAAAACTATTACGACGGTTTGGCAATTTTCCCTACTGGCGGAATGAAATTTGAATTTTAATTTTTTTTCTACGCCAATAACTAAATAAATTGTTTAGATTCGTTCACAACAACATCAATCATGGCCACAATCAATCCCCACATCAATTTTAATGGAAACGCCCTAGAGGCATTTGAATTTTACAGATCCGTTTTTGGCGGTGAATTTTCGAAAGTAGTCCGTTTTAAAGATATGGTTAATGCTGGTTATCCGATTCCGGAAGAGGAATTTGATAAAATCATGCACATTTCATTGCCAATTGGAAATTGCTGTTCCATCATGGGAAACGATGTTCCTGCGATTATGGGAACAACCAACGAAAATGAAAATCGCAGTAAAATTGTGGTCAAAACCGACAGCCGAGAAGAGGCGGATCATATTTTTGGGGGACTTTCGATTGGTGGTCAAATTGAGATGCCAATACAAGATAGTCCTTGGAACACCTATTTTGGCATGTTCCGCGACAAATATGGAATCGAATGGATGATTGAGTTTGAAGCTTAACCCAAACTCCCCTTAATCGCTGAATTGTCCAAATTGATTGACAACTCCTATAAATCCCGTTTTGTATGCAGGTTTACGCTTCTCGTAAGGATCACAATTTCTTTCTTGGTATGCAAGTTTTGAATTAAAGGCGGCCACATAAACCCAACCTTCGTTTTTCAAAATTTCTCTTAGAAGGGTCTCTCTATCCTTTGCACTCATACTCCGAGAGGCCGTAGGCATTAGCACATACCCCGCTTTTCCTTTTCCGCCGTACATTTCAATAAAATTCAACAAGGTATAATCCGGAATTACATTGCTTGCATTGTTTCCATTTTTAGATCCACATCCCCACAAAAAAAGAACGATAAAAAGTGTCCATTTGTAATTTTTCATTTGATATCACAATGATAAACAATAATCTTAATATTGCTGCATTTTTATATCGAATCCAGATGTTTTTATTGGAAAATATCTTAAAACTGTACATTCAATGCGGTTTGATAAATTCAAATAAAAGAGTTCTGCAATTGAAACCATTCAATTTTGTTCCGTTGGCGAATTCTATTTTAAATGAGACTTTTTTGTTGAATTTTACAGTCATTTTTTGATGGAATTGGCATATTTATTTGCAATAAAAGCAAATTTCAACTTATATTGCCGTTTATGAAATTAAAAATATTCATCATTTCAATGCTTGCGCTACCGTTATTTTTTGCATGCAATGGCTCCAACAAATCTACTGAAATCACTGTAATTGATACGTTTACATTCGAAGGACCGCTGTATGAAGGCTCTAACCCTGCTCAATTGGTTTATCCTGTAGACTTAAAGGCCTTATTGGGAGATAAATATCACGAAGGTGTAAAAATTACCGACGCTACACTCTCAGCAGCTACTGTTTCTTCTGTTGATACAAATTCCTTGGATGGAATTTCATCGATGGTATTAAGCGTGGCATCAGACAATCCCGAACTTAAAATGTTATCGTTGGGGGTTATCAATCCTGTGGATCCAAAATCCAAAACAGCTTCACTCAAGCCTTCAGCGGAGTCTAACGCAGGCAAGTATTTCCAAGAAAAACAATATTACATTGTTTTAGACATTGGACTCAACAAAGACATTGAGGAGTCGATTCAACTCAAAGGAGAAATTAAATTCACATTAAAACACAATTAACAAATATGAAAAAATTATTACTGATTGCAATTGCTGCATTCTTCGGCACCATTTTGAGTTCATTTGTTTACCAAGACAACGCTGGAGATAGACTTATTGGCGTTTGGGAGCCATCTAATGGAAGAGCACGCGTAAAAGTTGAAAAAATTGGTGCAAAATACTATGGAAAAATCGTTTGGCTTAAAGAATCGAACGATCCTGTTACAAAGCAACCAAAAACAGATAAAAACAACCCAGACCCAAGTCTTCAAAATGTACCGTTAAAAGGATACAGAATGTTGAAGGATTTTGTTTACTCAGGTAAAGACGAATGGAATGAAGGCACCATTTACGACCCTTTGAATGGCAGCACTTACAGCTGCACCATCAAAATGACCGATAAAAACACCCTCGAAATTCGCGGATATATTGGTGTTTCGGCACTGGGTAGAACCGATATTTGGAAGCGATTAGAAGTTAAGAAAAAATAACCCATGACGCATTCTACATTTTTAAAGCGAGCTACACTTGTAGCTTGCTTTTCTTTTGCTTTGTGCTCGCAGTTAACTGCACAAACCGATACCGCTATTGGGCCTAAATCAACCGAGGAAGAAGATTTTTCCATGTATGATGAAGTTGGGTTCGCGGATCAAGGGGCTAAACGATATTGCTCTCCTAAAATTGAGGGACTTAGCCCGGCAAAATTGGTGAGCCTCGGATTCGACATCCAAGGTCCGTATAAAATGACGCTGGATACGTTTAACAACAATATCAATCAAGGTTCCCCAGAGAACAGCGGATCGGCAACCACCAGTGGTATGCGTTTTGCCTGCAATATCCCTGTAGTTTCAAAAACCTCTTTGGTTTGGCAGCTAGGCGCAAACTATTGGGAAAGCGGTTACAGCTTTAACAACAACGACGTTATCACAAAACCTGTTGTGTACGTAGAAAACCCAATGCTTCAATCACTTAGAAACAACGGTTTGCGTACATTGGGCATTAACACTACCATATTTAAGCCATTGAACGACAAGAATTTTTTATTGTTCCAGGGGTCTTCAGACTTGAGTGGCGATTATGACTGGAATTTGATGCCAACCAAGTATTTGAAATACTCGGCAGCTCTAATTTACGGAAAACGTCCCTCAGAAAGAAAACAATGGGGATTTGGATTGTCGCGTACCTATAGAGCTGGAGAGTTGAATTATATTCCAATTTTCTTATTCAACTACACCGACGCTGCCAATAAATGGGGTTCTGAAATCTTGTTTCCTGCCAGAGCACACGTGAGAAGAACCATCAATTCTAGGAATATGTTATTTGCTGGGTATGAATTGGAGGGACAATCGTACAGGCTCTATCGAATGGAGAGCATTAGAAACCAAGATTTAGAAATCAGACGGGCCGAGATTCGTTTAAGATTGGTGTATGAATTTTCGTTGAAGGACTTCCTGTGGATGTCGGTTCAAGCTGGCTACAGAATCAATTATCGTTACGATGTTGATCGTTTGAGCAATGGAAATGAAATATTACGAGCTTTCGGATTGCTTTCAAAAGAGCCTTATGTAATGCAAAATAAGTTGACCAACCCATTGTATTTCAATGTGAGCATCAATTTGGTAAGTCCGTAAAAGGGATACCTCATAGATTTTACGTCACAACCACTGCGTATTCTCTGGAAAGCCGAAGGAATTTTAGAAAATTTATTTTAAGACAAGGTAACGGTGCTATCCTCATATTCAAAGGGCTAAATGAATCAGAAGTGATTTCTTACATGCAGACGCTTCCATTGTACCAACTCCAAAAAAACATCGAGTACTATACCCTCACAAAACAATTTTAAGGAATTGAGGGATATTGGTTTCCAAAAATCCCTCAATTCACATCTTATTCAATATTTTTTTACTTACTTAATATTTGTAATTGCTTTCGATATTTCCATTTTACAGATTTAGAATTTTGAAAGCACGTAATTAATTCATTAAAAATTTCGAGTTTCATTTTGCCCCAAATTTCGAAATCACTGCCTTCATTAGGATAAATTTCATTCATCATGTCTACAGAATAATCATCTATTTGATGACCGTATAGATGTGTTTTAAAATCAAATTTTTTACCACATTCTGTTACCATTTCATTTTCGGAAATTACAAAACAGTTCAAATTAATATCAGGAATATCAATGCATCCAATTTTAGTTAAACTATCTTGGGGTATTGTATCTTTTCGGGTTGGCAAGGAAGCCAAAATAGTTTTGTTATCTGATAGATTTAATACAAGAAAATATTTCGGTTTAGCAGTATTCCCATTTTTGAAATAAAATGGATCAAAACGGATTATGTTCCTGATATCCAACATAATCAGTGAGATTCAATGTAATCAGAATAAATTTTTAATTTTCGTTCATCATGGGCAATAATCATACTCATATCTATCAGATATTCAGTATTGTTGATCGATTCATTTTCCAACAATTCCAAAACAGAATTTTCTTTGGCAGTATTGAACCATGGAGAATTTACACGATGAGTGTATCCAACCAATTCTTTTGCAGTTCTATTGCCATACTTCTCCACAACATAGTCCATTAACTCAATTTCGTTTTCGGAAAATTCATCTTCACAAAAAGTTATCTTAGAGACAATATAACTTTCTTTTTTATCTGAATCAACTGAAATAAATTTATCCAACAATGTAATCTCTGAAGATAATTCAACAAACAATTCCTCAGAAACTGGACCAAATTTCCAAACTTTATACTTTAAATTCAACAATGGAATACCACTTTTTTTGATAGATATCTCATCCAAAATGTAAAGTAACTTTAATAATTTGGTTTTTGAAAGATATTCAATCTTCTCAGCCAAGTAAACAATAGTATAACCAATTTTCTCAATTTGGTCATGATTATATTTTACATACGGTACTGAGCTCATGGTGAATAATATACAAATTTACAGCTTTCAATTGAATAATACCAATGACCATTTTCATTACATGACATGACTATTTGTAAAATCCCTAAAACATTGTACCAACTCCAAAAAAACATCGAGTACTATACCCTCACAAAACAATTTTAGGGAATTGTTAATTTTTCCTAAAATTCCGACGCGTTTATCCACTGTCAAAACCCATCAACATGGGCTTTAATTTATTTACTGGTTTATTCTCTTCGAGTATCGAAATTGGGTATATTTTGAAGATCCGATATTAGAATTTTGACAAACTTAGATGAAGCTAATTTCTGAGTAATTTTAACAATCACTTTATGTGCTCATTAAACATACTTTACATATTTTAAGCGTTTCACTTTACATATTTTAAGCGTTTCACTTTACATATTTTAAGCGTTTTATAATACTCCCCAGTTGTTGGACCAAAGTTTAGTATTGCTAAGTTAATATTTAAAATTGAATTAAGCAGCATTTTTGTTTAAAGATTTATGATAAGCGTCATTTGGTTTCATTCCAATACTTTGATGTTTTTTCTGATGATAATACTCGATATAGGTCTGAACTCCTTCAAATAGTTCAAGACCTGTATCGCAAGGGTTCAGATAAATATGGTTGTATTTGATGGTTTTCCAGAACCTTTCAATCCAAATATTATCTGTGGCTCTGCCTTTTCCATCCATCGATATTTTGAATTCTTGACCTTCCAAATAGTTCGTCCAAGTAGGACTGGTGTACTGTGATCCTTGGTCTGAATTGATGATTTCAGGAACACCATGTTTTGCAATTGCATTTTCCAATACATCCATACACCATTGCTTGCTCATCGAGTTACTGATGCCCCAGCCCATGATTTTTCTGCTGTAAACATCAATGATGGCGGTCATGTACATAAATCCTTTAGACATGGGGATGTATGTGATATCGGTGCACCACACTTGGTTGGCTCGCTCAATTTTTAAGCCACGCAACAAATAGGGTTTGATGTATGCTTTGAGAGCACCTTTAGTAAGATTTTTTCTTCGATATATAGTTTCATGCCCCATCAGTTTAAACATCCGTCTAATACGCTTGGGACCTACTGGGTAACCATGTTCTTGAAGCCATTCATCCATTGATAAAACGCCCTATGTTGGATGAGATGTAAGATGTTGATCCATCAGAGACATCATCTTGAGATTCTCAGGTTTTTCAGGAATAGGCGCATAGTAAAGTGAACTAGGAGGAACACATAACAATTCACATTGTCGGCGCAATGAAATGGCACTTCGCTTTAATTTTATGGCTTCCATTCGTTCTCGGGTATCCCCAATTTCTTGGCACTTTTTTTTAAAAAGTCTAGCTCCACTTTGAGCTTGCCAATTTGGGCATAAAGCTTCTCTACTGGCACCTCTGGCTCACTGTTTTCAGTTTCCTTTACGTTGGAAAAAGCAGCAGCCATGTTGGTTATTAACTCTGATTTCCATTTAGAAATTGTTACGGCGTTAACCTCGAATTTTTGTGACAACTGTGCTAATGTTAGTTGTTCTTTCGCCGCCTCATGGGCAACTTTTGCCTTGAATTCAGGTGTGAATTTGCGTCGGGTTTGTTTGGTCATATTGTTTAGTCAAATTAAGTGTTTTTTTAACTAAACTTCTGGTCCAATTTTTAGGGAGTATTATAATACATTCACACCTCACATTTACCCACCCCATTTCCCAAAAACTCATATACCTTCATGATTTGGGGCTTTACAACGTCATAAATGTAGTACATGCATGAATTGAACTCAAACCTTTTGTTGTTAATCTCAATAAAATAGCCAGTATCTGTAAAAGAAATTGGCAAATGCCGATTGAACATAACATGATTTCCTAAACTGCCATAAATGCCATAAAAATGGATGTGATTTTCAAGTTGAGGCACATTTTTGTTCATCGCAATGTAGTGATAGTAAGTGGTGTCGGTGTGTTTGTTGAATAATTCTACAAATTCAAAAAACAAGTCTTCATCGTGTTCATTTATATCAGTGTAGTATTGAACAAGTTCATCATTTTCAATAACATAGCAATATACTTTTCCTTGGGCGCCCATGGCACCCAATTCCCCGTATTCGGCATACACGATTTTTTCTAAGGGAAGATTTTCCAGCAACTCTCGGGTGATTGGTTTCTTTTTCATCTGATTTTAAATCAATCCTTTCAGCATTTCTGCATTTTTCTTTACTTTGGCAATGTGCAACCAAGTTTTTGCCAAATCTTCGTGCCAATATTTCTTCATTAATTTTGCCTTCGCAGCATCTGTTAATCGCGATTCAGCGATAGCCCAAAGCATGTATTTAGCTTTCACCAAATCAATGTTTGATTCTAGTAATTTTCGTGCGGCTTCAAAGTCTGGGAAAAACACACGACCCACTTTTTCTGTTTTTATTGGAACAGGATATAATCGACGCGAATGCGGTAAAAAGCAGTAATTCAAATGAAAACCGCAGAAATCCGACTTTTGTTGATTCCCATACTTTTCCGAAAAACTCCTGCATCTTTTCAAAGAATATTCCTCCTCCTCTTCCTCTGGACTCATTTTCCGGTAACCGCGATTTTTAAGAATTCCATCCTTAGAATATTCAAAATATGGAACCTTATTGAAATCATCTAATAAATCTGTCTGATCATCAGACTCCCAAATACTATCCAATAATTTTTGCTGATTATAGGCATCAATAATATTGTCGATATGCGCTTGATCCATCATATTCAAACGGTCGCAGTCCATCAAAATTTGCTCATTTGTCAATTCAAAATCTTGATTCCAATCTATCAAATGGGCGGTGTAACGGGCTCTTTGTGCCGTAACGAAATCCAATTGAGCGTGTTGTTCAACCCATTTCGCAATATTTTCATGAGGGACAGTTGTCGTTTCAACAAGTGGTCGAACGTATTCATTTTCTATAGCTTGCGCCAACACCCAATCCCACTGTTCATGATCTAATTTAACTTTGGTTAGAAAATTAACATAAAACCAGTACACACCTTTGCTATTCTTTTCATTTACAACAAGATGCACCTGATCCGTGGTAATCCGTTGAAATATTTGAAAAATCCCATTTTTCACTGCTTGTGAAGGCTTAGCCTTTAATTCAGTTTCGAAAATTCTACTAAACCGAAAATTCGGGACATTGTCAATTATACAATTGATGGTAATCTTGAGCATTCCATGTCTATCGATTCTTTTAGGAACATCAAAGCAGTCCAAATTCAATTGAATCAAATCGAGCATTACCCTTTCGTTGTATTGATAATCAAGGAGATCATCTCTATACGAATAGTAATCCTTCAGCGTTTTAATCCTAAATTTCGGCACGGGCCTAGCCATCTTTAAATATTCTTTCCGAAAGGTTTTTTGCAACAAGGGATCCATACAAAATGAGGTACAAGTTAGTGAATGCTGAAATGGAATGCTTTATAAGTTATCGACAAAATTTAAAATTCTTCATAAATTACGCCCTCAATGTTGTCAAATATTTTTTTTTGCTTAATTTGTTAGACCATGATTCACTTTACGCTTAAAGAAACCCCGGTTTTATTGGGAATTGTTGATACATTTGAATGTCCTTATTGTTTGAAAATTTCTGATTGGAATTTATTGAGGATTGATAGACACATTAATATCTTTTTTATTCCTGTAATACCTTTAATAATGGCTCCGTATAGACTGAAATGCGCACATTGTAATTATGAGTTAATTATTCGGAAAGATGAAATTAAAAATTACATAGCAAAATTAAAAATTAAAGAATTATTTACATGTGGTAAAATCGATGAATATGAGAGAAAATCTAGAATTAGTGAAATTGATTTTTTAATAGAAAAAGTAAAACAACAAAGAAAAAACGTTGCAATTTCAGAAAGCGATAAATGGACCGAATTAACCAGAAACAAAACAGATGAAGAATTGCTCAAAATTTATTTCAATCAACGCTTTCAATATAATGCATCCATGATCATTGCCATTAAAGCCGAAATTGATAGAAGACGATTATTAAATTGAAGGTTTCATTTTGCCAATCCCTCCCCCCTAACCTCAATAAACGCACCTAAAATGTTGGTACTTGGATTCCATTCGTCTTGCCAGTTTTCGTTTTCGAAAATGGGATTGGTGGTTTCGTTGTCGTCGAGGCCGTCCATGTTGTAGATGAGAGAACGGATGAGACGTTGACCTGCAATGGCAATGGTGTCGGTGGGTTGTTTGGGGGTCCAACATACCACGTCTAAGGCCCTCTTGCTTGTGCCGTTGGCCCATGCGTCGAGTTTTACGGCGGCTGTCATGACGTAATATCCCTCAAAACGCGTGTCGATGTAAATCTTCACTTCACCGCCGATGTCGGGCATCCCCATCATTAAAAATGGATGATAAAAACTCGCCCACAACTTCGGAGGCGTGGTTCCCATAAATAACCGGTCAAAGTTTAAATAGGCCGATGAAATGTGATAAACGGGTGCTCCCTGGATGATCCTGCAAACTTTATTTTCTTCTTGTTCGGTTTCCGCTGGCGCGTTTCCAATGACAATCATTTTTCCTTGGATGGTTTGACGAAGCGCCAAATAATTCATTGCTGTTGCTCTGTTGTCCATAGTTTTACTGTTTTTGTTGATGCAAAATTCAGTCAATGTCCATCAAAGAAATAATGCACAAATGCAATAAAATATTGCACTATATTTGTGATATGCACTTATCGAGGATTGAGCGACTTCAGTTTATTCAAAATTTGCTTAGGGAGGGACAGCAACCCACCTTCGAGGAGTTGAAAACGGTGATTTCCGAAAAATTGTCCCCCATAAAAACAAGAATGCTGAGGGAAGATTTGCACTTTCTTCGCACGGAAGGACTTAATAACAATCGATTGTCAATCAAATTAATAGAAGGGAAATACACCCTTCAAAACGACAATGAATTTAGTATTCACAGTTTGAAAGACAACGAACGAGGCACCCTTCCCCTATTATTTTCAATTCTCCAACCTTATGAGCAGTTTCCGGCGGTAAGTGCCCTGCTGAACAACCTGATTCAAGTGCACAAACTCAACGAAGCCGAAATAAAACAACTCAGTTGGGGCATTGGAAATAATGCACAAAAATTGAAACCCATGCAAATTCAACGCATTGTTGATATTTTGGGATGCATTCACAAGCAAGTGGCCATCGAATTTAACTACTACAAAGTCACCCAAGGTGCTGTAGAACATAGCGATGAGGACATCGTTTACAGGAGGGTTTATCCATTTCAAGTTCGCACTTTTGACGACCGTTATTATTTGGTGGGGATACAAGTTGGTCGCGAAATCAAGGCTGAAAACATTCAACATTTTCCGATTGACCGCATCCACCGCAGGGTTGACATTGCCCTCGACGAAAGCACGGAAGAACCCATTCACTTCGACTGGTTGAAATTCCTTCAAAAAACGGACTTCACCAACCATTACAAACATTGCATTGGTATGTATCGCGAATTTGGCAAGGCGGTAAAACCCATCATTGTATACCGTTGGTTCACCGGCTGGGCCGCCAGCCAGGTT
>CAZYBT010000009.1:0-47896 GCA_964645755.1 uncultured Rhizobium sp.
AGTCCATTGGTCCCTCAGCATGAATGCTGTGATCTTTTTCATTGAATTGAATGAAACTACCTTTTGTTCCTCCATTTCTTAGTTTGTCTTCTGATCCAATCATGAAGCTCTCTTTTTCATGATCGAAATACATAATACCCGTATCATTCGACACATCATTGTCGCTGTATCTCCTACGAGCAGAAAACATCAATGGGTACACATGCGATGAGTCATTTGCAATAAACAAACCAACGAACTGTTTGGTATTTAGTTTGTCGCGAGGGTTGGATAAAGGAATCACTACATCTTTGGGATCGACGTAATTTTTAAATTGTAACCAAGCAGATGGCAGAACATTGGTAAAAGTATGCAATGGTTTTACATAACCAGAGAATTTAATCAATTGCTCATCACTTTCAATTTGTGCTATCCCTTTATAACCAATCTTTTTGTCCAACGTAAATCCTTTTTCCTCCTCAATTTTACCAATTCCTTCGATGTGTTTCGCTTTATTTACAATGACACTATCGAGTAAAAATTCTTGTCGTTTCGCCAATTTGTCGACGTACTGATAAAATCCAGAACCGCGGACTCTATTCCTACCATGTATTTTAATTTTTAATCGGTAAATTTCATGGAATTTGTCATCTCTATTGGCAATAAGTTTTGTACTATCGAGTTCATCCATGTTCGCATTTTCGCGAATTGTAACTTTACCATCCTTCAAGAACAAGCGTGAATCCGCAATATCAATATAAGGAATGCGTTCGGCTTTAAGCGTATAATCCTTCAAACTATATACAGCTTTGGGAGATTCAAACTTTAAAGAATCTTGCGTAACATTGGTGCTCAAGAATTCCGGAGTAATACCACCCATCCCTGCACCAACGCGGGCTTCAATGGTTTGTCCATCCATATCCCATTTATAGTCGCTAAGGTTGGTTTGATATCGATTGAAAGGGAAATTTGTAATTTGTCCGGTTTCATTGGTTGCAAATTCGCCGATTCGTTTTGAGAAATCCATGGTACCGTGAATATTCTTTGAATTGAAGGCAATTTTTGTCGAGTCAGCAGTAAAAATTGTTAGTTCACCTACCTCGGCTTTGGCTTTTTTAGGCGCAAACACCATTTCTTTACTTTTAAATGTTGCGAGATCCCATTTCAACAACCCATCTCCAATTACTTTTGAGGGACTTTGGGTGATCATTCCCTCAAAGTCGTACCCAAAATTGAACATTTTAATTGGTGTTTTACCTTGGGTAATGGCGAATTTATCATCATACGGCAGCCAATTCAAAGTTGCGTTAACTGCATGTATTTCCGGATATTTGGCATTTTCTAATAAATCATATGATTTAATCTCACCTTTGGCTTGTTTCGGAAGGAGTAAGATTTTATCAAATTTGGTGACACTGGTTTCATAATTAATTTCGCCAGTTTCACCGTAAAAACCCATTTCGCTCAGGTTCATTGTCATATCTCCTCTGCCCTTTCCGCGATACATTGGGTAGGCGCCCGGAGTGTGCTTCACAAAACCCAAAGAATAATCAGGTTGAATATATGCATAATGTCTAAAATCAGGAAAAATTCCATCTGAATAAAACATACCATCAAAGCGCAAACCTTGAATCGTAAAATTGTCTAAGCTATCAATGGTAAATGGATCAACTACAAATTTGAAAACATCGCCTTTGTATTGACCGCCATGAATACTGGGTTTGTCATATAGGATATCGCTTCCTTTATTCGATGTAAAAATTGGATACTCTGGATAATTGATATTTCCCGACTTATTATTTGGTTTATCGATGTACAATGTCCCTCCAATATTTCTTAAAACAGACTTGATTGGAATCAATCTTTGCCCTGATTCATCGGGGAAGAACATTTGCATGGAATCAATATTTGCGAAATCAATTTGAAAGCGGGAATAGTTGAAGTTGAAACGCTGCCCATAAAAATCGAATCGGCCTGCACGCACCATACCACCAAATCTCAAATTTCTGTCGTTGGTTAAAACCACTGTTTGATCAAATGGCTTAACACTTACGTTTTGGGAATCGGAAAAAAAACAACTTCTAACGCCTTCAATCGTCATTTCTTGGCTTAACAAATTCAATGTGGCATTGGGCTTTGCTGCGATCACCGAATTCAAGCGGATCACATCATAATCGACAGCTTTTTTATGCATCAAATTGTATTTAAACACTTTGCGATTGATGGTAATGGAATCATTTTTAAAATTATAATTTACAAAACCGTCATCATGAAGGGCAATGAACAAATGTTTTGCGTTGTTAGGTTCTAACTTCCAATAAGCACAATAATCGTCTAAGGTAAATTTAGAACGCGTTTTGAAATCAATTGATTTTTTTGCCGCTGCACGTCTATCTGTGAGCTCTTTAAGTTTTGCCTGAAGCATTAGTTTATCGGCATTTTTATTGGCATAAAGGGCTTTGATTTCTTTTTCTAATCGATCTGAAACTGGATCTGGAGCGAGTCGGTTATAGTAAGCATACAATTGTTCCAACGGATTATATTTCAGTGGACCTTGCCACTTTTCATAAATCATGTTTCGGAAGAAATCATTCGATTCAAACTTCACCGCTTTGTCGTCGTTGAGATTGTCAAAATCAACAAATGGCTCATCAATTTTCCACTTTAATTGCTCTACATCAATGCTCATGTTGTGATAATCATCAGCAAAAGAGCCCCTCATCAATCCATCGTCGCCACGGGTTACAATCAATCGATTTTCTTTAAAAATGAATTTGACCGTAGTTGCAGGATGACTGATTGTTTTACCGCTGTCGAGGAACATTGTAAATTCTATGTTCGATGAAGAAGCAACTCCATTTGCAATTCGAAATCCATTACTTTTCAGTGTAACTCTTTTCTTTCCTTTGTAAAAAATGTCGATAAAGGAAGGCTTATTGTCAACAGTAGAAGTATTGATTACACCGCCATTCATTGAGAATCCGCCTCTAAAAAAAGATTCTGAGCCAACAATTCCTCTCACCAATAGATTATTTTTGAAGGAAGTAAACTTTGGATAACCTCCAGTTTTGATTGTATTTGAATCGAGCGAAAACATGAGTTTATCTGAAAATTTACCCATGATTGGTTCTTTGAAATACTTTGGATACAAGAGACTCACCGTATCAATTTCATATTGAGCCTTGTTAAAATTGATCGAATATTTTTTAAAATTAATTTGTGTTTTATCCTCGGGAATTGCTCTCGAAAAATCCGTACTTCCATACAAACCAACCCACTCAGACGTCCCAGGAAAATAAATACCTTTTGTTTTTGAGATTACAATTTTATCGCTCAATGATTTACATGTAAGGGTAATTTCACCAAATTCAAGCGCAACTTTTCCTTTTACTAATTTAAGGTCATAGTTATTGGAATCTACAAACCAACGTTTGTTTTCATTGATAAATAAGGTTTTGGTAGCGAACAATTGCTCTGTGGTTTTTAAAAACTCCAAATAATCTTCACTTGAGTTGGATAAAATTGTTCTCGCAACAGTTTGCCATTGCGCCAAAGTTTTATCAGGCATTTTCTTTTCCAAAAAACGGGTAATGGCACCATAAAAAAGTTTAAAGTATGGTAAAACAGGCATTTGGTTCGACAACATGTCGTTTGATACCTGCATCATGAATTTCTGTTGCGTTGGATTGAATTTTCCATTCAACCAGTTCTCTTTGAAGATGGCAAAATCTCTCAATGTTTCTTTATCATCAACCCCTTTAAATAGGCCTTCCAATTCTTGCATGAAAATAGTTGGATCGGCATTAAAGCTTCGAATCTGTGAAAACAGACTTGATGTTTGAACAAAACAAAAAATGAGGATTAAATTTTTTAACCAACGCATAGAGGACTCAAAAGAGAAACGTAAAAATACTAAAAAGTATTGTAAAGAAACGCAATTATTTAATTGCTTTGATGATATCGATAAAATCTCTTGCTTTCAAAGCAGCACCACCAATTAATCCTCCGTCGATATTTTCACGCGAAAACAACTCAACAGCGTTGTCGGGTTTTACGCTTCCTCCATATAAAATCGATGTATTTTGAGCAGTTTCCTCACCAAATTTCTCTAAAATCAAAGATCGAATGTATGCATGAATTTCCTCAGCTTGATCTGAACTTGCCGTTAATCCAGTTCCAATAGCCCAAACCGGTTCATACGCAATTACGATTGATTCCATTTCTTTGTTCGACAAATGAAACAATCCCTCAGAAATTTGCGATTTGATCACTTCAAAAAAGATATTTGATTCTCTTTCTTCTTTGGTTTCACCTACGCAAAAAAGAACAGTCAGTCCTTGTTTAACAGCTGCACTGGCTTTTTTAGCTAACATTTCATTGGTTTCATTGAAGTATTGACGACGTTCACTGTGACCAATTATGACGTGAGATACCCCAGCGGACTTCAACATTGAAGCCGATAATTCACCGGTAAATGCACCACTATCTTCGAAATGACAATTTTGAGCACCCAATTTTACAGTACTTCCATCCAATAATTTGGAAGCTGAAGCCAAAATCAAAGAGGTAGGACAAATAATTATCTCTGCTTTGTTGGTATTTTCATCTCTTACAATTCCACGAATCTCGGTGATTAATGCTTGACTTTCTGTCAAGTTCTTGTTCATCTTCCAGTTACCTGCAACAATGTTCTTTCTCATTGCCACAAAAATAGTCAAACTATTTTAATCCAACAATTCATTCACCCACGACATCGCAAGATTGAACTGTTCTTCCTGCGTTAAATCTGAATTATCGAGCTCGTGGTATGTATTGTTCATTGTAAGGGGACTATCATCTCGGCTCGAGTCAATTCGGTCTCGATTGATCAAGTTTTGTTTTACCTCTTCGAAATCAACTTGTTTCCCCGCTGCCAACATTTCTTTATAACGGCGCTGTGCGCGAACTTCAGTAGTGGCTGTCATGAAAATCTTCAATTCTGCATCCGGAAAAACCACGGTTCCAATGTCCCTCCCATCCATCACAACACCTTTATTCATGCCAATGGACTGTTGCATTTCAACCAATTTTTTACGAACAGCCGAAATTTTTGCAACCTCACTTACTTTGGAAGCAACCGACAATTCTCTTATTTCGGATTCTACATTGACACCATTCAAATAAATTTCAAAACGGTCAATTTTATCAGATTGTTTGAAGTTTAATTCTATTTGATTTAAACACGCTATTACTTCATGCTCATTTGTTACATCAACTTGATTTTGAATCAAATACAAGGTTACTGCCCGATACATTGCACCGCTATCAATAAAGATATAAGACAATTTTTTCGCAAGGGCTTTTGCCAAAGTACCTTTCCCACAACTGCTGTAACCGTCAATGGCAATGTTAATTTTATGATTCATTTATCTAAAAAAAGTTGGAATTAATGAAAGTGAAAACATGTTGGAAGTAAATCCGGGAAAATAGGATGCACTACCGTATGTAATGTGATAATTCAGTGTTTTAATTCGGAATCCCCAGCTAAATCCTGCCGATCCTTTACCTACCTCAGGAGCGAGTTCATATCTTCTTTGGTCATTATATCCACCAAGAATTGAAAAATGTTTACCCAAAATAAGTTCAACTCCCAAATTCATGTGCCTCAGAATTTTTTCACCAAAGTTTGCTTCTTGCGAAACTACTTCATTACCATTTAAATCAATTTGCCCACTTGATAGATATTGGTTGTAAGTGATATCAAATTTTTGAAGATTGTGCAGCGCCAAATGAAATCTTACAGGCATGTGCGCTGGTTTGTAGGCCATTCCCAATTGAATATTGAAAGGCAGAGGTTCTCTTTCCGCGTTTCGGTAGGCGTTGCTCATAAAACCAATATTTTTAAGTACGAAACCTGCCTGAAAAAGGGTATCTTTAGATGAATAATGTAATCCAAGATTGGTAAAAAAGCCGTTTGATACATATGATTCCAATACAGAATACACAAATCCCAGATGCGCTCCAAAATTCACACGGGGTAAAATTTCCCTTGAATAACCGAGTGTACCTTTTGTTTCATTGGCAGAAATGGTGCCCATTGGGTTCATTCCAGCATCAAATGCCTTCATACTTCCATAATCCAAATATTGTGCATGAATTGAAAAATTGTGGACGCCCTTCGACCATCCAAATCCAGCCCCTCCATTGGTAACTCCAGTAATCAATGTACCATACGAAACACCATAGTTTTTATTCAAAGTGTGATTCAGTAACGCAGGATTGTTAGCCGCAAATTGTATGTCTGAAACTGGCTGCGCGAGCAAATATCCCCCGAAAGCCATGGCACGTGCGTGCAACGGCGATTCGAGTATCTGGAAAACACCATTTCCTCCAATTTGTGCATTCGTGCTAGTTATCAACATCAAACCAATAACAAAAGGAAGAAACTTTTTGCGCATAGTTGCAAAAATAGGGTTTATTCCGAACTTTGCAACCATGATGAAAGGCCTAATTTTCGACCTGAACAACATTCCGAAAAACGACGGATTTGTGGTCACACAAGGCACTTTCGATGGGGTTCACTTAGGACACCAACATGTATTAAATCAGGTTGTTAGCATTGCTAAAAAGCATCAAAAACCTAGCTTACTCATTACATTTTATCCTCACCCTAGATTGATCATCAACCCGCAAGACGAGTCAATAAAAATGTTATCATCGATCGAAGAAAAAGCGAAGATGATTCTTGAAAAAGGCATTGATTATGTGCTCGTTTTATCGTTTACACACGAAATTTCTCAATATTCTCCGGAAAAATTTGTACAAGAAATTTTAGTGTCCAAATTAAACGTAAAATGCATGGTTGTTGGGTATGATCACAGATTTGGGAATAATCGATCCGGTGGTTTCGCTGAATTAAAAGAATTTTCTCAAAAATACCATTTCGAAGTTGAAGAAATTCCAGCATCAGAAATCGATCAAATTGCAGTGAGTAGCACCAGAATTCGCAAAGCCATTCAATTAGGTAATCTCAAAGAAGCCAATGAATTACTTGGTAATCCTTATTGTTTGAGCGGGGTTGTTGTTGAGGGACAAAAACTTGGGCGACAATTGGGTTATCCCACCGCAAATTTAAATATCGATGAACCCCACAAACTTATCCCTCAAAACGGGGTTTATGCAGGGTATATCAAAATAGGAAATCAAACACACAAAACGATGATCAACATTGGGGTAAGACCCACAGTTGATGGCACTCATAGAACGATTGAAGCGCATATTTTAGACTTCAATCAAGATCTTTACAACCAAAAACATACCATATTTTTGGTACAATTTTTGCGGGAAGAAATACGATTTAATGGATTGGAAGCGCTTAAAATACAACTACACAAAGACGAACTTCAAACTCGAGCTATCCAATTGTTTTAAACTCATTGCATTATTTTTTGCGTTTTTCGCAACACATGCATACGGATTAAACCAATTTACAGATTCCAGTGAAGAGGAGTTATTCGACGAAGAAGTCGAAGTAGTTGATGATGCCCCGAATCAATCTCTTGAATCTCTTTCGCTACCTGGATTTTATCCGGATTTCGACTTCTATTACAACTGGGATACCAACGCATTGGATCCATACAAATTCAACGTTAGAAATTTCAACCATGAAATTCCAGTAACCATTTTGCATTCAGAATGCAACTATGTAGTTCCAATTGTAGGCCGATTAAATTCAGGCTTTGGGTGGAGAGGTGGAATTCCTCACCAAGGAATTGACCTACAGCTCAGAACTGGCGACAGTGTTTTTGCGGCATTCGACGGAGTGGTTCGAATGTCGCGATGGTATTCTGGCTACGGAAATTGCGTCATTATACGACATTACAACGGCTTCGAAACCCTTTATGGCCATTTATCACATCGGTATGTTAAACCAGGACAATTAGTGAATGCGGGAGAGGCATTAGGTCTAGGCGGAAGCACAGGGAGAAGCACGGGCCCTCATTTACATTTTGAAACTCGATTCCTAGGAAGGCCAATCAACCCCATGCATATCATCGATTTCAAAGGTGATAGCTTGGTAACTGGCACATTGGTAATTTCAAAAAACACATTTAATCTTCCGTATTCGAAAAGCAAATTCAAGTTCAAAAAAGGAAAACGAAAATGGAAAAAAGGCAGTAGTCGATACAAGAATAAAAAAATCAAACCAAGCAAGCGCTCGAAAAAATCTAAAGCTTTGAAAACAAAAAAATTAAAGTCATCAAAAAAATCAAAAGCTAAAACAACGAAGAAAAAGTCGAGCCGAAAACGTCATAGCTTTGCCTATCCGAATCAAAAACACTGTATGATAGAATTTACAGTTTAAAATTTCGTTATATTTATTCAACGAATACTATTTTTATTTCATCTGTACTCGGTATTTTTGTAAAATCGAACTGTGAGTATTATTGTAAACAACTTAACAAAAGTTTATGGCAAGCAACATGCTGTAAACAATATCTCCTTTGAAATAGGCACAGGAGAAATTGTCGGTTTTTTGGGTCCAAATGGAGCCGGAAAATCTACAACAATGAAAATGATTACTGGTTATATTCCGCCTTCATCGGGTGGAGGAACAGTTTGTGGAATTGATTTTGTAGAAGATTCCATTGCTGTCAGAAAAATAATTGGTTACTTACCTGAACATAATCCATTGTACCTCGACATGTACGTCAAGGAATATCTGTCGTTTATGGCTGGTTTGGCAGGTTTGAAAAGTAATCAAATTTCACAAGCAGTAGACCATTCACTTGACTTGACAAACTTACACCCTGAAAAACGAAAGAAAATTGGTCAGTTATCTAAAGGTTACAGACAAAGAGTTGGACTCGCACAAGCCCTGATTCATAATCCTAAAGTGCTCATATTAGATGAACCTACAAGTGGGTTAGACCCTAATCAAGTCATCGAAATGAGGAATGTAATTACTCAACTTGGCAAAGAAAAAACCGTGATGTTGAGCACTCACATCATGCAAGAGGTAGAAGCAATGTGCTCAAAAGTAATGATTATCAACCATGGCGAAATCATAGCAAATAACAACATTGATATCTTGCAAAACAGCGGGAAAGACACATTGTCCATTTTGGTTGAATTTGGTACTTCGTGTAAAAAAGAAGCACTCCTCGGAATCACTGCAGTTTCGAATGCCGAGAACCTTGGAGGTAACCGTTGGAGAATTACAGGGCAAAGTGATCAAATTCGTCAGCATGTATCACAATTTGCTCTATCACAACAAATTGAAATACTAGAACTTACAGTAGACAAAAACTCATTGGAAGATATATTTAGAAATTTAACAAGTCATGTGGGTCATATTTAAAAAAGAAATTCGAAGTTTTCTTGGTTCTTTCATCGCGTACATTGTAATGGGAGTTTTTCTTTTGCTCACAGGTTTATTTCTGTGGATGATCAAAGGAAACAATGTTTTTGATTTGGGCGTTGCCAGCTTACAAGTCATGTTTGAAGTGGCTCCATTCATTCTCATTTTTTTGGTATCGGCAATTACAATGAGAAGTATAAGCGAAGAAAAACGATTGGGCACCCTGGAAATCCTAACCACCAAACCCATCCAAGACACACAAATTATAGTAGGAAAATTTTTAGCATCGGTAACTCTCATTATCATTGCCATTGTTCCAACCATTTTTTATTATTACGCCATTTATCAACTGGCTTCACCCGTTGGAAATATCGATACCGGGGCCACAATTGGAAGTTATATAGGACTGATTATGCTAGCTGCATGCTATGCGAGCGTAGGAATGTTCACGAGTTCATTAACGGATAATCAAATCGTTGCACTTATCAGTTCAATGCTCTTGAATTTTTTCATGTTTGGAGTTTTAAGTATGCTTGGTGATATCTCCTGGCTCACCACCATTGGTAAAAGTTTGGAGTGGTTTGGATTGGAATTTCATTACGATTCCATCAGTCGCGGTGTTGTAGATACCAGAGATATTGTCTATTTTTTGGGATTCATTTTGGTTTTCCTCGGTTTAACAAAAATTGTATTTGAAAGCAGAAAATGGTGATGAAAAAGACAAATAAAAAAATACAGTCGTATATCAATTTTGGGGTATTGTTACTCATCATTATTCTTGGAAATGCACTGAGCTCAGCGTATTACAAGCGATTTGATTTAACAAACGAAAAACGGTATACGCTCTCCCAAACAAGCATCAATCTTGCAAAGTCCCTCAAAGAAAAATATTACTTCAAATTATACCTCGACGGTGATATGTCGGCAAAATTCAAACAATTAAAGTTAGAAATTCGCGACATTGCCTATGAATTCAGAGAAATTTCAGGAAAAAAATTAGAAATTGAAATCATTGATCCTTTCAAAGAAGTAAAAGAAAAGGAAATGAATGAGATTCTAGACATTTTTGCCCAAAAAGGCATAGAGCCAGTGAGGGACATGGAAAGTGAGAATCCAGATGAAACAAAGATCAAATATTTGCTTCCAGGAGCAGAATTGATGAGGGACAACCGTTCTGTTCCCATCAACTTTTTTGAATACGATGTGGCTCAAACTCCCGAAGAAAATATTCAACGAGCCATAGACAATATTGAATACGAAATTGCAAATGGACTGAGGCAAGTCATTGCTGACCAACGCAAAAACATTGCGGTTATCGATGGAAACGGGGAAATGTTAGATGGTCGTGTAGAAGGATTTGCTGCGGAGTTGACAAAATATTACAACGTTTCTGCCATCAATTTAAACACTTCAGACCCCGAAGCTGGGAAACCTTTCATTCAGAGTATGGAAAAAGACCCGTCAAATGCAGCCACAATTCTCGTTAACAGCATGCAAAGAAGGCTAAATCTGAATGATTTGGTGATGATTATCAAACCCATCAAAGATTATTCTCCAACGGAATTGTACCTACTCGATCAATATATTATGAATGGTGGAAAAGTGATTTGGTTGGTGGATATGGTGAACATGGAAATTGATAGTTTTAGAAATTACAAAGAAGTGATGGCTGTGGATTATGGTCTCGAAAACATTACTGCGAGTTTATTTACTTATGGAGTAGGACTAGAAAACACATTGTTAGCTGATTTAAAGTGCAATCAAATTCCTATTCCAGCAGGAAAAAGAATTGAATTGGTAGATTTCCCTTACTTCCCATTGTTTGGCGCAAATGATATGCCTCACATCATTAACAAAAACATGGGTACAGTTTGGTGTCAGTTTCCAAGCACTTTGAAAGCGAAAATAAGAACTGATGTTACGGCAATTCCTATATTAAGCAGCTCTCCATATTCTAAAGTCATCAATGTTCCTGCAACTGTAGACCTAGAAAATGTGTATATGCAATCTCGAGATCAACAGTATCGAGCATCCTTAAATCAAGGCGTTCAAACTACTGGAATGCTGTTGGAAGGCAAATTTAAATCCCCTTTTGTATATCAAAAGAAATACTCAGAAATTCCATTCAAAGCGGAGGGAACTAGTAAAATGATCGTGATTGCAGATGGCGATATTATTCGAAACCCGGTGAGTAGCAGCGGTAAGTTTTTTCCAACTGGTTACGACAAAATTTCTCAATTTACATTTGCCAATAAAAAGTTTCTGTTGAATTGCATTGATTATTTAATTGACAACAACGGCTTAATAGAAATCAGGGCAAAGGAAAGAACACTGAGATTGTTAGACCCGGAAAAATCCAAATCACAAAAAAGTTATTTCCAATGGTTTTCAATGATTTTACCAATTTTAAGTATAATTATTTTTGGTTTGGTAAACTATTTCATACGCCGAAAGCGTTATATCTAAGCAATTTTTATGTACGAATTTATTGAAGGCAATATAGAACACATATCGCCAACGCATGTGGTCATTAATAATCAAGGAGTTGGATACCTTGCTAGTATCAGTTTATATACGTTTGAAGCCATCAAAGGAAGTAAACAAGCGAGAATTTTTATTGAACAAACGTTTAAAGTAGAGAATCAAAATCCAACGGGAATTGTACTTTATGGATTTTCTCACCCCGACGAACGTCAAATGTTTCGTTTGTTAACATCTGTAAGCGGAGTTGGAAACAATACTGCTTTGATTATGTTATCGAGTTTAGACCCAGAAACAATCACCTCCACAATTTTGAATGGAAACGTTGGTTTGCTAAAAAGCATCAAAGGCATCGGTGAAAAAACAGCTCAAAGAATTGTTTTGGAATTGAGGGACAAACTTACGGGAGGAAAAAAATCAGGCCTCGGCACAATGATGGATCCATCAAAAATAGATGCAATTTCTGAGGCACTCACAGCCCTAACCATTTTGGGTTACCAAAAAGCGAGTGCAGAGAAAGCAATTGTGAAGGTAAGTAAAGAACTCGGAGCCATGGCAACAGTGGAAGAATTAATCAAAAATTCACTGAAAATATTGTAAATTGCACGATTGTAACTAAAAAAACGCCTATTCGTTAGAAGATTACTTAAGAAAACTGATTTGTGATGACAAAAAACATCTGTTTTGGCAAAATTTTACAAAAAAATGTTTTGCAAATTTCGCAAGGAATTTTGCTTTTATTTTTTGCATTTTTTGCGAGTAATGTAACCTTGGCTCAGAGCGATACTTCAAGTGTAAAATATAAAATTGCGAAACCTAACGGTAGCGACAAAAACAACAGTACGAGTTCCAATATTGATTTAGATGATCCCTTAAAATTGGAATGGAAATACAATCCCAAAACCAACAAATATGAAGCTTTTAAACAGCTAGGGTCTCTGTCGTACCCAACTGGACAAAGTTTAAGCGTTACTGAATATTTCCAAATGGTGTCCAAAGACAAAACGAGTGAATATTACAGAAAAAAAACACAGAATACCGATTACAGCAACCCTACATCCAAGGGTGGTATCTCAAACTATATCAATGCGGAGTTAAGCAATCCCGCAATTTCTAAAATATTTGGTGCTGGAGGTGTTGATTTTCAATTGAGCGGCTCAGCTATGATAAAACTTGGCGGAACCATAAACGAAATCAGGAACCCTAATTTTAGTAAAAGACAACAGTTATATTTTGTTCCTGTTTTTGATCAACAATTGCAAATTGCAGCAAATGGAAGCATTGGCGAATTTGTAAAATTGGGAATCAATTACGATACTGAAGCACAATTCGATTTCGACAATCAAACCAACTTAGGATGGAAAGGAAAACCTGATGGCATTTTGAAAGACGTTCAAGTGGGTAACGTGAGTTTGAATTTACCAACGCAGTTGATTAAACCCGTTCCAAATTTATTTGGATTTGCAAATAGTCTGCAATTAGGAAAAACAACCATTAAAACGGTCTTTAGCCAAAACAAAGGACAGAGTACAGAAACTGTATTAAAAGGTGGTGCTCAAATGAATGAGTTTAAAATTACTGCCGATAACTACGATCAAAATAAGCACTTTTTTCTTTCACAGTTTTTCAGAGAGAATTATGATAAGGCATTGGAAAATATGCCCATTGTTGCAAGCGGTGTTGTGATTAACCGGGTTGAAGCATGGATTACCAATAGAAATGCAAATGTTGAAACCCCCAGAGACATCTTGGTGTTTCAAGACTTGGGAGAGGCTAACCCTTACCGTTCAAATCTTGGTGGAAGCCCAAATAAAGTCGCCGACAATGCGTCTAACAACTTGTACGCGACCATCCAAAATGATGATCAAAGCAGAAAATTAGGTACCGCGATAGACCGAGTGTACCAAACATTCCCCAATTTCGAACAGTCTGTAGATTTTGACCTATTAAACTATGCGCGTCAACTGCAATCTAATGAGTTCACAATCAATACTCAACTTGGTTTTATTTCTTTGAATCAACCCTTGAATAACGATGAAATACTAGCGGTGGCCTTCGAGTATACCTATAATGGAGTTACGTATCAAGTGGGTGAATTTTCAAGAGATATCCCTCCGGGAGATCAAAAACTCCTTTATCTGAAAATGCTTAAAGGAAATACCATCCGAACCCGATTACCCATGTGGCGTTTGATGATGAAAAATATTTATAGCTTGAATACTTACTCTCTGACATTGGAGGACTTCAAGTTAAATGTGATATATGCCGATGACACCAGTGGAGCAGATTATGGTTATTTACCCGTAGGAAATGCAGACCTACCTTATTTAAAAAATGCACAGCCGCTGATAAAAGTTTTTGGGCTTGATAAATTAAACAGACAACAAGAAGCAAAACCTGATGGTGTGTTTGATGCAATTGAGGGATTGACAGTTCAAACACAATTTGCCCGTATCATTTTCCCCGTTGTTGAACCTTTTGGGGACTTTTTAAGAAGTAGGTTTGAAACACGCTCTGACCTTGCAGATTTTTATTGCTACGATGCCTTGTATGACTCAACGAAGTTTCTGGCTGCTCAGGATGTAAAACACAATAAATTTTTCATTCAAGGCAGTTACAAGAGTTCAAATGGCGCCGAATTGTTTTTAGGAACTACTAACTTACAACGCGGCTCTGTAAGGGTTACCGCTAATGGAAGACCCTTGCAAGAAGGAATGGATTATGAGGTTGACTATGCGATGGGAAGGGTGAGAATTATCAATCAGGGATTACTCCAGGGTGGTGCTGAAATTAGAGCGAGTGCAGATGGTCAAAGTTTCTTTAATATCCAACAAAAAACACTTCTTGGAGCCCGTGTTGAGCATAAATACTCCAAAAATATGATGTTTGGTGGTACAATTTTACACATGTACGAAAGACCACTCACAACAAAAACCAATTTCAACGAAGAGCCTTTGCTCAATACAATCATTGGTGCGGATTTTGCCTATTCCTCTAAATCACGATTTATAACCAAATTGGTTGATAAATTGCCTTTCATTGAAACCAAAGAGATTTCAAATATCACGGCCTATGCGGAATACGCTCAAGTTTTTCCTCATAATTTTGCGTCTCAAGGCGATCAACGAGGTGTTTCAAATTTGGAAGATTTTGAAAATGCCGCGTTACCGAACGACTTCAAAGTAGTGAATAACTGGGTGGTGGCATCGATCCCTCAAAAACAACCTGATTTATTCCCTGAAACCAAATTTGGCGACAAAAGAATGTGGCTTAATCAACATGCCAAATTAAGTTATTACACCATTGATCAATTGTTTTACCGGGACGCTGATATGCCAACCAATATTCAGAATAGAATCGACGAAATTCTGAGTGATCCCTACATGCGACAAATTGATCAGAGAGAAGTATTCCCTCAAAGAAATTTCCCACAAGGTACGCCTACCATTTTACCCACTTTAGATCTGTCGTTTAATCCGAAAGAAAGAGGACTCTACAATTTCAATACGGATCCAACCAAAATTGATGGGGATGGCAAATTGCTAGATCCACGGAATAGCTGGGCCGGAATTATGCGACGTGTAGATCAAAATGACTTTGAGGCTGCAAATATTGATTATGTAGAAATTTGGATGATGGATCCATTAATTAACAACCCGAACTTAAACGGAGAATTGTTATTGCATTTTGGAAACGTAAGTGAAGACATCCTCCCCGATAGACGTAAATCGTTTGAAAATGGGTTGCCAACCTCTGCAAACAATCTGAACGAAACAGATACATCCGCATTTGGTATCATTCCGACTAGCCCACAAATTAACTTTGCATTCGACAACAATCCGACAACATTAAAATCGCAAGATTTAGGATTAGATGGTCTCGGAGATGCCGAAGAAAAAGTGTTTTATGACACGGCTTATTTGGCGAAAATTGCAAATAATTTTGGTACTGGCTCAAAATTATACCAACAAGCATTCATTGATCCATCGAATGATAATTTCAAGCATTATTTAGAGGAGGATTACACGTCGAACGATGCCGATATTGTTCAGCGTTATTCAAGATTTCAAGGCATGGAAGGAAATTCAAATCCTGATAAATTCACCGGTCAATATGCCGACATGCCCAAATCTTCTTCTCCCAACCCAGATTTTGAAGATATTAACCGTGACTTTACAATGAATCAGAGTGAAGATTACTACCAATATCGGATTAAAATCAGTGCTTCAGAATTACAAATGGGCAAAAATTATGTTGCCGATGTTGTGAACAATACCGTCAAGCTAAGAAATGGCTCAGATAAAGCCATCAAATGGTACCAATTTAAAATTCCAATCAGACAATTTGAAAAGGCTGTTGGCAATATATCCGACTTTAAAAGTATTCGATTCATGAGGATGGTGCTCACTGGTTTCAATGATGAGGCTGTTCTAAGAATGGGATATATCAATTTAGTCAGGGCAGATTGGCGTAGATATTCAAACTCATTAAAAAATCCAGGCGCAATTGTTCCAACAGACCCTAACGACGGCACAAAATTTGTTGTAAGTACAGTAAACCTTGAAGAAAATGGAAAACGCGCGCCTGTGGCTTATGTCACCCCTCCAGGAGTTGAACGTGTGCAGAACATGGCTAGTTTGGGAACGGTACTTGAAAATGAACAATCAATTTCACTTCAAGTGTGTGACCTAAAACCGGGAGATGCTAGAGGTGCTTTTAAAACTGCAAATTTCGATATTCGAAATTACAAACGTCTTCAAATGTTTTTGCACGCCGAAGAGAGCGGAAGTAGTGCAATTGCAGACGGTGAAGTTTCAGCTTTCATTAGATTTGGAACTGACCTAACAAACAACTATTATGAGTATGAAATTCCGCTTACTTTAACTCGAGGATTTGTCAATGGAAACTCAGCAAATAGCGATAAACTTGTTTGGCCTGATCAAAATTTCATTGACTTAGAATTTCAAAAACTCATTGATTTAAAAATTGCACGTCAAAATGCCAACTGGCCGATGACCGCTCCTTACAAAGGTGATCTTGATAAAGGTAAAATTTATGTCATGGGACTCCCTGATCTGAGTAACATCAAAGTGATGATGATAGGGGTAAAAAACAAATCCAATCTTCCAGCATGTTTTGAAATTTGGGCCAATGAACTGCGCGTCAAAGAAATAGCCAACAGCGGTGGTTGGGCCGCACTGGCAAATGTTCAAGCACAATTGGCAGATTTCGGACAATTAAATATGGCGGGTTCCATTAGAACCATTGGATTTGGAGATGTAGATAAAAAACTAAACGATAGAAGTTTAACGAACAACTTCAATTACGATATTGCCAGCAATCTCGAACTTGGTAAATTCTTCCCAGCGAAAATGGGAGTTACGATTCCGATGTATATTGGTTGGTCTGAGAATTTCGTTCGTCCAAAATTCAATCCTTTGAACCCGGATGTTGAGTTGGAACAATTTCTGTCTAGTATCGCAAATCCTGAGGCTAGAGACAAAGCAAGATTGGCGGCGGAAGATTATAATTCTTTATATAGTTTCAATATCAGTAATTTTAAGGTTGCCAGCGGTAGCAGTAAAAAACCGAAACCTTGGGGAATCTCAAACTTTAACGCAAGTTATAGCTATCAAAATAATTACCGACGAAATCAACAAATTGAGGAACAATTTTATAAAACCACTCAAATTACATTGGGTTATAATTATGCCTTTACAACCAAGTTTATCCGACCATTTTCAAAAATCTTCAAATCCAATTACCTCGCTTTAATTCGCGACTTTAATTTCAATTTAATTCCGAGTTCTTTTAGTTCTCAATTGCAATTGAATCGATTGTACAGCGAATCTCAATCCCGAAATAACAATTCATTTAAACAAGTAAATCCAAGATTTTACGATAAAAACTTTACGTTAACTAGAAACTTTAATGCTTCTCTCCCTCTCACGAATTCCATAACCATCACATATATGGCAAATGTGGCCGCACGAATTCAAGAACCTTTCGGTAGAATTGATACCAAAGAAAAACAAGATTCGATTTATCAAGAATTTGCTGGTTTTGGAAGAATATCTAAATTTTACCAAACAACCAACGTAACATATACCCTACCATTTAGTAAAATAGGATTCTTAAAATGGATATCAAGTTCAGCTTCATATATTGGTAGCTATGAATGGAACCAAGCGCCACCCGCATTTACAACTCTCGGGAATAGAATACAAAATAGCCAGGATATCAATGTTACAACTCAATTTAACTTCACACAGTTGTATTCAATGGTACCGTGGTTGAAGGACTATAACAAACCAAAATCTAAAAACAAAGGAAAAGGAAAACCTAACGATAAATCCAAACCGGCACCTTCGGAGGATGGACCTAAGTTTGAAAGCGCCATCGAAAAAGGAAAAGACGACAAACCGAAGGTAAATCCGGTGGTAATGGCTGTTGGAAATTTCATAACTATGTTCAAAAATGCTAGTTTGAATATTCAAAGAAAAGAAGGAACTGAATTACCAGGATTTGCATATAGACCTGATTATTTCGGACAAAATTTCAAACATTTACAACCTGGTTTAGGATTTGTTTTTGGATTACAAAATCAAAATCTGAGGTATCAATTAGCAGAACAAGGTGCGCTTAAAAATGATATACGTCAAGCAAATTTCTTTAAAAATAATTTCACCCAAAATATATCAGGAAGTATAACAGTAGAACCTATCAAGGACTTCAGAATTAGAATGGATTTCTCTCGTTCTGAAACAAGAGGTACTCAATCAATTTTCAAATATGACGGATTTCAATGGATGGATCAAGGTTTAACTGAAAATGGAACTTTCAGCATTACGGGTTGGTTTTACGGAAATCATTTTGTTCAAGACCGCAATGAAAATGAAAACCATCCAAATCAAAATTTCGATGATTTTCTATCCAATCGATATACTGTTGCTTCCAGACTTCAAACCGAAAAACTCGGTTATTCGCAAATTGATCCAACAACAAAATTCCCTAGTGGATTTAGTAAAAATTCCCAAGATGTTTTGATTGGATCTTTCTATTCTACTTACAGTGGATTGGATGTGGGTAGAGCCAGTATCGATAATTTAAAAGGATTCCCAACAATACCATTGCCAAACTGGAATATCAATTACAATGGCTTAACCAAGATTAAAGCGTTATCTAAAATATTCACCAACATCAACTTCAAACATGCCTATAACGGTAAATACTCAGTTGGTGATTACACGAGGAATTTGAAATACAATGAAACTGAAACTCCAACTCAAGGTGTAGATTTGACACCGAAATATCAAATTGCCAACGTTACCATTAGTGAAGGTTTCATGCCTTTGATTGGTGTAAATATAACCACAAAAAATAATTGGACACTTGGTTTTGAATATAAAAGATCTCGCGTATTGAAATTGTTTGCAGCAAGTTTCAATTTAACCGAAATGCGTCAAAACGAATTCCAAATGTCTGCAGGATATAGAGTTACTGGATTAACTTTACCAATTAAAAGAAGGGGTCGTAAAATATACCTCCCGAACGATTTCAGATTTGACTTGGCTGTTTCTATTAATGATAATGTAACCATCATTCGCAAAATTGATGTGAATGTAAATCGATATACTGCTGGGATGCAGAATATCAGAATTACACCATCTGTTACATATCAAATCAATCAAAAAGTGAATTTCGCATTGAGGTATAATCGTGTTATCATGGATCCAAAAATTGCAACTCAATTCTATACTTCCTTGACAGATTTTGGCATTGAATTACGTTACACTTTCAATTAATTGATTTATGCGTAAAAGAATCGTACTCAGCATATTAAACGTTTTTTTAATTGTTTCGGCATTTTCACAACTCATACCCACAGGAAATTGGAGAACCCATTACAGTTATCAATTTGCCGTTTTATGTGAAGCTACTGATCGGTTTGTTTATGCATCAAGCGAACAAGGATTCTGGAGAACATCGAACAATGGAGAAATGAAAAAACTTCAAAAAGAAGATGGATTTCATTCAGCAGAGATTACTCATTTAGCCTATAACCCCAATCTTAATACACTTTTCATTGGCTATATCGACGGAAATATCGATTTGCTCATCAACGATCAAAGAATTGTGAACATCCCGGGTTTCTTTAATAAGCCTTTACAGGGTGATAAAAGAATCAACCACGTTTCATTCTATCTGAATGATGCTCTGGTTTCAACCAACTTTGGTTTACTCGTTGTGAATCTCAAACAATTTGAAATCAAAGATAGTTACACCTCCATCGGAAAAAATGGAAGTTCTATTCGTATTCTTGCGAGCTCTATTTTGGGGGACAGTATTTTCGCGAGTTCCACTGATGGAATTTTATCGGCAAAATGGAGCTCTACGGTAAATTTGAATGATTTCAATCAATGGAATTATATCTCTACAAAAAAATTAAGTACCCAACTTTGTAGCTACAACAACACTCTCTATTTCTTAAATGATAGCTTGGTTTACTCCTATAAAAATGGTTTCGAAATTCCGCTAACCACTCAAAAAACTTTTACACCCCGAATTTTTAGTAACAACAGAGGATTGCATATTGTGCAACAAGGGAACATACTCAACTACAATTCAAACGGAATCACAAAAACTTTTGTGAATGTTGTGGTTTCGGCAACTCAATTCAATGATGGAATCTATTGGTTTTGTACTGGTTATGGACCTGGAGTCATTAAGAACGATAATCCCAATTATGCTTTTATGCCCAACGGGCCCTCCAATCCTTCCGTTTTTGCAATGTCCAAATCTGGTAGTCAGCTAATTTGCTCTGGTGGTGGTGTGTCTAATACGTTTGGAAATGGTTTCAACACGTCGGGTTTTTATATTTATAACAACAATGAATGGACATCCAACCCAGAGTCCCCCAAGAAAACAAATATGTACGATTTTACATATGTGTGTCATCGAAAAAGTAATAATCTTTATTACATTGGATCACATACACAAGGAATTTTGGTTCTAAAGGGTAAAGAAATTATTGATTTGATTGATGAAACAAACTCTCCTTTAGTGAGGGCTGATGTTGTGAATTTTATTCGAATCGGAGGCATTGCAGAAGATTCAAAAGGGAACTTGTGGATAGGAAATTATGGAAACAGCAAAGCCCTTCTGTGTCTTACAAAATCGAATACTTGGTATAGTTTTAATGTAAACACCTCAGATATCACTGGTCTTTGCATTGATGCGAACGACAGAAAATGGATCAAAACTCCATCAGGTATTGTAGTATTTGACGAAGGGAATATCACCAATTCTTTCGATGATAGATTGGTTTCTATCAATAGCAATAACGGATTAATTAGCAATGAAGTACTCTCTATGGCAGCTGATAAAAATGGATATGTTTGGATAGGAACTTTACAAGGATTAAACGTTTATACAGGATCAACCAACATATTTAAAAATCCTAAAGTTGATCGCTTTATTGTAGAACAAGACGGATCAACAGGCTATTTGATGGGTGAAGAAACCATTTACGACATAGTGGTAGATGGTGGAAATAGAAAGTGGATGGCAACTTCTAATGGTCTATTTGCAGTTGATGAATATGGACAAAAAGTAATCAAGCATTTTACTGAAGAAAACAGTCCTTTAGCTGCGAATAAGATTATCTGTTTGGGACAGATTGATGAAACCGGAGAAATTTTCATTGGCACACCCAAAGGAATTGTATCGTATCGAAACGACGCTAAAGTGGCGAATGAAAGTTTCGGTGAAATTATTGTATATCCTAACCCAGTTCCACCGAAGTTTGATGGGGTCATCACCATTGAAGGGTTAGCCAACAACGCCGAAATCCGAATTACGGACTCACAGGCAAAATTGGTATATCAAACCAAGGCAAACGGTGGAAAAGCTACCTGGAACGGATACCGATTAGATGGAACAAAGCCCAATAGTGGTGTATATTTCGTATTTGGAATCAATCAAGATGGCTCAGAAACAGCCATGGGTAAATTTATTTTTATAAAATAATTTCCAGTCCATCATAAGCCAGCTCTATCCCATCAGGTAATTCAGCGCAAACTTCATCATGGAATCCAATTTGATGGCTCATGTGCGTAAAATAGGTATTTTCCGCACCTATCTTTAAAGCCAAATCTGTTGCTTCCTTCAATGTAAAATGTGATATGTGACTTTCACGCCTCAACGCATTTAGCACCAAAACTTTACATCCTTTTATTTTCTCTATTTCAATATCGGAAATAAAATTTGCATCCGTGATGTAAACAAAATCTCCAAAGCGAAATCCAAATACCGGAAGTTTGTAATGCAACACCTCGATTGGAATAATTGGTTTATCCGCTGCATGGAACAATTCATTTTTGATTTCATGAAAATCAATCAATGGCACTCCCGGATACTTAAACTCAGCAAAAATATAATCATATTGATTTTCCAAAGCTTTTAAAACTCTGGAATCACAATAAACCTGTATATGTTCATTTTGTATGTAATTAAAAGGTCTTACATCATCTAAACCGGCAGTATGATCTTTATGTTCGTGGGTAAAAAGTAAAGCATCGATGCGATTAATCCCTGCACGAATCATTTGATATCGAAAATCTGGCCCTGCATCAACCACGATGGATTTACCGTCCCACTCAACATGAATTGAGGCCCTGAGTCGTTTATCTTTAGGGTTTGAACTTAAACAAACATCAGACATACACCCTATTGGGGGCACTCCTTGAGATGTTCCGGTACCTAAAAATGTAATTTTCATAAAAAAAGGGTCGCTCAACAGCGACCCTCAGTATAGGATTTAATTAAATATTGCTTAAATGTCCCTTTAATTGCATGATGATTCCAACTTCCATATTGTTCGCTTTTTTATCATCTGATGCCCAAATGCTCAACCAATCTGTTGCATGAATGACCTCAAATTGTGAAACCAATGAAGCATCATTCAACGGATAATCATAAACAACATTCCCTAAATCACTCAAAACTTTTTTAACGAATTCAAATCGAGCAGAAACCCTAGGATTTTGCTTGCTATTTAGGAAAATAAAATTGGTATCGTGTTTTTCATAATAGCTCTCAATCATGTTGTGATTGGCCTCCGGTAAAACAGAAATAAAGCCTTCTCCCTTTGCATTTTCCTGAATTTGCTGGCAGAAACGAATGGCCACAGCTTCATAGTTTTTATCAGTTACAACCACAAATTTTTGATGAATGGTTGATTGAAATAAAGCATGCATTTCTTTTGCTCTTGCCAAAGCGTTTGTTGGATTTTCAAACATGTTTTTAACTGCCTGAATTTCAGAGGACATGTCTTTACCCAAAACTTCACCCAAAATCATAATCAAATTACCCAGAGCAAATCCAAGCGTCATACGGGGCTGATATCCATTGGCGATTGTATAAAATGGCAAATTATTCTGCTGAGCAATTGCCATCAACTCTCCTCCTGCAGCCATGCAAATAATTTCACAGTTTTTAGCAACCGCTTCTTTGTACATGGTGAGAGTTTCTTCTGTATTTCCTGAATATGAACACAAAATAACCAATGTTTTTTCATTGGCATATCCCGGCATTTGATAATCTGAATATACTTCAACAGGAATGGGCATTTCATCCCAAAAAAACAAACGCGCAATTCTTCCACCAATGCCGCTTCCTCCCAAACCACCAATTACGATATTTTGATACTGTGAAGCTCTTTTACCATGCTGATGGTAATGACTTAACACATATTCCAATTGTTCTTTAAAATTTTCTAATGATCTTTCGTGCGTGATAACTGACATATAGCAAAAATACAATTATCGGCTTTCAATTCAAAAACAAGTTGGTGAAAGGCAAAAAAAAAGACCGCTTTTCAGCGGTCTTTTTTTTTCAATGAGTGTATTATTATTGATTCCACTCAAATTTATAACGGTAGTCTTGGATATTGGCACTTTTTGTCAATACCTCAGAAATTCTATTTGCCAAATATTGCGGTTGGTTCATAAAATCCATCTGATCCGGTGTGGTTAAAACAGATGATGGTACTGAAACCTCAGGACGCTTGTCTAAGAAAATCACCGCAGCAACATTTTTACCAGCGAACGCTTTGGTAGTCGATTTTTCTTTCGCTCCAAAAATTGCTCCCAAAACCGGCAACTCCTGTCCCATTTGTGGTACAAAATTTTGTCCGAATCTCACTCCGTCTAAAGAAGTAACCAAGCCATTTACACTGCTCGCCAAAGACTCAGCAGTTTTTGCTTTTTCCATTGCTTTCGCCAATTTATCGGCAGCCATTCTCCCTTTTAATCGCTCACGAACCAAAGGCTCAATTTCTGATTTTACATTTTCCAATGTAGCATATCCAATGTGTTTGATATTCTCAACTTTTACAATAACCTGCTTGTTTGAGAAAGCAAAAACTTCTGATACATCTCCAACTTTGCGTTTAGCATCAAACAACCAGTACATGATTGTTCTAGAATCAGCAGCAGCATCAATACCAGGGATGGTTTTTTGATCAGTTGTAAAATCCTTTGAAACACGTGGCAATGTACCAGCTTTTTCAACAGCTTTATCGAAATCACTCTTAATTGAGTTTTTGAAGTTTCTTGATTTTTCATCTACAACTTTAACAGTAGATTGACCAGCACTAATTTCAACCTCATTTTGGATGAAACTAATTTTTGTTGCATCTGGACCAGCCACCATTTTGATGATGTGATATCCAAACTGTGTTTTCACCAAACCAACTTGTCCAGCACTTGCAGTTCTGCAGAAGTTCGCAAATTCAGGTACGAATTTACTAGGATTTGACCAACCCAAGTCTCCACCATTTCTAGCAGAACCTTGATCAGTTGAAAATTTGCCTGCCAATTCAGCAATGTTTCCACCACCTTTTACTTGAGCAAACAATTCTTGAGCTTTTTTCAAAGCATCAATTGAATCTTTAATTGTAGAACCGTCAGGTAATTGTCCGCTCAAAGGGATCAAAATATGACTTGCTTTTACAAAAGCAACCGTATCGCTTTTTTGCTTTACCTTTTGCCAGATATAAAATTTTCCTTCCTTGTACAATGGACCAATCACAGAATTCAATGGAGAGTTCCACACAACTTCTGAAATTTCTAAAGGAGCGTCTTTAGGCAAGTCGGCACGAGAAATCAATGGAGTTGCAGTGGTCGTATCTGGTTCACCAGCTTTCATTCCCTCTGCTGTAGATTGAGCCGTTTTGATTGCATACATCGTATCTTCTCTTGAAGGAATGATATCGAAAACAACATATTTAAAACCTCTAGCCTCTTGAGTCGACTTATATTTCTCTTTGTATTCATCGAGATACTCGTTCAAGTCATCTTCAGTTACTTTAATATCTTTCTCTGGAATTGAATTGATATCTACAGAAACAATTTTACCAGAAGCAACTTGGTTAGCCGCAATATATTCATATTTTTTCTCAGCCTTCGTTTTGTAAGAGCACTTAGACAAGTAAGTAGCGTAACGAACAGTGAGTTCATTTTCCTTCATTCTATTCACATAATCTGCCAATCTTGCTTTCATTTGCGGATTACTTTTCGCTTGACGGAAAATTCCTTCAACCTTTTTAGGATCAAATTTACCATCAGTTTGGAATGATGGGTCGCCCATGATTGATTCTTCTGGATGAGCACCAACCATCATTTCATTATAATCTTCGTCAGAAACTTCAATTCCCGCTTTTTTGATTTGTGAATACACCAATTTGCTTTTCAACAATTCATTCCAAGCCTTTTGAAACAACTCACCACGATTCTTCTCTGTGATTTCATATTCAGGATTGCTTTCTTTCTCTGCAACATACAATTCTTGAGCGATTTCAAGAATTTCTTTCTCTCTCACTTTTTCATCCTTCATCTCAGCAATAACATCGCGATTTTCATCACCCTGCGGTGAATTTTTTCCGGAGATCCAATCTCCTACCACAAACAATACCAAAGCCACCACGATTACTACCGCTACCCAGCCTGAATTTCTTAATTTCTGTATAACTGCCATAATTTTATTACGCTATTTTTTTTAAAGAAGGCAAAAATAGGTTTTCAACACCGATTTTTCAAGCCTTTTTTAATCTAATTTTAATTTAATCCAACCACACCGATTTTTTGAATATCATCCCTTTACGCCTAATTAAAAAAGTATAATATCCGTAACGCAAAAGCGACTTTCGTAAATAAATTTCTTCATATTGTACTTCTTCGGGATTTTCAACCTCAAAAACATTGGTTATGAATGTTTTAACACTGTTTTTGACTTCAAATGTGTAAGAGGTTTGGTTTGGAAACGACATACAAATCACCAATGAATCTGAATCAAAATTTCGATTAACCAACAAAACCGGATCTGCACTTGGCCTTACTTTTTTCATTGTATTGTTCCATTCTATAAGCATGATACAAGGCTTTCTAATTTCATCACTGTATGCGGTAACGGCTGCAATTGACTTTTTTCCAACAGAACTTAATCCGATGTAATCTCCCATGAATTGATTATTTCCCGGAAGTATAATTGGTTCCTTGGTTAATTTTAAATTGTACTGAACCTTACACCCTTTTAATCGAGCCGCATAAATGTCACAAAAATGCCCAGTTCTGCTATTTCGCTTATCATACCATATCATTTGAGGGACATTCTGTTGCTCATCTACGCACAAGTAGGGTGAAAATTGATCGGCTCCCTCTGAATCTTGATTCACCTTGATTGGGGCTGAAAAGCTGTTTCCCTTATTCCTTGAAAATACATAAAACACATCCAAATCACCCAGTTGTGAATGGCATGCAAAACCTACGTAAATCCTATCTTTTTTGTCGGCCACCGCAAAAGGCATGCCGTTGGTTCTAACTAACCCTTTAACCGTTTCAAAATTCCAACCTCCGGGCATTCTGCAAATGGCTTTATCTGTACCCCAAGTTTTACCAGCATCGTTGCTTTGATCCATCCAAAGAGTGTCGGAACGCGACCAAAAACATAGAATTTTACCATCGGCAAGAACGGCAACAGTAACGCCTTCAGAGGTATGATCATCATCAGCAGCACTTCCACCTTTATCGCTTACGGTGACTGGCTCTGAAAAAGAAATACCGTCGTCGGTACTGCGAGCAAAACGAATTCTCGTGGAATCATTTTTATCGTTACTTCCATATTGATCAAATTCTGTCCAAGTGAGATAAATATTTCCCTTGTACTGACTTTTCTTCCCTTCATCGATGCTAAACCAAGGCTTGTCTTGCATTTTTTGACCATTTGCACCCACACAAACTGATTGAAAGTTCAACCCGTCTACAGATCGTTCAAAAACAATACAATCAAACCATGTTGGCCACCTTTTTTGTTTATTTTGTGCCAAATGAGTCAGAAAAACCGTACCATTTTTTGCAATTTTCACAACAGGGTCACCATAAAATCCATAGGGAGAATTAGGACTAACTTCTTTCCACGAACCCCCTGCATCGAGCGTATGAAAAACTTTTGAAGTATTGTATGCCAACCAAATATCTTTGGCATTATTGGGGTTTATTGCAACGCTAGGCTCATTCCCTTCTAAAACAGGCTTACCGAAAAACGAGTTGTGAATTTGTCCAAATAAAAAATGAGGGACAAAAACAGCGAGCCAAAGCAGATGTTTCATCCCTCAATATTAATATAAAAAAATAAATTAATCTTTTTTTGCAGCCAACCAGCGTTCAGCATCTAAAGCAGCCATACAACCACTACCCGCGGCGGTAACTGCCTGGCGGTATGTTTTGTCTTGGGCATCGCCGGCGCAAAATACTCCTTCTATATTTGTATAAGATGAGCCAGGAACTGTTTTAATGTATCCTTGATCATCCATATCAATGTATGGTTTGAAGATATCAGTATTGGGGTGGTGACCAATTGCTACAAAGAAACCTTTGATGGAAACTTCTTTCATATCCCCGGTTTTGTTGTTTTTAATTCTAACTCCTTCTACCCCATTGTCACCCAAAATTTCATCAGTTTCAGAATTGAACAATACCTCAATATTGGGTGTTGAAAGCACCCTATTTTGCATGGCTTTCGACGCTCTGAATTCATCTTTTCTCACAATCATGTACACTTTTGAACAAATCTTTGCGAGATATGATGCTTCTTCACAAGCGGTATCACCGGCCCCAACAATGGCAACATCTTGGCCTCTGTAGAAGAAACCATCGCAAACAGCACAGGCACTTACACCCATACCATTGAGTCTTTGCTCAGATGGGATACCCAACCACTTCGCTGATGCTCCGGTAGAAATGATCACCGTTTCCGCTTCTATTTCTTTTGACCCATCAACGATCACTTTTTGTGGACCACCATTTTTAAACTCAACGGAAGTTACCATTCCAAATCTTACATCAGCGCCCAAACGAACGGCTTGTTTTTTGAACAAATCCATCATCTCGGGTCCCATGATTCCATCTGGATAACCTGGAAAGTTTTCTACTTCTGTAGTGATGGTTAATTGTCCCCCCGGTTGAAGTCCCTCATACAAAACAGGCTTCATATCAGCTCTAGCTGCATAAATTGCGGCAGTGTAACCCGCGGGGCCACTACCAATAATCAAACACTCTACTTTTTCTATCGTTTCAGACATAATATACAAAATTAAATGGATAAAACCAAATGATCAGTGACAAAGTTCACAGAACACAGTTTAGTTTAAGGTAAGTAATTCGCGGTATTTTGGAAGCGTCCAATCTGCGTCATCCACCAATCGCTCGATTTCATCGCAGCATTCTCTGATGTCATCAAACAATCCTTTTACCTTTTTATTGTAAGAAAGCGCTTTTTCATGAGCATCTTCAAGACGATTTGCAATTGCTCTTTCGTTTGTCATTTCATTATTGAGCGCATAAACTCTGTTGATATTTTTACTCAATTCGGAAATGATTTCAACTTGTGCAGCAACTGAATCTTTGGATTGACCAATGTTCAACAAGGATTGAACGTTATCGGCTAATCTTTTTTGGTAGCGAATAGCCGAAGGAATCACGAAGTTTTGAACCATTTCGTTCAAAACACGACCTTCAATTTGTATTCTCAAGTTGTATGACTCGTAGCGAATTTCTGTTCTCGCTTCAAGTTCTTTATGGCTATAAATACCATTCTTCACGAATAAATCGATGCTCTCTGGAGTCATGTAAAACGCAAGTGCTTCAGCAGTGTTTTTAACATTACTCAAGCCCCTTTGTTCTGCTTCTTTCACCCATTCATCGCCATAACCGTTTCCACCAAATAAAATTCTCTTGCTTGATTTCAACTCATCACGCAAAACTTGTTTGATTGCCTCTTCTTTTGCCAATCCTGAATTTGATGCGAGTTGGGCATCCACTTTTTGTTTGAATTTCACCAATTGATCCGCTACAATGGTGTTTAATACCACCATAGGACTTGCACAGTTGTCGGAACTTCCTACAGCTCTAAATTCAAATTTGTTTCCAGTGAACGCAAACGGAGATGTTCTGTTTCTGTCTGTATTGTCTAATAAAATTTCAGGAATATTTGGAATCTGTATAGAATCCTTAACTGCCGTATCTTTAGACGTTTGTTTGTTGCTTTCAAAATCTTCTAAAACATGTTCCAAAGTATCGCCTACGAAAACCGACATGATGGCAGGAGGTGCCTCATTTGCTCCCAAACGATGATCGTTTCCTGCAGTTGCAATGCTCGCACGCAACAAATCTGCATGGTCGTGTACCGCTTTGATCACATTGATGAAGAAGGTTAAGAATTGTAAATTTTGCTCAGGACTTTTACCTGGCGACAACAAGTTTACGCCGGTGTTGGTAATCAAACTCCAATTGTTATGTTTCCCGCTGCCATTGATTCCTTTGAAAGGTTTTTCATGCAACAACACTTTAAATCCATGATTAGCAGCTACAGCTTCCATGACATCCATTAATAAAGTATTGTGATCAACTGCAAGGTTCAATGTTTCAAACTGAGGTGCGCACTCAAATTGCCCTGGTGCAACTTCATTGTGTCGGGTTCTCAAAGGAATACCCAGTTGATGTGCCTTTTCCTCAAATTCTACCATAAACGCTTGAACATTTGTTGGAATTGACCCAAAATAATGGTCTTCCAATTGTTGTCCTTTTGCAGGTGTATGTCCAATCAAAGTTCTACCTGCATACATTAGGTCTGGACGCAATTTGAACAAATCTTCTTTTACCAAGAAGTATTCTTGTTCTACCCCCAAACTCACAGAACAGTCATTCACATTTTCATCGAAATATTGGCAAACTTCAGTGGCTGCTTTGCGCACAAAAGCCAAGGTTTTAAGCAATGGCGCTTTATAATCGAGGGCTTCTCCTGTGTAAGAAATAAAAATGGTTGGAATACACAAAGTACGTGCACCTGCTTTTTCTATGATGAAGGCAGGAGAACTTGGATCCCAAACAGAGTATCCTCTTGCTTCAAAGGTATTTCTAATTCCTCCATTTGGAAAAGATGAAGCGTCTGGTTCTTGTTGTGTAAGTGATTTACCCGAAAACACTTCGATTCCGGTGTCGATACCCGTAGGTTCGAAGAAACTGTCGTGCTTTTCGGCGGTGGTACCTCTCAATGGTTGAAACCAATGAGTGTAGTGGGTTGCACCCATATCTAAAGCCCAATTTTTCATCCCTTCTGCAACACCGTCCGACATTTCTCGGCTAACCGCATGTCCCTCATTAATTGCCTTTTCAATCGCTTTTTGTGACTCCTCCGACAAATACTGTTTTTGAGCTTGTGGCCCAAACACCATTTCGCCAAAGTACGATGATATTTCGTTGCCCGCTACAAACGTTGAAATTACTGAATCATTTGCTGATTTTGCTGTGGATGATTTTTTCTCAGACATTTTATTTGAATAGTTCTTAGATTTCTGCTGCAAATTTAGTTTGATTTTAATCAACCACATAGAAAGTCTTTAAATATTTATTCAACAAGTGTTAAAATGACACATTTCTGCCGATTCCCTTGGAAAACGCCAACTTCTGAACTCAATATCCACAAAAATCTCACATTTTGAAAATTATCCCCAAATTAGCAACAATAACATTAAATTCGCCCAATATTTTCACTCATGGGGCACTCCCGCATCGACAAACTCACCGCAGCCGGACTTTTGATTACCTTAGGAATCATCTACGGCGACATTGGAACTTCTCCTTTGTATGTTATGAATGCCATTGTTGGCGACAAATTAATTTCCGAAGATTTGGTTCTTGGGGGTATTAGCGCAGTGTTTTGGACACTCACTATTCAAACGACAATCAAATATGTCATTCTCACATTGCAAGCCGACAACAAAGGTGAGGGCGGAATTTTCTCCTTGTATAGTTTATTAAGACGACGTTTTCCTTATTTAGTTGTTGGAACCATGGTTGGAGGCGCCATGTTGCTTGCCGACGGGATTATTACACCACCAATTTCTGTGGCATCAGCCATTGAAGGTCTGAGATTTATCAATCCAACGAATGGGTATCATATTGATTTGAGGGACATTCAAACGGTGCCAATTGTCATTTCGATCATCATTGGAATCTTCCTTTTTCAAAGAGCGGGCACAACCGCTGTTGGGAAATTCTTTGGACCAGTAATGCTCATTTGGTTTTCGATGCTCTTCGTTTTAGGGGTATCACAAATGGCCGCACATCCTGAAATCATTCGTGCCCTGAATCCAATATGGGTATACCGTTTTATAACATCCTCACCTAATGCTTTTTTACTACTGGGTGCCGTTTTCTTATGCACCACAGGGGCTGAGGCATTATATTCTGATCTTGGACATTGCGGGAAAAAGAACATCCAATATTCTTGGATTTTTGTAAAATTTTGCTTGCTCGCAAACTACTTTGGTCAAGGAGCTTGGCTTTTGAAACATATTGGAGAGCCACTTGGTGAAATGCGTGTGTTTTATTCTACCATGCCCGATTGGTTTTTGCCAATTGGAATTACCATTGCAACCATGGCTGCAATCATTGCAAGCCAAGCTTTAATTAGTGGTTCGTTTACGCTTGTCTCTGAAGCCATACGTTTGCATTTCTTTCCAAAATTTACAGTTAAGTTTCCAACTGCTGTAAAAGGACAAATTTATATCCCAACAGTGAATACAGCACTTTTAGCCGGTTGTATTGCCATTGTACTCATTTTCAAAGAATCAGCAGCAATGGAAGCGGCATATGGATTGGCTATAACCGTTACCATGTTAATGACAAGTATTCTATTGTTCTATTACTTAAAAACAAGGAGATGGAACATTGTACTCATTTGGGTGATTATGCTTGTATTTTTTGCAGTTGAATCGGCATTCTTGATGGCCAACTTGTCCAAATTTATGGAAGGAGGCTTTGTTACTTTATTTATAGGGGCAGGTATCATTGCAGTGATGTATGTAAGTTACAGAGGTGGCCAAATCAAACAAAAAATGGTAATCACAGAAAAACTTACCAATTATAGAGATAAATTGAGATCTCTCAGCCAAGATACAACGCTGCCTAAATTTGCAACGCATCTGATTTACCTCAGTAAAGCCAAACAAGACGATGAAGTAGAATCACCTTTGTTGTATTCTATTTTACACAAACGACCCAAACGGGCCGACTTCTATTGGTTTATCAATGTTGATGTGACCGATGAACCATATACCATGGAATATAAAGTAACCGTGATTGAAAAAAATGATATTTACAAAGTTCGATTCAGACTCGGTTTTAGAGTGCAACAAAAAATTAGTCTTTACTTGAAGGGTGTGATTAACGAAATGATCGAGAATAAAGAAATCGATTTAGATCCTTACTATCACGGATTCGCCGATAAACACAGCAGAGGAGATTTCAGATTTGTGTTGGTCGAAGAAGAAATGAGTACCGAAAACGAATTGCCATTGTTCGATAATTTGATTATGGATGCCTATGAAAAAATTAAAATTATGGCCGGCCGCCCAGAAAAATGGTTCGGATTGGATGGTAGTGTTGTAACAAAAGAACTTGTTCCCGTTGTTATTGCTCCTAGAGCAGAAGTTCAACTTAAAAGAATTCGCTAAAAATGCAAAAAAAAATCAGCTTATTTTCACTCATCTTTTGGGGGATATGCCAAATAGCATCTGCCCAGAATATTTCATTCGATGATATTTTCATCAACCGATCTTTACGACCAAAACCTGCGAATATTGGACAATTTACGGAAGATGGGAAGTTCCTTATTGCCACCAAAAGCAATTCCAAAGATTGGTGGATCATCACCCAAAATCCAAGTAACCCCACCGACTCACTGAAAACGTTGTTCCACTCAAGTTGGATCAATCAAAAAATTCAACAAGGTGCAACCAAGTTCTCAAACGACTACCAATTTTTATTGGTTGAAACCAATCAAAAACAAATTTACCGTCATAGCTATTCGGTAATTGCTTATGTGATTGATATTCAAAACAAGAAGGTTATCGATATCCCTGGAAGAGTGCTCTATCCAACATTAAGCCCCGATAACCAAAATGTTGCCTATGTAAAAGAAAACAATCTGTATATCTTCAACTTGCAGAAAAAGCAGGAAACAGCTGTAACTACTGATGGCAAAATCAACCAAATGATCAATGGCGCAGTTGATTGGGTTTATGAAGAAGAATTTTCCATGAGTCAAGGATTTTCGTGGAGCCCAACTGGAAATTTTTTGGCTTACTACCGTTTCGACGAATCCAAAGTGAAAGAATTTTCGATGGACATTTTTAATGATTTATATCCCTCACAAGAAAAATGGAAATATCCGAAAGCAGGGGAAGCAAATTCAACCGTCGATGTTTTTATCTACAACATCACCAAAAATAAATCTGTTCAAGCTTATATTGAAAGTCAACGAGATCAGTACATTCCTAGAATACAATGGACTCAAACCGACAATCAATTGAGCATACAAAGGTTGAATCGCCTTCAAAATCATTGGGAACTGTTGTTCTGCGATCCAAATTCAGGAATTTGCAAAACAATTATCGAAGAGAAAGACCCTGCTTATGTTGAAATCACAGATGATTTGATGTTCATTCCTAATTCAACCAAATTTTTCTACACTTCAGAAAAATCAGGGTTCAACCATTTGTACTTGTTCGATTACGTCAAAGGCACAAATGTTCAAATTACTGAGGGACAATGGCAGGTGAATAAAATTTGTGGATTCAATGCATCAACACAAACAGTGTATTATACTTCTACCGAGTATTCCACAATCCAAGATAATTTGTGGAGGGTTTCTATTGCCAGTAAAAAAAGACAAATGTTAAAAACTGGCTTTGAAGGAAATCAAACTGTGATTATGAGTCATAATGCCTTGTGGTATTATGTTATGTCATCTTCCTTCTCTGAAAAACCAGTTTACACTACCATTTTGGTAGATGGGTCCAAAGAATTGGTTCAAAGTTCAAAAATGAAAGCGCTACAAAAAGCGGAATTCTACAGCAGCTCGGTGATGCTTACGATTGAAGACAATCAAAAATGGACAGAAAATTTGACTCGATTAAACTTAGGAACATGTACTTTCGGAGAATTTAAAAACAACGAAGGAACGTCCCTCAATTATTGGATGATCAAACCTGCGAATTTCGATTCTACAAAAAAATATCCAGTATTAATGTATATGTATGGTGGACCAGGACACAGCACAGTGAGAAACGCTTATGCAGGTCGTAACTTCTTATGGTTCCAACATTTAGCAAGTCAAGGCTACATTGTTTTTAGCGTAGACAACCGTGGAACAGGAAACAAAGGGGCCGCTTTCAAAAAATCAACATACTTAAATCTCGGCAAATACGAACAAGAAGATCAAGCAGCTGGCGCTGTTTGGTTGGGCAGTCAAAAATACATAGACGCTTCTCGAATTGGAGTTTGGGGATGGAGTTTTGGCGGTTACTTAACCAGTTTGTGCATGGTGAAAAGTCCCTCATTATTTAAAATGGGAATGGCAGTTGCGCCTGTAACTCATTGGAAATATTACGACAATATTTACACTGAACGTTATTTAAGAACGCCGGAATTGAATAAAATCGGATATGAAGAAAATTCTCCGTTGAATTTCACTGCAAATTTGAAAGGAAAATATTTGATTGTTCATGGAACAGCCGATGACAATGTTCACTTCCAAAATGCAACGGAAATGATTAAAGCCATGATTAAATCGGGAACAAATTTTGATTCAGAAATTTATCCAAACAGAAATCATGGAATTGGCGATATGGATGCTCAAAAACATCTTTTCAGAAAACTCACTACCTTTGTTAAAGAAAATTTGTAAACCCTTTCTTCATCTAATTGTTTATTCAACATGTTACCAGAAATAGGAAAAAAAGCACCAAATTTTTCGGCACTCAACGAAAATGAAAAAACTGTGAGTTTATCAGATTTTACAGGAAAGAAATTGGTTTTATATTTTTATCCCAAAGATGATACCCCCGGATGTACTGCTGAGGCATGTAGTTTGAGAGATAATTACCAAGATTTATTGGATAAAGGTTATGCAATTTTAGGTGTAAGTCCGGATGATTCAAAAAAACACACCAAGTTCATAAACAAATATAACTTGCCATTTAGTCTTCTTGCGGATACTGATCAATCTGTGTGCAATGCCTACGGAGTTTGGGTTGAAAAAAGCATGTACGGAAGAAAATACATGGGAGTTGCCCGCACAACCTTCATCATTGATGAAGAGGGAATTCTCACTGAAATCATCGAGAAAGTGGATACAAAAAACCACGCCTCACAAATTAACTAAACAATGACATCTACCCCTAAACTGAACTTTGGAGTTATTGGAAATGGAAGTTGGGCAACCGCTCTCATTAAAATACTGACCGAAAACACCTCTATTTCCATCAACTGGTGGATGAGAGATGAAAGTACTGTGAACTATATCAAAGAATTCCATCACAATCCCAAGTATTTATCTTCGGTTGAAATTCATCCAAATGTGATTAGTGCAACCACCAACATTCAAGATGTGATTGACCAATCAGATATTATTCTTTTGGCTGTTCCTTCTGCATTTGTTGATGCTGCATTAAAAGGGGCAAATTTACCAACCAATAAAACATATATTACGGCAATCAAAGGCATCGAACCTCATTCGAAAATGGTTATTGCCAAGTATTTGAACCAAAATTTCAACATCCCTTTTGATAACATCACCCTTATATCTGGCCCTTGTCACGCCGAGGAAGTAGCACTTGAAAAATTAAGCTACCTTACCATTAGTGGATTGGTTCCTGAAACAACCGCGAAAATTGCAAATCTTTTCGACTGTAGATTTATCAATATCAGTCAAACCCAAGATTTAATTGGTGCTGAATATGCTTCTGTTTTGAAAAATATTTATGCCATAGGGTCTGGAATTGCACATGGACTAGGCTATGGTGATAATTTTCAGGCTGTTTTTGTTGCTGCCGCAATTCGAGAAATGGAAACCTTTTTACATGAAATTCATGTTGAAAATAGAGATGTGAAAGAAGCAGCATATTTGGGAGATTTACTCGTTACTTGTTATTCTCAGTTCAGTAGAAACAGATCTTTTGGAACCATGTTGGGAAAAGGATACTCTGTTAAATCGGCCCAACTCGAAATGAATATGGTTGCAGAAGGTTACTACGCCACCGAATTGGTTTATGAATTAGCAGTGAATAACAAAATTGAAATGCCCATTGTTAAAGCCGTTTACGATGTTGTTTATAAACAAGGTAATGCCAAAACCATTTTTAATTTCTTGGCAGAAAAACAACTTTATTAAACAATTACAACCGTTTTTTGTTACTTAAGCAATGACATTTAAAATATACACCAGAAAAGGCGACGACGGTAAAACCGGACTCATTGGCGGAGATAGGGTTGCAAAACATCACATTCGTGTTGAATCTTACGGAACGGTAGATGAATTAAATAGTCATATTGGATTGGTTAGAAGCTATATCGCCAACAGCGATGAAGAAAAAATCCTTGCCGATATCCAAAACAATTTATTTACCATTGGTTCGTATTTGGCGTCTTCGGCAAGCAGTAAAATGAATTTGCCAGAATTCTATGAATCGAGTATTGAAAATATTGAAACTGAAATTGACCGTTTAACCGCTACCCTTCCTGAACTTAAAAATTTCATTCTTCCGGGTGCAACCTCACAAGGGGCACAATCGCACATAGCACGTTGCGTTTGTAGGCGAGCAGAGCGTTTGGTGGTCCACCTTTCCGATATTGAAGAAATTGAACCGTTTATTATCAAATATTTGAACCGCTTAAGCGATTATTTATTCACGTTGGCTAGATTTTTAGATATGAAATTTGGAGGGACAGAAATTCCGTGGATACCGAGAGCCAACGGATAATTGGCGATTTTCGCAAAAAATAAATTCCCCGTCCGACAAATATGCGCTTTAAATCGAAGAAATTTAAAATTCGTCTTGCATATTTGTTTAAACAAATATAACTTTGCAATAAAACTATGAGAAAAAATATATTCTTTTTAACAGCCGCAGTAGCATCAATGATGTTTGCTTCATGCGGTAGCAACGCTTCTGAGGCAGGTGCAGCAGACAGCGCAATGACAGCAACAGCAGGTTCTGCAGCTTACACCGTTGACCAAAACAGCACTCTTGGTTGGGGTGGATCTAAGGTAGTTGGTGTTGGCTCACACGCTGGTACTATCGCAATTTCTGAAGGTACTATCTCTGTAGAGAACGGCAACATCACTGCTGGTTCTTTCACTGTAGACATGAAGAAAATTGTTTGTACAGATTCTGGTTTGCCAGCTGAATTCAATGCAAAATTAATCGGTCACTTAAGTGCTGATGATTTCTTCAACGTTGAGAAATTCCCAACTGCAAAATTCGTTATCTCTAGCGTTAAAGCTGAAGCTAACGGCGAAAACACTCACGTTATCTCTGGTAACTTAACTTTGCGTGATTCGACTAAAAACATCAGCTTCCCTGCTGCTGTAGCGATCACTGAAACTGGTTTAACTGCTAAAGGTAGCACTACCATCAACCGTTTGGATTGGGGTGTTAACTATGACAAAACCAACATGAGTCTTCCTGAAAAAGCTGCTGCTAAATTGAAAAATGGCGTTGTATCTAAAGACATCACCATTTCTTTCGATCTTAAAGCAACTAAGAAATAAGGAAATTTAAAGTTGAAGGTTTATAGTTTATCGTTATTTACGAAAACCTTATAACCAAAAAAAGCGCCTGATTACTCAGGCGCTTTTTTATTTAACGTTGAAAGTTTAATGTTTACAGTTCGGAAGTATTCTTCTTAACCTTAAACGCTAAACTTTCAACTCTAAATTCCCGTTAAAGATATAATGTTTACAGTTCGGAAGTATTCTTCTTAACCTTAAACGCTAAACTTTCAACTCTAAATCCCCTATCACATATACCTATTGCCAACCCAAACAAAGCGGCGGTTGATATACAATGCATCCGTGAAGCTAGCATTGCCACTTGGATTTCCACCCGTAACGTGAAGATCACTGAAAGCCGCATGCTGGTTTACAAACGCAGCACCAACAAAGTTGAAGCTTACTGGTGTAAACGCATTGTTCATGGTTTCCTCTACCGAATTACAAAAATCGGTGTTTGTTGAGTAACATTGACAAGTTATAGCCCCTTTATTTTTTGCACTTTCCGCGGTAAGAGCCAAACTCTCAGCAGAATCTTTCGTTTTCACAATAAACAAAATTGGACCGAAACATTCATGCTGCCAAGAATCTCTATCAGAAGCATTTACAACCACTACAGAAGGACTCAACACACGGGTATCTGCAAATTCTGGGTTCACAAAATCAATTGGAGCCAATGCCACGTGTTTGTTTTCGAGGGTACTCATGATCCTATTTTTGGTTACATCATTTTGAATTGCACCCAAAGTAAATGGACCCATTTTGGGATTTTCCACCAACCCTTTGATAGATTCAGCAATACCTGAAACCACTTCGTCGAAAGACAAATGTCCCTCAGAAGAAGAAATACCTGACTCAGGAACAAAAACATTTTGAGGAGCCGTACACATTTGACCACTATACAAACTTGCAGCGAACGCCAAATTCCCGAAAACCGCTTTTGCATCGGCTACACTATCTAAAATCACGGAGTTCACACCCGCTTTTTCAGTGAAAACGGTTTTATTCGGTAAAGATTCGATATAATCGCCGAAAGCTGATCCACCGGTATAATCAATCAACTGAATGTCGTTATGTTCTGCCAAATGCTTGGTTATCGGATTTTCGATGGTATCAACTGCTAATTGTACGATCGACAATGGCAAACCATGTTTTCCCAATACTTTTTGCATTTCAGCAACAACTATTGCAATGGGTAAAATGCTTTTTGGGTGCGGTTTCACGATGCTTACATTTCCTGCAATCAAATTCGCAAACAGCCCAGGAACGGTATTCCATGTTGGGAAAGTGCTGCAACCAATTACAAGTCCTAAACCTTTTGAAACTGCTTTAAAATTTTTCTTCAGGGTTAGATCAAATTTACCCATATTTTTAACCCAAGTTAATTCATTATCAAAGCGTTCCAGCTCTTGTAAACCCATGGCAATCACCTCGAGCGCTCGATCGTTAGCATGAGGCCCACTTGCTTGAAAACTCATTACAAAGCTTTGACCAGTTGTATGCATGGTGGCATAGGCAATTTCAAAAAATCGCTCTTTCACAGCATCCAACATTTCAACCAAAATATTGGCTCTATTTTGGGGGGACAAAGACGTCCAAGCAGCTTTGGATGCATTTGCTTTAGAGATGAGGGTATCTACCGAAAACTGAGGATATTGAACGCCCAATCCAACTTGCATATAGGGGGAAACTTCAGTACCTATCCATCCAATGGATTCAGATTCATCAAGCTCGGTAAATTTTTCATTCAGCTGTTTGCTAAATGCCGTTTTCCCAAGTTCGTTACCGTCTTCGGCATAGGCTTTTGGATTCTCGGGATAAGCCGAGAAGTACAATCTAGATTTAAGCGCTTCTTGCGCATCTTTTAATATAGAATTCATTGCTTGTGCTGTCATAAAAATTAAGCTTGACCTGTTTGACCTCCAAAATTTAACGGAACATTTGGTTGACCGTGCATTTCATCCAATTCCACTTCTCCAAAGTTAGCTTCATAACGCGCTAAATTATCACCCAATGCCATGAGCAAACGCTTCGCATGGTGAGGGGCTAAGATGATTCTACTTTTTACCTTTCCTTTAGGAACACCAGGCATCATCCGAATAAAATCGAGAATAAACTCTGATTGGCTATGTGTAATAATTGCAAAGTTGCTGTAAATACCTTCAGCAATTTCTTCGGTTAACTCAATGTCTAATGATTGAGGAACTTGCTCGTCATGATTGTTGGACATATTACAAATTTAAACGATAATCTTGGAATTGTTGAGGAAGTTAGATAGAAATTATTTGTGTATTTCAATAAAATAAAACCACATTTTTGTAACTAAAAATCTTAAAAACCGTTTAATATTGTAACAAAATATGCTGAAAATCAACAAATTCCTTCATGCTAACATGCTGAAATACTCAAAATTCAGAAAAATTTTAGCTTTTACAATTGCAATTTTCGCAAAATTCACGGTGTTCGCTCAAACGCCTAATTGGGCTGAGCATGTAGCACCCATACTGTATCAGAACTGTACAAAATGCCATATTGCAGGGGGAATTGCACCATTTTCATTAGTTGGGTATTCAAATGCACAATCTATGGCTAGCAGCATTGCCTATTCTGCAGAAATCAAAAGAATGCCACCATGGCCTGCAGATTCGAAATACAAACGATATGCGCATGAAAGAATTTTGAGCAGTCAAGAAATCGAAATTTTAAAACAATGGGCGAACAACAATACTCCTTCCGGAAATTTAAACCTCGCTCCTCCCGACCCTAGCCCTACAACAGGGCCTCAATTAAACAATGCTAACATTGTTTTAAAAATGCCAAACTATGTGGTGAACACCAATTCCGATGAATATCGTTGTTTTGTATTGCCAACCAATATCCCTCAAAATCAATATGCTACAGCACTTGAGGTTGTTCCAGGAAACCGTCAAATTGTGCATCATGTACTTGTATTTCAAGACACCAGCATGATACCTGTGAATAAAGATAATCAAGATCCCAATCCCGGATATTTGGCTTTTGGAGGTACAGGATCTCCAACATCGCAGCTCATTGGTGTTTATGTTCCCGGACAAGAACCATTTGTATTTCCAGAAGGATTTGGAACGAAATTATTGAAAAATACAAGGATAATTTTACAGATTCACTACCCCGGAGGAGTCAATTCAATGCTAGATTCCACGAAGGTTTTATTGAAGACAACCACAAATTCAACGCGCGAAGTACTCATTGCTCCAATTCTAAATCACAACAACAGCAACATGACCAACGGACCATTGTATATTCCAGCCAATGTTGAAAAAACCTTCTTCACAAAATACAATGTAAATGGAAAAGCAACGATTTTCGCAATTGCACCTCACATGCATCTCATTGGCACCAGTATCAAAGCGTATGGCTTAAGGGGTACAGACACAATTAAATTCATTGACATTCCTAAATGGGATTTTCATTGGCAAAGAACCTACAGCTTCAAAAATCCGGTGATTGTTCAAAATGGGGATATCCTTTGGGGGGAAGCCAAATATAACAACACCAGCAGCAATCCCAACAATCCAAATTCTCCACCGTTGGCTGTTACAAAAGGCGAAGGAACGGCCGATGAAATGATGCTTATATATTTCTGGTACACTTTGTATCAAAGTGGCGACGAGAACTTAATCATTGACACCACCACATTAAAAAACATATCAAACACAGTTAAAATTGCGAAAATTCAGACATCCGTTTACCCGAATCCGATAAAAAACAATTTGTTTTTCAAATCGAATGAACCGATTGACAAAATTGTAATTTTTAATTTTGAGGGACAAAAAATCGATGAATATCAATTTGTTGCAAAAAAAGAAGGCAGCATAGTGATTAAAAACCAACCTGTAGGTATGTACTACATTGAGTTGAGCAATGATCAAAAAAGCTCAAAAACCAAAGTTTTCATGGAATAGTTGTGCAACGATTATTCTTTGGCACAAATTACTGAAATTTCAACAAGGGCATCTTTGGGTAATCTTGAAACTTCAACGGTTTCGCGTGCTGGAAAAACACCTGACTGGAACCATTTTGCATACTCTTCATTCACGATTGGAAAATCGTTCATACTTTTCAAAAAGATAGAAGTTTTCACAACATGATCAAAAGTTAAACCCGCTTCTGTGAGCAGGGCTTGGATATTCTTCATCACTTGTTGGGTTTGTAAACGCACATCCGTTTCGGAAACAAAAGCACCTGTTTGAGGGTCTAGGGCTATTTGACCAGAGAAATAGTAAGTATTTCCAAATCGAACTCCTTGGCTATAAGGACCAATTGGTGCGGGTGCATTTTTTGTTAAAATCGTTTCTCTCATATTTGTTGTATTTTTGTAAGCACATGAAAATAGCAGTATTGGGAACAGGCAAAAAAGCAGAGGCTTGGAAAGGTCGCAATTTGAACCCGGAAACATATACATGGGTGCAAGATACAAAATCTCATTACGATTTTGATATATTCATTGATTTGAATTTTGACGAACATCCAGAAAAATTGAGCGACTATGTGTGCAATGAAAAAACCATTTTTTTGTTTAGTGCATTGAATATCACCATCGAAGGAGCTTTTCACACCGCTAAGCTCACTCCAATGTCCCTCAAAATAATTGGAATCAACGCATTGCCCACAATGATAGAGAGAGACACGATCGAATATACCAACCCATTGAAAATTGGCGAATTAGATAACATTTTCACACTTTTGGGCTATTCAAATTTCATAGAAGTTGAAAGCAGAGTTGGGATGGTTACACCAAGAATTGTTTCGATGATTATCAATGAGGCATTTTACACTGTTCAGGAAGGAACTGCCAACCAACAGGATATAGACACAGCCATGAAATTGGGTGTAAATTATCCGAAGGGACCATTTGAGTTTCTCAATCTTATGGGAGTTGAGAATGTTTATCTATTGTTGGAAGCGTTATACAACGATACCCGAGAAGAACGTTATAAAATTTGCCCTGCACTGAAAAAAGAATTCCTAAAACATTCAATATCATATATTTGATTGAATTTATTTTCAAATAACCCGAAAAGTTCTTTGAATTTTATTTGCAAAAAATGCAATAAAAAAGGTGGTCTGATATAGACCACCTTTTTTATTGAGAACTGAAATCAATTATTTCTGAACAGAGATTTTCTCTGTAACTACTTTTTGACCGTTAGATACTTTAACCAAGTAAACACCATCACTAAAGTTCGACACATTGATTTGTGTCAAGCCAGAATTTGTGTTCATTGACTTGATTAATTGTCCTGACATGGTTGTAACCTGAATATTCACAGTGCTACCAAATTCAGAAGATGTGATAACATTCACAAAAGAGTTGGTTGGATTTGGATAAACCTTCACTCCCATTGATTGAATTTGATGAACATCGGCACGATTCATTACAACAGATTTGGTTACAGAACACATACAACCAGTTTGACGCATTGTAGCTCTCATGGTTACTTCATAAGTGCCGTCTTGAGCGAAGTTATAGCTTTGAGCAGCATTGACATCTTTGGTTTTAAAGTTTCCACCACCTTCAAATACCCAAGTGTAATCAACATTGTTTTGACCACCGATTACACCATTAGCATTCATAGGTTCAACATTGATGCCATAAAACCCGAATCCGTAATCTGGTTTAGATGTAAAGTCGCAAGTTCTAGGCGCTTCGTTAATTGTGATTTCTTGTGTAATTGAATCTGCGCAACCGCCTTTGATAAAGGCATATAATGTTACTTTCGGGGTTAAGGTAACAGCCGTGATGTATTTCTTAGATGGATCAGAGCTAGTAGTTGTGGTTCCATCTCCAAAATCCCATTTGTAAGTAATTTCACCTTGGGTCCATGAAGTATTGTTCACAAAAACAACGTCTTCACCAGAACAAACATCTGCAGCAGTAAAGCTTGGAGTTGGTTGGGTGAGTACAACAAGATCTTTAACAACCGTATTGGTGCAACCATTGTCGAGTGTCACTCTAAATGTAATTTTCTTAGGACCTAATTTACCTTTCCAATCTTGAGTTGGAGATTCAGCCAAGGAAGTTGATCCATCTCCGAAATCCCAAGAATAAATTGGAACTGCGCCAGCAACAGAAGGCGTTGTGTTGGTGAAAACAGTTGGTTTTACCGAACATAAAGGGCCGTTGATAAAGCTTGTTTTCGGACTTTCTTTTACAGAGACTTGTTTTGTTACTGAATCTAAACAACCAAATTCAGAAGATACTATGAGTTTCACTTGTTTGTTGCCAGACTTTTGGAATTGGTAGGTTGGACTATTGTTGGTAGAAACATTTCCATTATCGTCAAAATTCCAAAAAGAACCAAGCAGACCACTTGAAATGGTACTTGAGTTGTTGAATGTAAATTTATCATTGTCGCAAACACCCGCAGTTCTCGTGAAGGCTGCAACTGGTTTATCAAATTGATATACCTTTTGAGTTAATTTGGCTTCACAACCATTCAAACTAGCGGTAAGAGAAACGGCATATGTACCAGCTTTTGCATACATGTGAGTGGCATTGATATTCACACCAGATTTGGTGGCAGAGCCATCACCGAAGTTCCAAGTAGAAACAGCTGAAGTTGGAGTGGTAAGATTGGTAAAGGTTAAATCTTTACCTTCACAAGCATTTGTTTTCGTAAAATCAACTTTAGGAATTGCAGAAACAACAACAGTTTGAGTGTCTTTAAATTCAAATCCGTAAGGCATTGTTTTGGCGGTTAAGATTACCTTGTAGGTACCTTCATTTGGAAATTGGAATACAGGTTCTGGAGCACTTGAAGTATCTGCGGCAACTCCTGTACCAAAATTCCAATTAAATTCCATAGAACCAGATCTTACAGAACTTGTATTTGCAAATAATACGGCATCGCCATTACAAATTTTAGATGGGAATTTAAAATCAGGATTGATTGATGGATAAATCAGGATATTGCGCTTAATATTGGTATCGCAGCCATTTGCATTATCAAAAACGCGCAACACAAGGGTTATCATTGAATCTTCTAAGGTATTGTCATTGGTAACAAACTTAACTTCCATGTTATTAGATCCAGAAGGCGGCGTTAATGTAGCACCGGTAATTGCAGTTCCACCTTTTGTATAGGCTTGAACTTGTGCGTACCAACCAGAAGTTGCACCTGAAGTTGAATTATAGTCGCTGTTTGAATAAATTCTTGGTGCATTTACATCGTAAATAATTGGTTGATTTAAAATGGTGATATCATTTGTTTTGCTATATTGATAAATTGCTTTCGTAGGTTTAGTAGACGCGGTAAATGTCCCTCCACCCGGAGCAGGTTTAACCATGGTATAAAAAGTAAAGGTATCATTGCTCAGGTTATCGTCGTAAGCATCAACGAAAATGCAAATTTTGGCAGGACCAGCCACATTCAAAGGAATTGCCACTGTATAATCAATTTTTGCGACAGCACTTGGTAAAATTCTTTGCGTTACTTTCTGAGAATATTTGCTACCGCCATTAACCGTGTATGAAACGTTGAAATTATAAATGGTATCTACAAATAAATTCTCTACATAAATATTTGAAGAAGTAGAATAACCTGCACAAACAGCCGCTGGAACAGAAAAGTCCGTTTTGTTTGCTTTGATATCCATGAAGCTCTCATAAGCACCCCGGTCTGATTTAAACAAATTTCGATTGTTCTTTCCTTGGTCAATTTTAACATTGGATACTGTAGGGACATTATTTTGCGTTTCAAAGCTATTGCAACGATAATCATAAATAGAAATATCCTTGAATTGAGGATCTGTATAATTATTGCCTAAACCAACGTAACCAGAACCTAATAGTCCAGAGAAATCACTATAGGCAGTGGTTCCTAAGCACCAATATTGAGTTCCAAAATTAAAATAGAACGTATTGTTATCATGTTCTTTAAAATTGGAGACACTCGTATTATAAAGGTAATGGGTGTAAGCATATGCATGATTTGTCATGTATAAAATATTCCCTGTGAAACGGATATCGATGTCATACATTTGTTGAATCACATATCCATAGGCATAATGAGACGAGTAAGTTGAACCTATACTTTTTACGGTATTTTGTCGCCATTGTGAAGAATAACCACTGTTACCGCTGTAGGTGTATACATTGATAGCTCCATAATAGCCCATATTGTCGGCAATAATATTGTTCGTAAATTCTATGTTGTATAAATAGTAAAGATACATTCCATAAAACATTCCTTGATAAGTACTTGTATTGTTATTTACAATTCTGTTTCGATTCACCTTATAACTTGCATAGTAGTAACACATCACAGCGTACATTTGATATCCAGACCAGTTATTTTCAATAACATTGTCTTCAAATAAGATACTTGAACGAACGGAATTTGTGATATTATAATTGTAGAATACTGTTACATAACCAGTTCCACCAGTACCCCATTGACAGTTAACCACTTTATTCCCTGTGATATTGTAATCTTGTCCGTACATTAAATAAAACGGATAAGAGGTTGAAGAAGAGTACGTCCTAATGTTATCAACTGTATTGTTCGTTAAATTCACTACATAATTATAGTAACAATAATAGTTATAGGCATAATAATATGCTTTAATATTAATGAATTTATTACCGTTTAAAACCACAGGATTTGAGGAATTTCCATAATTGTAATAAGCATAGATCCCCATGAAATAGGCATAATAACCAGAACTAGACGATTCTGAGGCACCTACATACGGAAGATCATGGATGTTAGAACCGCTGATAGTTGTAGAACGGTTTGTGCTGTAAGTATACATTGAGTAAAAAATGTATGGAGAAGTATAGGTTGTTGTTGAGCTCGAAGAATTTTTACGGCTCACATCGGTATTTAAAAACTGTTCACCGTTCGTGTAATAGTTCCGAACCGCCATGTAATAGAAATTTTCAATAATGTTGTTATTGAAAGTATTGTTCGAAGGAGTATTCGTATAAAATGATGTACCTTGACAATCGTTGATGGCGTAACATGGACCTGGACTATTATATCCAGCTCCAGCGGTTGTTACACATCGCATTGTGCAGCTTGTAATTGTATTATAACTTCCGTTGTGGGTTGTACTCGTAGAAGTTGGCGAAGTAGCGGAAGGACTAAAATTAATATAAGCGCTACCTGCTGTACTTGCCGTTGAAAGATTTGTAAATTCAAGAATACAACCATTCAATGCATTATAATCGGCACCACCACTAAATCGAACACACTGCACATATGAACCATTTGCTGTATTTCGAATCGTTAAATTTTTAATGGTTACATAATCCACCCCACTAAAATTTAAAACATCATATGCATAAGATGAAGACAACACTTTGTTGCTTCCTTCGATCGTAAGTGTTTTTGTTGAGGAGGTAGGATTTGATGCATTCCCTGTTATCGTGAGCACTGATGTATTCGATACATCATCGGTTACAACGGTAACGGTTGAAGCGGTTGAAATTCCATTTGAATTAAAATAGCTAACAAAGCTGCTCCATGAAATAAAATTTGTGGAGGATGCGGCAGCACCAGAGTTAATGGTGTAAGAAGTGCCACTTAATTGGGCGTTTAACTGAAAAACCATTGTAACACAAACTAGCGCTATGATAGTTTTTAAGTGTCGCAATGATGAAAATTTGTAATTGATTGATTTCATATTGTTTAGATTAATTTGGTTTAACTTTTATGAAATACAAATTCGGTAATTTAAGTTATAATATTTTCATTTTCTGATTGTTATGTGAAAAAGATTTGAATATTATGACGGTTCTATGACAAAAAAAATGGGTGACCTTTCGATCACCCATTTCACTATAATTTGAAAAACTTGTCTCTTATTTCTGAATGTTCATTTTACGTGTTACCACTTCTGAACCATTTGAAATTTGAATCATGTAAACTCCGCTGCTCA
>CAZYBT010000010.1:0-47317 GCA_964645755.1 uncultured Rhizobium sp.
TTTGAACCATGAAAATCCACGAACGTTTCTGCAATTATGTGAAAATTGATACTCAAAGTGATCCTGAATCAACAACATTTCCGAGTACTGAAAAACAAAAAGATCTTAGTCGCTTGTTGGTGAAAGAATTGCTAGAAATGGGTTTAGATGATGCTCATCTCGATGAATTTGGTTACGTTTATGCTACCCTAAAGTCGAATATCGATAAACAAGTGCCAACCATTTGTTTCTGTTCTCATGTTGATACCTCACCTGATTGCACTGGTGCTAATGTGAAGCCTATCATACATCACAATTATCAAGGACAAGATATTGTGCTTCCAGATGATCCGAGTCAAGTAATCCGACCTTCGGAACATTCCTATTTGCTTGAGAGAATTGGTGATGATATCATCACTGCTTCAGGTACAACATTGCTTGGTGCCGACGATAAAGCTGGGGTGGCCGTTATCATGGATTATGTGCAATACATGGTTCAAAACCCCAATGTCCCTCATGGAAATATAAAAATATTATTTACTCCAGATGAAGAAATTGGACACGGGGTAGATCATGTAAATATAGAAAAATTAGGGGCCGATTACGGATATACTCTCGACGCTGGAGAGCGTGGATGCTATGAAGATGAAACGTTTAGTGCCGATGGTGCAACAGTTAATTTTTATGGCATTTCTGCACATCCAGGGTATGCTAAAGATAAGTTGGTGAATGCTTTGAAAATCGCGGGTGATTTCTTGAATCGTTTGCCAAAAGATACTTTTAGCCCCGAAACAACTTCAGGTAGGGAAGGATTTGTACATCCTGTTACCATGGGTGGTGTGGCAGAACATGCCTGGGTGAAGTTTATTGTGAGAGATTTTAACACCGCAAAATTGGCTGAACATGAACAAAAATTACAATCAATCATGGAGGCCACGGTTGCTGATTATCCTGGTGCAACTGCGGATATGCAAGTTTCTGAGCAATATCGCAACATGAAAGAAGTTGTTCAACTGACACCTGAAATTTCAGAATTTGCAATCAAGGCTATCGAAATGGCAGGTATGAAACCTCAACTTACAAGTGCACGTGGAGGCACCGATGGTAGTCGTTTAAGCTTCATGGGATTACCTTGTCCGAATATTTTCACTGGCGAAATGGCGTTTCATGGAAAGCATGAATATGTGAGTGTTCAAGATATGGAAAAAGCGAGTGAGGTTTTGGTAAATCTTACTCAACTTTGGGCCAATAAATCTTAAGTTTACTTGCGGGTGATTTTCTCATCACAATTCATTCATCGTGGTTGCCTATCTTTGTGGAAATTAAAACCTTGATGCTTCATTCGATGCGCGTTTCCGTAAAAATAATTGCTTTACTTTTTGCATTTTTAGGGATGTTTGGTTTTGCTGTTGCTCAACCATGTGGAAACAGTTTGAATCAGGGAAAATATCCCTCAAAAGCCTTTGAAATTGTGAGTATTTTAGTAGATGCATGTGATGGTTCAAATGAAGGGCAGAATGAAATGATCCGCATACAAATTGGCAAAAATGCGTTGAACCCATCTAAATTTGGTGTTCCAAATTATGTTGCTGGAATGGTCAATTGGGGAACCAATTCTTCGAATCCTTGGAGGGGAATTGCCAATTTAACCAATTCCACAAAGAATAAATTAACTTATCTGAACAATACCATAAAAGCCAAAGGAAACTGTGGATTGTTGATTGGATTGAATTCAACCGACATGATTCCTGCATATTCAAATTTGCTCTTTATTACCAGTGAAAGTTTTAGTCAAACCGCACAAGATTTTAGCGATTTGAGTGATACTTTATATGTCGTTTTTCAAAAATCTGGTAACACGGCTGGACATTTTGTGAATTTCGGAACGGCGGCTTCTCGGAAGTTTATATTGACAAACAATGGTATTTCGGATACAGTGGTTTATGATCGCAGCAAGCTCTTAACAACCACTGGGTCAAAAGGTTCAGACGATGGGGCAGTGGCCGATTTTGAGTTTGATGGCACCGTTTCTTACGCCAATTATGGGTGTAGGGTTCCAATTCCTCCTTTCGTAGTTGATGCGGGAATTGTGCAGTTGAAAGGATGTTCTGTAACACAGGTTCAGTTAAACGGGATCGTGATTGGTAGCAAATGTTATAAATGGGTGAGAGCTTATCCTAATGCTGGTACTCTTGATGATTCCACCATTTTGAACCCAAAATTTACTGTTTCAACTGGTTATAAAGGACCGGTAAAGCTGTATTTAATGGCCAATGGAAATTGTGCTTCCAAAAAAGATTCTGTGCAATTTAATGTTTCTTTTTCTACAACTGCTTCATTTACAATAGATTCAGTGAACGCGCCCAGGTTTTGTTTTACCAATACTAGCCTAGGTACGGTGAATTCGCGTTGGGGATTTAACCATCTCAACGATATTGTAAAGGGACCATCGAAGGCTTTTCTTGAAGAACCAACCTCCCAGTTCGGTGGGGTTTGTTATACTTATAAGTCTAATGGAAATCGTTTTGTTTGTTTGATTGCTGAAGGTGTGGTTACGGGTTGTAACGATACTGTTTGTCATGAATTGAAAGTTTTTCTAGATGCAGGCAAGGTGGATCCTATTATTTGTGGTGGGGATCATGTGATTGCTTTGAATGGGAAAAAAACGGGTATTCATAAGGTGCATTGGTATGCAGAAAACAGAGCTGCAGGTATTTTTGACGACAGTACGAAATTAGATGCAAAGTTTTCGGTAGATGCTCGCTTTTATGGAATTAAATTAAAATTGTATTTGGTAACCGATGTTGCGCCTCTTTACAGAGATTCAGTTGAGTTTATTTATACGCCAAAGCCTTTAGCCACTTTTACGGTAGACTCTTCCAATAAACCGAAGTTTTGTTTTACCAACCTGAGTCAAAATGCGAATCGATATGAATGGTCTTTCAAAGGTAAAGCTGTCAAAGATTTTAATTTGGATTCTACTTTGCAGAAAAGGGAAGTTTGCTATACTTACACTGATTTAGGAACTTTTTATGTGTGCCTCATCGCACAGTCAGGCATTGCTGGTTGCAACGATACTTTTTGCACAGATGTTACCTATAATCAATGGATTGCGCTTGCGAATGTGTTTACGCCCGGCGATAAAGATGGCAAGAATGATGAATTTAGGGTACCTATTTCGGGACAAGAGTATTTTGAAATTCAGATTTTTAATCGTTGGGGGACGTTGGTCTTTAGCTCAAATGACCCCCGTAGAATGTGGAATGGTCAAATCGAGAATGAGGGGGCATTTTGTGTTGCCGGAACTTATTTTTACTTGCTCAATTACAAATTCCCGAATGCCGATTCAAAATCGCTCCATGGAAGTATAACCTTAATTCGTTAAAGAACGTCAAAGGCGGTACTGATGCGAATATTTTAGACCTTTTGTGAAATTACTCAACGTATTGAGTAATTTTACTCAATGCATTGAGTAAAATTGTAATGGATTGATTATATTGTCATTAACAACATGTGAGAGCATTTTAGAAAATAAATTAGATTAATAATGATTATGCTAAAATTGATTGAAACGGTATAAATTGTCTGATTCAAAAATTTTAATAAGGTGGTAAATTTTCTGAAAAATAGATAATTTTGCGTTAGAGACCCGTTTCCATGTTTGCTACCGTTTAACCGCATTTTATCGGGATGTAGCGCAGCCCGGTAGCGCACTTGCATGGGGTGCAAGGGGTCGTGAGTTCGAATCTCGCCATCCCGACCAATAAAAAGCCGAACACAAAGTGTTTGGCTTTTTTTATGCACTCCGAATCCAAACGAAGTTTGAGAGAGGAGTGCATAAAAAAAGCCATTGCTGCAAAGCAGCATCGGCTTTTTATTGAGTAACCTCCCCACAGAGATCATCGCCAGATAATCTCAATGTTGAATCCAAACGAAGTTTGAGAGAGGAGTGCATAAAAAAAGCCATTGCTGCAAAGCAGCATCGGCTTTTTATTGAGTAACCTCCCCACAGAGATCATCGCCAGATAATCTCTTGTCGAAGTTTGAGAGTAGAGTGTATAAAAAAACCACAGCTGTATGGCTGTGGTTTTTTTGAATGTAGAAAAATTAGAATTTAGTGGTTTCGCTTGGATCAAAAATGTTGTGCTCTTTGCACCAATTGTTGTAACCATCATTGCCCAATGCAGCTTTTAATTTACTCGTACTAATTGCAGTACCTTCAACTTTGTATCCACTTACCAAAACATAGTCGTTGTAAGACACAACTCCATCAACAAGTAAATCGTAATCGGGTCCAGCGCTTTGCAATGCATTGTCCATTGCGCTTTTAATCGATACACCCATTCCCAAGAATCCATTGCTGTTACCAACAACTCTGATTCCTTGTGATTTGTCGATTTTGAGGCTAACGTTTTTAGAGCTGATTACGGTGAAATCTACTACTCTCATTGAACAGCTAGAAAGCAGAAAGAATGTGGTCAATGCCACCAAAAAAGTAAGTTTGTTTTTTTTCATATAGTTTTTTTATTTGTTTGATTATAAACTCTTAATGCAACAAAATTAATTCTAGTCTATTGTCATAATTGGTAGTAATGTTACTTTTTTGGTATTTATATTATATATTTGTCCTTAAATAGGTGCAAATCGACTATTATGGAAAAGTTAGAAAAAAACTCTGATCGTGTAAAAGCAGCAATTCTGAATATCAAGAGATTTCGTGAACTCAAAGATATTACCCGTGAAGAAATGGCTGCTGACATGAATTTATCACTATCTGGATACTCAAAGTTGGAAAGAGGTGAAATTGAAATGTCCCTCAATAGACTTTTTGAAATTGCGGATATCCTTGAAGTTAATATTTCTCAAATTTTAAACTTCGATGCGAAATATATTTTTAATATAACCAATTCGCAGGGGGTGCAGGGATTCGACAAAGGTGGAAATTATCACTTTCATACCCAAGATGTTTACCGCGAAAAATACATCGCAAAGCTTGAGGAAGAAATCCAGAATTTAAAAAAGTAATCAAACTTCATTGAAAATAAATTCTCGGAAGTTTTTTCGATCAATTACCTTGGGTGTTGATTGATAGGTTTGAATGAATTTTTCTGGGAAATGTATCCGTTTGTTGTGGATCCATTTGAATTCAAAACTGTGAATCTGTCCTCCAAAATCTTCGATGTAATCTATTTCTTGTTGAATCTGTGTGCGCCAAAAGAATGACCGACAATACTTTTGTGTATATACATTTGATTTCTTTCTCTCTGAAATTAAAAAATTCTCCCACAATGCGCCTTTGTCTTGACGGCTGTCTAAATGATTGAAATTGTTTAATATCGCGTTTCTGATGCCATTGTCGTAGAAATATATCTTGCGGTTGTTTTTAATTTCATTTCGCAAATTCCGACTAAAACTCTGTAAAGTGAAAATGATGTATGATTTCTCAAGTAAATCAATGTATTTCAATACAGTGCCTTTGTCAATTTGTAACAATTGTGCCAATTCATTGTATGAAACTTCGTTTCCAATTTGAAGCGCCAATGCAACAAGCAATCGATCTAAAACCTCTGGCTTCCTGATGCCTGTTAAAGCCAAAATGTCTTGATATAAATAACTTTTAGTTAAATTTTGTAATACTTGAATTTCAATGTCTGAATGATTCAAAACATCTGGATACATTCCATAAATCAACCGATGCTCTAGCTGATTTTCTGCTTCTAAATACCCTACGTGATTTTCAAATTCATACCAAGATATTGGAAATAATTCAAATTCAAATTTTCGCCCGGTGAGCGACTCTTGCATTGCTTGATTGATTTCAAGTGACGATGAACCACTTACATATAGCTGAACATGTGGTAGCTGGTCTGTAATAATTTTGAGTATGTTCCCAATATTTTTGATTTTTTGGGCTTCATCGATAAAGACACTTTCAAAATTCCCAATGATTCTCTTGATGTTAAACGTACTTACATCCTCTAGAATGTCTGTTACTGACTTTTCATCACCATTTAAAAAAAGAAATTTTTCGTCTGCAATGATAGATTTAAGCAAGGTGGTCTTACCCACCTGACGAGGTCCAATGACAATGATAGCCTTGCCTTTGCCTATAACTTTTTGAATTTCAGCGTTTAAATCCCTTGAAATCATCTTTCAAAGATAAATTCTATTCCCCTAATCGCCAAATACATATCGAAATTGGTGATTATAATCGCCAAATACATATCGAAATTGGTGATTTCGACACTTGTATTCTTAAACTTCAGTGTCTTCTTCGCCCTCTTCCTCGTCGTATTCCTCTTCCTCATCGTAGTCGTCGATGAGCCATTCCCCGTCTATATTGTCCCAAACTGCACACTGGCTTAATTCCAATTGTTCGCAAATTTCTTGCAATTCTGGATAAGCAGCATAAACTTCGTCTAAGCTAACAACCACAATTTCTTCTTCGTTGTTCGGCTTGTTTCCAACAAATTCCCATAAATCTTCAGCATCTCTTAAAATGGCCACAATTTTTTCCTCTTTGCTGAGCAATTTGTTCGTTGTATAGCAGTTCTTTGTCATGTTTTAACAGTTTATTTTCGACATCAAAGATAATACTAACTTGGAGTTTTCCTTGCGTTGATTTTTGTTCTCAAATTTGTTATTTTCCATTATTTTGAGGGACAAAAACGCAAATAATTGAATTGAAATTCGTTCCTTTGAAACAGCAAAAACTCCAATGTCCCTCCATAATATGAACGTAAATACCATTCCCCAAACAATAGAATTAAGGTCAGACACATTTACAAAACCCACTCCAGCAATGCTCAATGCGATGATGCATGCTCATGTGGGCGATGATGTTTTTGGCGAAGATCCTTCAATAAATCAGTTGGAAGCGTTTGCTGCTCAACTATTTGGAATGGATGCGGCTTTATTTTCTCCTTCCGGAACCATGACAAATCAAATTGCAATTAACGTACATACCCGGCCCGGCGATGAAGTGATTTGCGAAGTTGGTTCTCATATTTACTATTATGAGGGTGGTGGAATTGGTCGAAATTCTGGTTGCCAAGCCCGTTTGGTGCAAGGAAATCGTGGTCAAATTACTGCTTCTCAAGTGCTAGAAGTGATTAATCCCGATGATGTTCATAGAGCGAGAACACGGTTGGTAAGTCTTGAAAATACCTGCAATCGTGGTGGCGGGAGTTGCTATCAACTTGAAGATATTCAGGCCATTAAAAAAGTCTGTTCTGACCATGGATTGGCATTGCATTTAGATGGTGCACGCTTGATGAACGCCGTGGTTGCTGGTTCCCACGATACCCAAAAATTTGGACTTCTATTTGATAGTATTTCGCTCTGTTTAAGTAAAGGCTTGGGGGCTCCAGTTGGGAGTGTATTAATTGGAAATCAATCATTTATCAGAGAAGCCCGAAGGGTTAGAAAAGTCATGGGCGGCGGAATGAGACAGGCAGGCTTTTTGGCAGCAGCTGCATTGTATGCTTTGGAACATCAGGTAAATCGATTGGCAGAAGATCATGCCTTGGCCCAAAAGTTGAACAAGTGCTTGCTGGAATTACGCTGGGTGAGTGAAGTGTTGCCAGTAGAAACCAATATTGTCATTTTTGAAGTAGCTCAGCCTTTTACAGTGAAACAAGTTTCCGACTATTTATTGGGTTACGGAATTCGTGTTTCGGCCATGAGTGCCACGCAAATTCGCATGGTAACCCACTTGGATGTAACGGAAGAAATGGTTGATTTTGTGATTGAAAAACTCGTTGCCTTTCAATGAATTGATTTTCAGTAATTAAAGATAAAAAGTACGAATTTAGTCAGTATATTGACTAAATTCGTATATAATTTGGTCATTTGACTGACTAAATTCATAGTTTTTTGATGAATTGACTGACGAAATTTATGGAATTCTTAGAATTCTTAATATAAACAAATGAAAAATTTCAAAATAACATTGCGAAAAATGCAGATCTTCATGGGTTTGATTTTTGCGTTTTTTGCAAAAAATACGCTGGCTCAAACTGCAGTTTTTCCGTCTCATGGTACCGTTTACGACGGCAAATTGCATAAAATTGAAATATTGATCGATCCAGATTCGTTGGCCGCTTTGTTGGATCCGGTGAATCGATGGACAGACCATTGTTATCCCGCCGTATTTGTATACGACAGCAAAGACACCATTCAAAAAGTGGGGATTCGGTTGAAGGGAAATACCTCTCGAAGTGCCGAGAAAAAGGGTTTTCGGATCGATTTTGATGAATTTTTACCTTTTACGTTTCAGGGTCTCAAGAAATTCAACATCAATGGAAATCATAACGATCCTTCCATGTGCCGCGAATATTTGGCAGAATACACCATGAATCAAGGACAAATCAATTCTGTGAGGGGGAATTTGGTCATGTTTTACATCAACGGTGTGTTTTATGGTGTAAGAAACAACTCCGAATTCATTGATAAAACCTTTGTTAAAAGTAGGTTTGGAAACAGCAACGGGAACTTATACAAATGCAATTGGCCTGCTGATTTAACTTGGTTGGGTAGCAATCAGAAAACTTATAAAGATATTATGAATGGTACCGATAGGGCCTATCAACTTAAAACCAACGAAATCGCTGATGATTACACCGATTTGCTTCAATTGATTAACGTCATTAATAATTCACCAAGCGATTCTTTTGATGCCAGAATTAACCGGGTTTTCAATGTTCAAGGCTATTTAAAAACTTTGGCAATGGAAGTTTTGGTGGGACATTGGGACAACTATTTCTGCAACAAGAACAATTATTTTTTATATAAAAATACCGCAACTGGCAAGTTCGAATACATGCCGTATGACATGGATAATACGTTCGGGGTTCAATGGGGGTACCCGAATATCAATAACCGCGATATCCATAATTGGGGCAACAAAAATGCCAGTCCTGCACCATTGACGTACAAATTGTTTAGCATCACCAAATACAAACGTGATTTTGAATTTTATATTCGAGATTTTTTGAAAGACGCCTACCAACGAGACAGTCTTTTCAATGAGTTAGATCGTTTACAAAACATGATCTATCTCAAAATTTATTTAGATCCGTTTTATAATGGTACGTTTAAAAGCGATTATGGATACGATTTTGACGCATGGAATAGCAGCTTTATCAATGCAAATGGCGGACATGTGAGCTTTGGAATTCGGCCTTTCATTGATGATAGATCAATCTCAGCAGTGGAACAAATGAAGTTCGTGAATGTGCAACAACTAAACAAAGCAAGTTTTGCAATTTCTCCAAATCCGACCGAAAATGCGTTGGCAATTCAATTGAATCAATCATTTGGCAACCAGATCATTAAAATAAAAATTGTAGACGAATTGGGCCGTGAAGTATTGAGCAATTTTCAAATAGCAGGCGAAAATACTACGGAAATTGATGTGTCTCGTTTATTACCCGGAATTTATGTAGTTGATGTTGAGGGACATGTCCCTCAGAAATTCATAAAACGTTAATTTTTTTAAAAAATTTCGCAGGAATATAGGGTTTAAGTTCAATTCCTTTTGGAATTGGAGCACCGACGAATTCTTCTTCAGTTGAAACTTGTCCGGGTAAAATCCAACAATTACCACTGAAATAGAAGAAGTTATTCATGTTGGAATGGGGTATCTTTTTGGAATACAAAATGGGTTGATTTGTCCCAATTACGGTATTCATGGGATAAAAATGGAATTGAGGTTTGATAGCGGTGAAGTTTTTTGAACCTTTGGATTTGTAGAGAATTCTCAGTCCAGGTTTCTGGGAAGAAATACTCACGCGAATGGTATCGGAAGTTGCAGAGTCTACAAAGTATCCAGTTAATACTGGGTCGTTAAAACATACGTAATCGGTTTTGTTCGAAATTGCAGAATCGCGATTCACAAGCAATGGAGATTGAAATGCTTGTTTTAATTCGGCAATTTCAAGGGGGTAAATTCCTGTTAAGGCACCTCTTCCTCCTTGAACAATGGTATCGAAATCTACCAATTGATACAAAATTGCTTTGAATTCTTTGCCTTTTTTTAAGGCATACAATTTCTCTTTGGCTGGCAAGAGTAGGGGTTTCTTTTTGAGGAACGAATATTCCAAATAATATTTTTCTGACACTGCAAATGTCTGTTGTGTTTTTATTTCTGTGATAAAATGTTGGAACAAACTTCTGATGTAAAGGGTGTCTTGAAACGGGTTTGAAACAGCATATAGGAGACCAAAATTTGGTTCCGAAAGTTCTATCAATTTGAGCGTTGCAGCAAATTGACCTCTCTTGAGGAACAATTTTTGACCATCAATTACCACTTCGGAAACAGGATTTTCGTGCATACAATGAAAATCGATATAAACTGGTTTCGGGGGTGATTTTTTAGGAGCCGTTACATTTTTCTGTTGTGGGTTATTTGGTTTTTTAGGTGTCTTTTTTTGAGCGTGCAATGGATTTGCTATCATCAACAAAAAGAGGCAACCGCTTAAGAAAAGACACCTAAAGATTTTCATTATTTTCTGAGGGTTTTATTTCGTTCTTCTTCGGCTTTTTGAATGATCTCTGACGCACGTTTATTGGCTTCTTGCTCTAGGGCATCTGCTTTTTTATCGCCTTCTTGAACAGTTTTATCTGCTGTAGAGTTGGCCGTATTTCTGAGAGAGTTGGCTTTTTTCTCTGCTTCTTTTTTCAGAGTTTTAACGGCTTTTTCAGCAGCAAACTTTTCAATTGGATTTTTAGCTTTTTCCATGAGTTTATCGGCCTCTGCGTTGGCTTTATTTTGAGCTTCAGATGCCAATCTTTCACCTTCTTGGCGTTCTTTATCTGCCAAACGACGTGCTTCATTTCTAATTTGATCAGCTTTTTGCTTGGCAGTTTGTCGGATCTGATCGGCTTCTTGTCTTGCTTTATCTAATAGTTTATCGGCAGCTTGATTCGCTTTGTTGATGGCATCATCTTTTACTTTGTCGAGTTTGGGTTGAATCAGACCTTTTCCAATGGATTTCCAATCGATGATGAGTTTGGGAGCAGAAACAGTTCCACCAATTTTAAAGGGAAGAACTTTTCCTTCAGCGTTGATTTTTCCTCCAAAATCTACTTTTTGATCCAAACCAACCTTTCCAATGAGGCTCATTTTGCTCCCACGCGGAAGGGTTAGTTTAATGGAATCTTTTAGTGTGAGTTCGCCATTGGCAATTGCAAAGCCGTAATCATTTGGTTGCACTTCAATTTTTTTAGCGTCCCATTTAAAGTATTTTGCGGCTTCTCCCATCCATTGTGGCATATTGAAGATGCCCTTCATGAGGTCCAAATTACCATCAGCGAATACAGAATTTAAATCAACGCCCATTTCCTGGGTGAGGTTTGTTTTCATTCCCATTTTTAGGTTCGCCATGCCTTCAATCTCTTTTAAAATTGGAGCATATTTGTCTACCATTTCAATGTTTTCAGTGATGTTTTGAGGATTTAAATTCAGTAAAACAATGTTGCTAGCTACTTTAGGGTCACCACCTTTTTCATAGGAGTAAGAAGTTTTATTCATTTCGAAGGTGCTTCCCCAAAGGTTAGCTTTTATTGGATCGATGTTCAGCACACCATTGCTTATTGTTGCTTTGGCTACACAACCGGTTAAACTGTAGGTTTGATAGATCATTTTTCCTGCGGTTGCAGTGAAAGTAAAATCGATATTTTTCGGTAATTCAACTGCCGACATTGGCGTTGACGCCGTATCTACTTTCGCTGTCTCTGTTGAGGCAGGAATCGCATTCATCCACTCATTTAAATCAAGTGATTTGCTTGAAACCATGAGATTTCCATGTAATGTTTCACCATTGAATGCATATCCCAACATATTGGTAATATTTCCGTTTGCAGAAATAGTAGACTTTCCATATCCTAAATCCATTGAAGTTAGTGCCAATTCTTTAGGACTTAAACTAACTTTTAAATTATTCAAACTCAGAGGAAGTGTAGACGGGGAAGTATAATACAGCTGATTGACGCTGAGGTTTCCTGATGCTTTTAAATCTTGCATGGAGCCAGGTACAAGTTCAGAGTAATGTCCATCAAAATTAAAATCTGCAAGAATTTCACCTTTAAGGTTTGTATTTTGCTCCAGAGGCATCAATTTGAGCCATTTTTCGAGATGCAATGCCGTTTTCAAGCTCCCTTTTGCATAAGCATTTGAAATGGGCGTGGTTAAATACAACTTGGCATCCAGAGGTTCACCGCCAAAATTCAGTTGAAATTTACTTAAATCAACAATGGTGTGGTCAGGATTACCGTCGGTATTGTTGAATTTAAAATCAACATTGATACCACTCACGCCAGCGGGGAGTGATGGATATTGGAAGGAAGCGTTTTCAACCTTCAATTCCATTTGTGTAGACGGCATTCTTAGTGAGTCCATGATACCTTTGATGCCAAATTTGATACCCATTTTACCTGATGTTTTTACGTTAGCAAAATCTTTGGTAAAACAACCTGGAACAACAGATAAAAACGCTTTAAAGTCTGATGTTGGAGCGTTGATGGCAAAATCCATATCCATGTTGTGTTGATTCATTTGCAACCAACCTTTTGCGTTGAGTGGCAACTCATTCATTTTTACAGCAATGTCTTTGATGGCAAAACGCATTTTGTTGAGATCAACATCGATGTTCGTTTTTACGTCGAGAACCGATTTAGAAACCAAAGTAAGTCCGCCATAGCTCATGTTGAGGTTTTTAGACCCCAATTCGGTATTCATCACAAATACATTATTGGCAAAATCACCTTGTAGCATTAAGTTCGAACCACCGGAAACCATTTCAAAACCCATACTTTGATCGTTATAAGAGATATTTCCATCTTCAATTTCAACATCTTTTAATTTAAGTGCAATGGGAGCACTTTTAGTGGTATCTTCAACTTTGGTAGTGGTATCGGGTTTGGCAATGTCGTAGTTTGCTTTTCCACTTTTTAAAACCACCACATTTAATCGAGGTTGTTTTAAATAAATTCTGCGGATGGATATTGGTTGGTTACCACCGAGCACCGATGCAATATCTATGGTCATTCTAATTTCTGGGGCAGAAAACAGGGTATCGTGTTTAAAAGAATCAACCCCAATAACTTTTAGGTTGTTGACCCCAACTGAAAGATTGGGGAAATTTCGAATCAAACTCAAGTTCAAATCATCATCGAAGCTAATTTTTGCATTCACAGATGAACTTGCACCTTCTTGTGCCATTTTGAGGATTTTTCCTTTGAAAGCAAAAGGAAGAATGAGTAAAATTAAAAAAATTACGGCAACAGTAATGCCAATTCGCTTGAACCACTTTTTCATGTTAGAAATTTCTATTACGAAGATAATGAAATTTCTGCAAGGTGGTTCAAGCAAATGACCAAGTATTCTTTAAATTGAATGTTACATTTTCCCCTGAAGAATTCTTGTCCAGTATAAGAATGGCAAAATGTACTTTTTTAATAAATACATTGAATAACGCTCTTTACTTTGATCGAAAGGAAAGGTTTCAACTGGAGTGTTGGTATAATCAAATTCAGCCAGTACCAATTTTCCGTATCCGGTTAATACCGGGCAACTTGTGTAGCCATTGTAAGAAGCGGTGATTGGTTGATTGCGCATATATGCCAAAAGATTATCGACTAAAACTGGGGCTTGTTTTCTGATGGCTGCTCCTGTTTTTGAAGTTGGAAGGCTAGAAGCATCTCCCAATGAAAAAATATTTCTAAATGTGAGGTGCTGTAAGGTATTTTTGTCAACATCTACCCACCCGGCTGCATTTGCAATGGAAGAATTTCTCACAAAATCTGGTGCACTTTGTGGCGGTGTAACATGGATAAAATCAAAATCAACCCATGTTTCGGCGTCTTTGTTATCGGGTCCTAAACCAATAAATTTTGCTTTTTTGTTGGGTCCATCAATTTCAACCAATTTTTGGTGAAAATGTGGGGCGATGCCATATCTATTGAAAACCTTTTTGAATGTATTTTCATATTTTTCAACGGCAAATATGCGCGTGCCTCCGCTCCAAAATTGCACATTACTTTTGTCTAGCACCTTATTTTTTCGTAAAAAGTCTGACGCCATAAACATAATTTTCATTGGAGCTCCGCCGCATTTAATTGGAGTATTGGGCGTGTGAAAAATGGCATTACCACCTTTGAAATTCTTTAAACATTCAAATGTGTAAGGTGCTGTTTCAAAACTATAATTGCTTGTTACATTGTTTTTTCCTAAGGTATCTTTTAGCCCTTTGATTTCATCCCAATTGAGTTGAATACCTGGTGCCACGATGAGGTAATCATAGGTTAAAATTTTGCCAGATTTTAGCGTCAATTGGTTTTTTTCTGGAGATAATTCAACCACAGAATCTTTGATCCAATTCACATTTTTTGGCATAAAATCTTTCTCTAATTTTACGGTGTCTGAAATGTTAAAATCACCCGCACCAACCAATGTCCATGCTGGTTGATAGTAATGTTTTTCAGAAGGTTCAATGATCGATATTTTGAGAGAATTGTCTTTTAACAATAATTTTGAGGCAGCAGAAATTCCTGCATTTCCGCCTCCAATAATGAGAATTTGATGATAGTTTTCCATGGGGTAGTGGCTGATTGAAATGTAATTTTAATTGATTTTTCGTAAATTGTCTGTGATCATTGTCACACACTTAATTTTCTTTGAGGTAATTTTGAATTCTGAGTTCCAAATTTTGCCGGATATCCATGTAGTAAAAGTTGAAGTCGGCAATGTGATAGTTTGGATTGGTATAGAAAATACTACCTTTAAATTTGGGTTTGGTCACCCATAAAATTCCGCCATGAACTTGCGCATCGCATCTTTCTTTTAAGACCTTTTTGAAAGGAATGAGCACAGCCCCTTGATTCAAAGTTTTTTGTGCATATTCTTCATCGTATTTCCAGGTTAATGGATTGACGCACATTGCTCTTTCAAGAGCCATATGATAATTTTGAGGGACAAAATTTCTTTCATAACTGCTCCAACTCACCCAACAATGAGATTGATTGGGAGTTTTACAAAAATCGATTGTTGGAAGTGAATCTTTTGGAACCGGCATTCCCACCAAATAGGCAATCACCAATTTATGTTTCAAACTATCTTGAAAATAATCTTGTAGAATTCTATGTGCATGAATTGTTCCTTGACTATGTGCGGCAATTACAATTGGCCTCCCATTGTTGTAATGTTTGAGGTAATATTCGAAGGCGTTTTTAACATCTGTGTAAGCATAGTCTAATGATTTCCATTTGTCATCCAAGTTGGTGGTTCTAAAGCAGTAAAAATGGGCTTGTCGGTATCTGGGAGCATAGACTTTACAATGTCCATTGAAAATACTTGCTTGGTATTGAAGAGGACTTTCATCGGTTTGTTGATTTAACTCTTGATCATTTACATCAGCATTCCATGCATAAACTCCAGGAGGTTTGTTACGGAAAGTAGTTGGATGTATGTAAAAAACATCAACTTTGGCATTTTTTTGATTTTCTAAAACCCCTTCAGGAGTTTTATCGGCGGGGTCATTTTTTGTTGGCAAAGAGGCCCAATTTTCGTCTTTGGAATAATCCGTCAAAGGTGGTTTAGGGCATTCGTCAAATCTTTGGGGGATAGGGTAGACCCTCTGAGCAGATAGCGGTATTTGTCCCTCAAAAATAAAAAGGATCAAAAGAATATAACCGAGAAATGAATGAATTTTATTTTTCAAAGTATTGGTAATGAATCAATAGCGGTAAAAAGAGTAGCTACGAGCGCTGCCATTTGGATCTTTTCCTTCAATTTCAATTCTACCACTACCACCCTCCATGGCTGCAATCAGATCTTCAGCTTCTGAGTAAGTTTTTCCATTGAAACGGGTAATGATGAAACCATTTGGCAATCCCATTTGTGAAATAAATTGCCCTCTTTGAATGTTCAAAATCCGAATTCCAGAGGTGATTTTATATTTTTCACAGTCGGTTTTGGACAATGGTTGAAAATCGGCCCCCAAGTATTTACTGTTTACAGCACCTTTCATGATGAGGGATTGATTTTCTTTTTTATCGATAAGGTTTACAGTGAATTGCATTTCTTTTCCACTCCTTAAAACAGTTAAAGTGATGGATTTCCCAGGACGCTGGTAGGCCATAAATTCGTCATAACTAGAGCGTCCGTTGATTAAAGTATTGCCTATTTTCACAATCACATCATTTGGTTTCAGACCCGCTTTGGCAGCAGGCCCGTCGCTTAAAATTTCTTTGATTTTGATTGCTTCGTTTTTGAGGGATAAGGATTCGCTTTCTACAGATGTGAGCTCAACAACATCCATTCCAGAAAATGCACGTAAAACCTCACCTTTTTCAATAAAGTCTTGAACAATTTTTTGCACAATATTGCTTGGAATTGCAAATCCATATCCAGTGTAACTTCCTGTATTACTTTGAATAGCAGTGTTAATTCCAACCAATCTGCCTTTTAAATCAACCAAAGCACCACCGCTATTTCCAGGATTGATTGCGGCATCAGTTTGTATAAAGCTCTCAATTGGAAATTGATTTTTCACGATGTTGATATTTCTACCTTTGGCACTCACAATTCCAGCCGTTACCGTACTATTGAGGTTGAATGGATTTCCAACAGCAAGCACCCATTCTCCAACTTTTACTTCATCGGAATTTGCGAATACCACTGCTGGTAAATTCTTTTCTTCAATTTTAATCAGCGCAAGGTCTGAACTAGGATCTGTTCCAATCACTTTTGCTACATATTCCTTTTTGCTGTTATTCAATACTACTGTAATTTTTTCACCACCTTGAATTACATGATTATTGGTCACAATGTAACCATCGGAATTCACAATTACACCACTTCCTGTAGATGTTGCCTGGCCACGACTTCCAAATGGATCGAAATCCCAAAAAAGTCCCCCAAAAGGACTTTCATATTGAACAGTACTCAGTGTTTTGATAAAAACAACGGTTGGGGTAGAGGTGGCTGAAGCTTCTTCAAATCCCGCCAAATTCATTCCGTTCGAAGCCAACCGTGCGGGAGTTTCGTTTCCTGCTACTTTTAAAAAAGCGACATCTGATTGACCAATTTTGTTAAAGATCCAAGATCCAACAAAGCCCGATAAAACTGACACCATTACAACGGCAATCCAAGAGACATTCTTTTTCATATCAACAATATACTAAAATCATACAAATTTATAAAAAAATAACGATGAAGTTGTTTGAATAAACGTTGTAAAATAGCAGATTATCGACGGAAAAGGGCAAAAAAAAGGCTACTAAAAGTAGCCTTAGAAAGTTCTTATGCATTACATTCCTGGGAACAAGGCTCTGTGCCAAGGTATACGACTCAATATTAAAACCAATGCAATGATATACATCCATTTAGCATTAGATTTGCCCTTTTTAACGGACATTCCACCAATGGTAATAAATACAATTGAAATGATCATGGTAATAGGATGTTCAACCGCCATCAAACGACGCGTTGCATCGCCCATTACCTCAGACATTCCAATGTTTTGAATGAGTTTTAGTCCCCAATCGCCAATGAACCATTGAATCAACCCCAATAACAACATGGTGTGAGAAACGATGGTCAAGAATTTGGCTTCTTTGCCATTTTTATTTAAAAAACTGTTGATGATTGTCCAAACCAACAACACCAAAATTACCCAACGCAATAGGTTGTGCAAGTGTACGAGTCCTGTTAACATATAATTTTAATTATGTAGGGCAAATATAGCAGAAACAATTATAAAATTGCTTGGCGGATTCGGATTAATTTATTCAACAAAGCTTCAACTTGAGATAGGGGAATCATGTTTGCTCCGTCGCTTTTTGCATTTGCAGGGTCGGGGTGAGTTTCTAGAAACAGACCATCGGTTCCAACGGCAATAGCGGCTTTGGCAATGGTTTCAATGAGTTCAGGTTTTCCACCAGTAACACCACTTGATTGGTTGGGTTGTTGCAAACTGTGGGTGATGTCCATGATAACAGGAACTCCAATTCTTTGCATTTGAGGGATGTTTCTGTAGTCAACTACCAAATCTGTATATCCAAAAGTGTTCCCTCTATCTGTGAGGAGCACGTTTGAGTTTCCAGAATCAACACATTTTTGGAAAGCGTGTTGCATGGCGTCTGAACCAGCAAATTGTCCTTTTTTTATATTAACAAACTTTCCAGTTTTAGCTGCGGCAACCAACAATTCAGTTTGACGGAACAAAAATGCTGGAATTTGTAGGACGTCAACATATTGTGCGGCAATTGCCGCTTCATGCGATTCATGGATATCGGTAACAGTAGGAATGTTGAAGTGTTCACCAACCTCTTTCAAAATTGAAAGTGCCAATTCATCACCAATTCCAGTGAATGAATCGATTCTTGAGCGATTGGCTTTTCTGTAGGATCCCTTAAAAACCAATGGGATATTGAGTTTGTTAGAAACGGTTACAAGTTGTTCGGCAATTTTAAATGCCATATCTCTACCTTCAATGGCACAAGGGCCAGCTAAAATAAAGAAATTATTAGAATCTTGATGTTTTAAATTTGGAATATTTGGAATCATTACCTAGGGTAATTTAGGGTTTCGAGTTGAAGGTTTAAAGTTTAACGTTTTAAGGTTGAAAGTTTATGGTTTATAGAGAACCATAAACCCTAAACTTTCAACCCTAAATCAATTATTTATCAGCTGGAGCGGCGTCTTTATCCTCTCCATCTTTCTTATCTTCTTTTTTTGCTTTTGGCTTTTTAGGTGCCTTTTTAGGAATCAACACCATTTCAGAGCCACTCACAAATGAATCTTCTTTGAAAGGTTTTCCGAAGAAAGTTTTACCCAATGTAGGCACTTTCACTTTGTCTGTAATGGTAAATTGAACACCTTTTACAAGGTAGTCGCCAACCATTACTTCTTCAACTACGAATTTATTTGAAGGTAATTTTACTTTTCCAACTTTGATTTTTTCGCCATCAGCAAAATCTTTTTTGGTGATTAAATCTTTTTCAAACCATTCAGCAGCAACTTCAGTAGGAACAGCAGTAAGTTTTCCTTTAAAATCGAATGCAAATGCTTTGGCTTCTTTGTTGGCAATCATAATTGAAATCATTTTCACACTGTCTTGCATTGCAATCCTCAAACGGATAGCGTGGGTTAGGTCGAGGTCAGGATTAGCCGCAAGTGCTTTTGCTTCTTCTTCTTTTTTCTTAGATTCAGCACCTTTGTTTGAATTGTTCAAATCGACATCTTGGTTGACTTTTGCTCTTGATTTCTGATTTCCCCATTCAAAACGGACAGTGGTTCTACGATTTTGTTGATGTTGGAATTCGTCGCAAGGCACAAACCATTTACCGTCAATTTTGGTCAAATCTGTTTGTTTATAGTTTTCGTAATAACTTTTAATTACGTTTCCTTTAGCGTCTTTTACAATCACCATTTTTCGGGTTGTATCTTGGCGATAAGGCGTGAAACCAGCTTTTTCTGCGCCTTCACATTTACAATCGTTGATCAATTCTTTTTCTCCAAATCCTACCGCATGAATACGGGCAGTGTCGATTTTGTATTTTCTTACCAAGTATACTTTTGCACTATCTGCGCGGCGTTGTGCCAATTTTGTGTTGTATTCAACAGAAGCACGACAGTCGGTATGTGAACCTAATTCCGCAATCAATCTTGGGTATCGAATCAAAACTTCTTGAGCAAAAGTATCCAGGATTTTAGCAGCATCAGGTCTGATGTTTGCTGAATCTAAGTCGTAGAAAATTGGAAGCGTGTAGATTTTGTCCAATGGATTCTCCATACAAAAATCTTGAACAAGTTCTTTGCTAAAACGAATTCCATGCGTGGTTCTGTTCACTGGAGGTTTTTCAAAATAATACATCTCCGGAAATTTCGCTAACAATTCATAATTTGTTTTCGGATTCAAGGTTGCTTGGTATTCACCACGCTCGTTGGCTTTTAAAACCATCACACTGGTGTCTTTGTCATTTGAAATCATAACCGTAGCGCCTGCAAGAGGTTTATTTGTATTACAATCTGTAACAACACCTCTAATTGTGATAACCAAAGGAACAATATCAAATGCATAAATATCGTCATCATTCTTTTTACCTCTATTCGAAGTAAAGAATCCTTTTGTGCTCTTTCCTTCATAGAAGGTAATACCAAAGTCATCACCACCACTATTCAAAGGTTCACGCATGTTTTCACGGTCATTCCATTTGGTGATATCGTTTGTCATATCAGCAGCGTTGATGTCCAAACCACCAAGAGTTGGCCATCCGTCTGAACTGAAATACAATCGTTTGTCGTGTTTGTTAAAAAATGGGAAATATTCGTTGCCAGAAGTGTTGATATCTGGACCTAGATTGATGGGAGTTCCCCAATTTTTTGATCTTTTGCTGTAAGTAATTGCCCAAATATCAAAACCACCGAATCCACCTGGTCTGTCTGATGAAAAATACAATATTTTATCATCTAAACCGTAAGCAGGATGTCCGTAGCTGTGACCGGTATCTTCTTTGCATATATCCAATGCCTCACCGAGATTCCAATCTACGCCAGTTTTTTTATAAGAATAGATTGCACATTTTTCTGTTTTACCATCGTCGCCACCACACTGAGTCACATACATGGTAGAAAATTTGTCGTCAAAAGTTAATCCACCTTCATTCCATTTTGTGCTATTTTTTTCAGCGTAAACGGGTTTATTCCACTTTACTACTGATACTTTTTTACTTTTCTTTTTGCTATCTGCAACTTTAGATTCTTTTCCTTCAATATACCAAATATCTGACCACATTTGCATAGTGCCACCGTAAACTCTTTTGCTGAAACCGCCCTCTCTATCAGAAGCAAAGAAAACCAAATTGTCTTTTTTAGCCGCAATCATAGGAGCCCAATCGTTTGCTTTGGAGTTAGCCGCTTTAAATTCTTCAACTTTAAACAAAGAACTATCAGGGGTCCATCTAAGGGCCAATTCACAACCCGCTTTTTTGATTTGTACTGAAGTATCTCCGGGAACCACTTCTAAGTATTTGTTATACGCATCATTGGCCTCACGATAAAGTTCCATTTTCTTTAACATATTGGCTCTCATCAACAAGGCCTGCGCGTTGTTCGGGTCTTTTTTCAACACCTTGTCGTATAATTTCTTCGCTTTGTCATAGTCGTTGTTCAAACGGTATGCTTCGGCAGCCATGAAAACAGCTTGTTCTTTTACTTTTTTGTCTTTGTCGCGCTTGGAAACTTCTTCAAAGGTTACGGCCGCTTGTCCATAGTATCCTTGCTCAAACAAGGTTTTGGCTTCTTCAAATTTCGGCGAACAACCTGTGTTTACACCAAAAAGAATAGCCATGATTGCTACAGAAAGCACTACTTTTCTCAACAATTGTACGGGTGATTTATCAAAACGGAGACTCATTTTCAATATTTATCCTAAATAAAACGCTAATTAATGGATTCTTTGTCAAAGTTCAAAGAAAACATTGGTTTTTTTTAGAAAAAAAGGCGAGAACGAATTGACTTTCAGCAAGGATTAATGCTGAATTTTGATTCGTTTTGTGACTTGTTCTTTACCCGATTGGATGGTTAATAAATAGATGCCATCTGGAATTTGGTTCACATTAATTACAAAATTTCCTTTGTTGTCGATATTTCTTATTTCACTGAGAAAAACCTCGTTTCCTAAAACAGAAAAAAGCTTAATTTTCAGATTGTTCAAATCGCAATTAGAAATTTGAACATTCATTAAATTAGAGGCTGGATTGGGTAAAGCTGTTACCTTTGGAACATCCGCAAATGCACTTTGGATGCCCATGAGAAGGAGTGCGATATAGAGAATGAACTTTGGCATACTCAAAGGTATGCAAAGAATATGCCAAAGATTTACAAATTCAGATATTAGTAGCCTAAAATCCGACGAATTTTAGCAATGTCTTCAGATTTGTTTACAGAATCGATAGACCCATTGTATCCCCCAAATACCTTTTGTATCATCCGTGAGTGCTCAGTTTGTTTGTTTAAATAGAGTAAAACATCAATGGCAGGGCTATTTAACCTGCTGTTGAATGTTGTGATTCCGTCAAATAAATTTGCAACAAATTCCTCATTCAAAAAATTCAATCTTTGGAGTGCTTGCATTGCTAAAATTCTGGTTCTAAACTCATATTTAGGTCCCGACATATCTACCAAAGCCTTTATGAAACTTCCCTTCATATCAGGATAAACTTCGGTACCCAGTTCGCAATATCTCACCTTGAGGTTGTGTGTATATCCATCGAGAGATTTGATCTTATCGAGCATCAAATTCCTTTGGTTCAGATACAAAGGATGATTCCAAAGTCGCATCATTGTTGCTTCAATTGTCAAATAGCTACTGTCTGAAAGTGCATTTTCGAGGAGTGCTTGTGTTTCCGGCACAATCGGTGCTTTTTGAACGAATGATCGTCTCACTTCTGTTGTTTTGTCTGTTGCAATTTGTGTCCAAATGTTCGAAGGTAATCCATCCACTAACATTAACTGATTGGCAATTTCAACACGCATTTCCTTATATTTTTCTTTGCTCCATGATTGAAGTAATGCATTGTAATATTGCACCTTGGATGATTCTGAAGATTTAATTTCACTGAATTTTGACTTCAAAGCAATGAGAGCATCGTAGCGGTCGAGTGTATTTTCGGCGTTTGCGAGTTGAGCGTAAAGTTCATTTAGTGGTTTAACAAATTCAACTTCCTTCAAAATAAAACTTCCCTCATCGAACAATTTGAAAGCAATTTCTTTATTTTTTGTTGGAATGAAAACTTTTTGGAAGGCTTTGTCGATCATCACCGTTTTGCGAATGATGCTGCCATCAGTGCAGTAAACAGCAAAATCTACAGGCATTTTAAACGTTTGCACCACCATGTCTTGTTTATGAATTTGTTCAATCGTGAATTCAATACCTTTTTCTCCATTAACAACTGTCTGATTTGAAGCTACACGATATTTTGGTTCTCCGCCTCTGTGAATCCATTGGTCAAAAAACCAGTCCATATTGATTCCAGTTGCATCGATGATTGCTTTTTGCAAGTCCCAGGTTTCAACGGTTCCAAAGCTATGTCGTTGCAAATACAATTGGATGCTTCTTTTGAAGTTATCTTGTCCCAATAAATGTTGTAACATATAAAGCACAGAAGCCCCTTTGGGATAATGTCTTGAACTTCCAGATGCACTATGTCTTACAGGGAGAGAATTTTGTTTTCCAGCTGCTAAAGCAGAAAGCATATTTGATCTAAAGTACCAGAGCATTTCGTCGTTGGAAATGGCATATCCATTAAACAAACCAGGATAAAATGTTGCGAAACTCTCTTGTAACCATTGTTCTCCGTCGTGTCTTCCGGTAATCAGATCTCCAAACCATTGATGTGTAGCTTCATGTGCGTTCACTCCGATGTAGTTTTTATCCAAGAAACTCCTTTTGTCTACCCAGAAAAAATCACCAAATATTGTTGCAGAAGTATTTTCCATGGCTCCGTACAAGAAATCTTGCACCATTACTTGCGAATAAGAACCCCAAGCGTAAGGAATTCCAGTTTCATCTTCTAAAAATTCAATGATTTTTTCACTGTACAAATTTGTTGGTTGAACCCTTTCAGGATGCTCAGGGTAATACCAAAAGTTGATGGGTGTTCCACGCTTGGTTTTGGTTGATTTTACAGCATATTTATCTATGGCCAACATCAGCAAATAACCAGAATGTTGTTTTGGCATTTTATAGTGCCAAATGGTCTTATTTTTATCTTTTGGGTCAATTGATTTTCCTACAAGGCCTCCATTACTCAATACGTTGTATTCGGTTTCAAACGAAATTTTTGTTTCAGTTACGTATTTATCCCCACGATCATCAATCATTGGTATCCAATGTCTGTTATCAATTCCTTGTCCTTGCGTCCAAATTTGACGGCGTGTCATGTGAGCTGGTTCTTCAATTTGGGGGACATTCCATCCAATAAAATAGAGCCCTTTAGCTGGAACAGCATTGTATTCAATTTTAATGACGTGGTTTTTTTTGTAATCGTTTTTCAGATTGGTTTTTGCGATGAGTCCCTCAGAATTAGAATAGAACTCTATTTCTTTTTGGTCTAACCAAACCTTTTTAATTTTGATGCTTGGAGCATCAAAGAAAATGGTATCGATTGTGTTTTGGAGTGAGTTGAAGGTATGGGTAACGACACCAAAAACTTCTTTCTTTTTGGGGTTGAAGGAAACATCGACCAACATATGTGTTACATCGATATTGCGATTTCTTTCATGAGCACCATGGTCTACATGATAACAATTTACTTCTGGAAACTGAGCCCAAGTGTTTGAAAACAAACAGAGTGCAAGTGATAAAATGGTAATTTTACGTAGCATTACAAGAGCGAATTTAAGGAAGAGGGAGGAGAGACATTGAATTTTTTTTAAAAAAAATCAAAAAAAATGTTGCAGAATGTCAATTGAAATACTATTTTTGCAGTCCCGTTCAAGAATAACTGATAGGGAAAACGGTTTGGTAGTTCAGCTGGTTAGAATACATGCCTGTCACGCATGGGGTCGCGGGTTCGAGTCCCGTCCAGACCGCCAGAAAAAAAAAGCCTCACAGAAATGTGAGGCTTTTTAATTTACTGAAGTTTTGGGGATTTATGGGACCAAGGAAGGGATCAAGGGGATCAAGGACAAAAGTTGGGGGCTAATCAAATAATTTGGCAATTCTAAAGAGAAAGTAATTGACATCTCTAACGCCTCGATGTTGTGCTCTAAATGCTTTTATTTTTGGGATGTTAAGAGCTAGGGTTCTGTTATATGGTATCGCAAAATGCAATAGCTTCAAAATGAGTTTGGTGTAATCTTTCCATTCGTAAATGTATAAATTGCATGAAGTTATTTAAAGATTGTAAGGTGAAAGTAGTTGCGAATCAGGCCTTTTTGCTGTATTATTGTGATAATCATATTGTATAGAATTTTAACAAAACATTAGATTTTATTGAATAAAAAATCATGTCATTAAATTTCTCAAATTAAGGGGCTTATAGACTTCAACACTTTACAAGTGAAGCCAACAAAATGGTGTTTATTTTTGAACTATATGAAAAATATATAGCTGACTTGTTAAAGAGCAGAAAGTGAAGAAAAGCAAAAAGAAAATAATACCAATGGCAAAAAGTAAAACAATCATAGTAAAAGGTATATTCATTGCCACCTTTAAACAAGGCGAAGATGATTTTATATCTTTAACTGACATTGCAAGAAATAAAAATGCTGAGGAACCTAAGGATGTTGTAAAAAACTGGATGCGTTCCAGAACAACCATAGAGTTTTTGGGTGTTTGGGAGCAATTAAATAATCCCGATTTCAAAGGGGTCGAATTCGATTCCTTTCTATTTGAAGCAGGCTCCAATTCATTTACACTTTCTCCATCTAAATGGATAGAAACAACGAATGCTAAAGGAATCGTTTCAAAACAAGGAAATAATGGAGGTACTTTTGCACATCGTGATATTGCATTTGAATTTGCATCTTGGGTTAGTTCGGGTTTTAAACTTTATCTAATCAAAGAATTTCAACGTCTCAAAGCCGATGAAAATGACCGACTCAGATTAGAATGGAATTTTCATCGTACCTTGGCGAAAGTCAATTACCAAATTCATACCGATGCCATCAAAGGCAATTTAATTCCGAAAGAGCTTTCAAAAGATAAAATTAACTTTATTTATGCCAATGAAGCAGATTTATTGAATGTTGCCTTGTTTGGAATGACGGCAAAGCAATGGCGAGATGCAAATCCAAAGGCAGACGGTAACATTAGAGATACTGCCAGCATAGAACAACTGGTAGTATTAAGCAATTTAGAAAGTATAAATGCAGTTATGATTCATCAAGAATTATCACAAAGCGAACGTTTGGTTCAGTTGAACAAAATTGCCATAACACAAATGAAATCCTTGGTTGGAAATAAGCAACTCAAGAATTTAAAATAGCTAAATAAATATTTGCAAATAAAATATCACTAAATAACTGATTTAGCAAAGCAGTATAGAGAATATACCAACGCACATCCAGGCACATTTATTATTAAACATGATAAAGTAATTTTTGAGATTGCAAACTACAAGACTCCCTAAAAATTGGACCAAAAGTTTAGTTAGAAAATCACTTAATTTGGCTTAACAATAGGACCAAACAAACACGCCGCAAATTTACGCCTAAATTTAAGGCCAAAGTTGCCCTAGAAACCTCAAAAGACAAACTATACTTGGCACAATTCTTTCAAAAATTTGCTGTTTTGCTTGATATTAAAATGCTACAATTTGTGTTTGTTTGCAATTTGGTTCGTAGAGAATAATGTAATTTTTTTTGTTTTAAAGAAATAGTTAGCATTACGGGAGTTATTAAGCTTCTTGGTGTTTAAGATATTATATATTAGTCGGTTATATTTAAAGACAGAGTCCCGTCCAGACCGCCAGAAAAAAAGCCTCACAGAAATGTGAGGCTTTTTAATTTTGTTTATTTTTCAATTTAGTCTTTGAAAATTCTATGAACCGCTTCCTGGTTGTTTTGATTGTAAACCTTGATGAAATAGCTTCCTTTATTCAATGTAGAAAGGTTGATTTTAGCATTGTATTGATTGACCAACTGGCTAAATACAAGATTTCCAACAACGTTGAATATTTGAATTTGACTAATTTTGTGATTACTTTCAATATTCAGTTCGTTTTTCACGGGGTTAGGGAAGAGTAATGTTGTAAACGTTTGAGTTTTCGTGATTGAATTATTTGAAATTTGAAAACAATTACTTGTATCTACGCAACCGTTTTTAATCACATAAAGGGCGTATGAACCTCCATTTTTAGGCCAAAATCTAAGGCTATCGTATGCAGATGGGGTTACACTTTTAAATCCATTGTTACAATCTAACCAATCTACATTATCAGAAGAAGAATCGGCAGCGTAGAGATATGGGAACTGGTAATAAATACTATCATTTACTTTTGTAATATTTAAGTGAATCTCTCTCACAACTGAATCGCAACCGCTTGAAATGCTCTGCAGTGTGTCGTAGTAAACTCCAGTACTGATTAGTTTTCTTTGATTGTGGGTATAATAAAAATCACATGCATTGACAGTCTCTTTTTTTGTTGATACCGAATTAAATATTGTATCGTGCGAATAATATGTTTTTGTTCCACGCTTGACCCAAAGAGAAACATAGAAATCTGCTTTTGGTAATTTTACTGAATCTGTTGTTTTATTTGAAAAATGTACGAGTTTGCCTCCTTGCATATAATTAATTTCCCAAGTGATACTATCTGTAGATTTTAAATTCAGTGCACTGATCAAGAATGTATAACAATTTATTTTTTTAATCAATATATCTGGGTTTATAAAACTCTTAACTTTGACTTTGAATGCTCGAGAAGAGACTAAAGGAGGAGAACAATGCTGATCGGTGGCAGTAACAGTAAATTGATATGAATTTGGTTGAGCATCGCCAATTTTGGTTTGCCAACAAAATTCATATTCTTTCTCACGGGAATTTTTATTTACCACATTGAATGATGCTGCTGGAATTCCCACATTCCATTTCGCTAAGATGGTGTCGGGAACAGATTGAAAGTTTGTGAAAATCTTATCTGTGATTTTAATTTTTTGGCAAAATTTTTCCCCTTCGATGATGGTTGTATCAAAAGTTCCTTGAATGATAGGAGGATTGTTGTATCCACAATCATCTAGAATAATTAACTGCATATCACGTCTATTTTTTCCAACAACAATCCAACTTCCTGTGGCACTATCTTTTCTCCATTCAGTTTGTTCAATCACAATCACAGGACTTTCATCACATTTGGTTGGTGTAACAATAAAATCACCATTGGTTTCGTCAAAGAAAAATCCTTCAGGCGGGTAAGCTTTTGGTTTTGGGCTGCATTTGATGGTTGTTTGAGGATTACATAAAGGCGTCATTGGATAATTATATGCAAAGGGTGAAGAGTATGCAACACTTGTATTGGGTACATTGCTTAAACCTGGAACAAGTTTGTATGAGATTGAATCGTAGTCTACAGTATCAATGGCTCCGTTATTATAATACCAAGGTACGTTGCAGCATATAAAATTAACTGGGTCTGATGAGAATTGTACAGAATGATTGGTTTTAATTCTTGTTTTTTGGAGGTTGCAGATGTTGATCATACAGGTTGAATAGAAATCATTTGCGGCAGGACCAGTGGTAATACCTCCATTTCTGCAACATTGATTGATATAAAATGTTACTTCACAACATGTACTTTTATTGACAAAAGAATTTAAAGGGGCAGAGTTGAAGTCTACGATTGCCTCAAATATATGTTCTTCTATGCCTTTTCCTGTTCCATAAGTATTGGATGGATTACAAGGTTTTGTTCCTGTTGAACATATTGTAGTGATATCTTTTATGGATGTGCGCGTTAATGTGGCAGGTGTAACGGTGCCACAGCCATTTGCTCCATTTGTACCAGCGAAGGCCCTAAAATCTAATGTAGACATACTCACGCCTCTACAATCACGGTATGCTTTTACAATGATTTTGTACTTACCTGCACCCAAGGATACATAGGTCATGTCGGCTCCAAACATGTGGGAGGACATACACTGATTCATTGCGAAAAATGCAAGGAATAAATTTAAAAGTTTTTTCATTTTTTAAGGTAATTTAAATAAAATTGTGTGAATCCAAAGGTAGTGTAATTCACCTTGAAGAGGATAATGCAATGGCTATAATTTACACAATATCAGTAAATTTACCATGATTTTGGTATGAATGAATTTGGCATTATTACTTTCCTAAATCAGTAATCGAAACCGATTGCAATTCACCTTTTTTTGTTCGAACCACATATTTGATACTGTAATCGGTTGCATTACCATTGATGGAAATAGAATTGATCACAGCCTTTACACTATCGGGCATAATATAAACCGTCTCGCCAAATTTATATGGCAGTAATTTGTAAATTGAATCTCTCAAAGCAGCAGATTTTACGATTGCCTTGTAAGGTCTGTAAGTTTCAAGTTGAGCTGATTGTGCGCTGTTCAACGTTTTTAATTGATTAATCATCAATTGTTTGTCTTTTAATTGCTGATTGAAAGCGATTTGGTTAGATTTTAATTGTTCTTGATATTTATTGTAATAAACCAAACCCAAAATTCCGAGTGTCAACAGAGTAATGCTGGTGATAATTTGTTTCCACTTAATTTGGTTTGGCTTGTTCTCTGTAGATTCGGTCATGAAACGAAATTAATTCAAATTGTTAAATTTCCAAAAAATGGCATTGATTTTGCACTTGACTTTGAGTGATGAAATTTTTGAGTGTTTTAGGTTTTATGTTGATTTTGCCTCTTAAAGGACAATTGGTTTTTCCAAATGGGAAACTCGAACATATTCAAGCGGGGGCTGTAATTTCGATTTTAAGCTATTCAGGGGCAACCTATTTATACCGAGATTTGCCCGCTGATGAACGTAAAATAAATGCAAGAAAATTATCACTCGCTACAGTTTTTGTTGCTTCTTTGGGCCGAGAAATTTATGACTATTACAAATACAAAAACGTAAATGCATGGAACGAATATACCCGGATTGATGGATTTGGGGATTTCGTGACTACCTGTTTAGCCGGCATGACATTAACTATGGTGATTCCATTTTAGCATGGAATTTTAGAGCAAGCGGTTTCTTTTCAGGAGGGACATGATTGCGCGGACCCATTGTTTGGGGTGTCGGCAATAACCAGCCCGCCCAATGGCATTCAACCAAGCACGAACATCAGTTGAACCATTTAATTTGACATAGTATTTTCGAGCAGCCACGTAGTTGCAGAAATGCACAAATGAAGCTGTGTCATTTTCGTAAGCCTTGTACCTCGATTTTATGTTATGGGTTTTGCGGAGATTATTTTTGCCAACGATGCCAAAATGATTTTTGAGCAAACGACACACCCTGCTTTGTCCGTAAGCGGATTCTTGCATCGCAATTCCTAGAATTACATTACCAGGAATGCCGTATTGTTGACCCAGACTGTCTGCAATTGGTTTGAATTTTTGAATATAATTCTTGGCTTGAGCATCAACTTTTTGAATTCCCAAAATGATGAAAATTCCCAAAAATAAAATCTTAATGTTTTTAACCAAATTCATTTAAAATACAAATGTAAAGAAAATCAGTCATTTAACCAAATTTTAAGCCACTGAAAGGTCATAATATGCACTGAATCTAGGTTGTAAGATTCAATCTAATTGAAAGTTGTTATATTTGTGAAAATGAAGAATTTTTCACCATTATTTTTCACAATCTTTGCCCTGAACTTTTTAAGTTTGAATGAAGTTTTCGGACAAAAGATTGTCCCTCATAAGCAATTAAAAACACCGACTTTTATTGAATATTCCCATCCTCTTCCGAGTGCTGAAACATGGAAAAATCAAGTACAAAGTTTGGGGAAATACACCCAAGATGTAGATTGGAAGATTTATAGCGAATTAACCGATGAGCTTGGACAAAAACATTCTCGGATACAGATGTATGTGAAAGGACAATCGGTGTATCATGGAAAGGCAATTTTGCATAGTGAAAGGGGAGCACTCTTTCGAGTGAATGGAAACTTTTTACCTGCTAATTTAATTTCGGGAACTGTAAAAATAGACGAAAATGCAGCAAGAGAAAAAGCATTGAATTTCTTGCCTTCTCAGAAATATTATTGGGAAGACCCTGCTATGAATGCAGTGCTTCAAAATGCAACCAATCATAAAGATACCACTTATTTTCCGAAGGGAATTTTTACATATGTTGGGAAGAACTTCAAACTCGATACCATTCAGAATTTATGTTATGCTTTCAATATATTGTCGATTGCCCCACTTGCGGGCAAAACCATATATGTGCATGCGGAAACAGGAGAAATCTGGGCGAGCAACGATTTGATATTGCACGCTGAATCCAATGGAACAGCGGTGACTAAATACAGCGGAACTCGCTCCATTAAAACAGATAGTTTATCGCCAAGCTCCTTTAGATTGCGTGAAACAGGTCGTGGTAATGGAATTGAAACTTATAATGTAAACAAAACCAATTCGTATGTTGGTGCTACTGATTTTACAGATAATGACAATTATTGGAACAATGTTAACGCCAACAAAGACGAAGTAGCCACCGATGCTCACTGGGGAGCTGAAATGACGTACGATTACTTTTTATCGCAGCATAATCGCAATAGCTTCGACAATGCAGGAGCGAAAATTGTGAACTATGTCCATTTTTGTGAAACTCCAGGTGTTGGTTACGACAATGCTTTTTGGAATGGCTCAGTTATGACGTATGGCGATGGTAATGCATTTTTGCCTTTGACAGCAATTGATGTCTGCGGGCACGAAATTGCGCATGCCGTTACCACAAATACGGCAAACCTCACTTATTCCTACGAGAGTGGTGCATTGAACGAGAGTTTTAGTGATATTTTTGGGCAAACCATTGAAGCTTGGGCTCGTCCAACGCAATGGAATTGGAAAATTGGTGAAGACATTACAGTTTCTGGTGCAGGATTAAGAAACATGGCAGATCCAAGTGCTGTGGGCTATAGTCAACCAAAATATTACAAAGGCAATAAATGGTATTTTGGTACTGGCGACAATGGCGGTGTTCATTACAACAGTGGGGTACAGAACTATTGGTATTACCTCATTGCTAACGGGGCTTCCGGTGTTAATGAAGTTTCAAATGCCTTTAATATTGCATCGTTGGGATTCACGAAGGCTGGAAAAATTGCATATAGAACTTTATCGGCCTATTTGATTAACAGTTCAGATTATGCAGATGCGAGAACTTACAGTATTTTGAGTGCAGCGGATTTATATGGCCAATGTTCAAATGAAGTGGTACAAACAACCAATGCTTGGTGGGTTTGTGGCGTGGGTGCTAAATACGACTCAGGTTATGTGAAGGCTAATTTCACTGGAGATACTCTGGCCTGTAAAACGGCCAAAGTGGTTAACTTTTTGAATTTGTCAGAGAATTTTTCATCGAGCAAATGGTATTTTGGAGATGGTGGTTCTTCAACTTTGGCAAGTCCTACCTACAACTACAGTTCCTATGGGAAATTCACGGTAAAATTGGTTGTTACTTCTTGTTGGAAAGGCAAAAAAGACAGTGTTACACTTTCAAATTTTGTTTCGGTTGATAGTACAAGAGATATTTGCAATGCTGTTATTTTACCTACTTCGGGTTCGTCGAATGAATCGAGATGTTGGGGCTTTGTATATGATAATGGCGGAGAGGGTAATTACGTGCTGAATAAAAATGTTTCTACCACGTTAACTGTTGCAAATGCGGATTCGATTAAGTTTAGGTTTTTGATGTTTGATATGGAGAATGGTTATGATTCATTGAATTTGTACGATATGAATTCATTTCCATTGACAAAAATTGGAGGGTTCACGGGAACATCGCTTCCATATGGAGGTGCTTGGCAGAAGGTCAATACAAACAGCATTCAATTTATTCAGAAAAGTGATCCTTATGTTGTGGGTAAGGGATTCAAAATACAATACATTGCTTACCGACCAAAGTTAACAATCGATATTGGACCAGACACAACCATTTGTTACGGAGACACTGTAGAGATTTTCCCGATTTTAGCGGGCGGATATCCAGCGGATCTAATGATTACTGCTCCGGTTGGCGTTGGGCCCACGAATTATCATTTGTCGCCAAAAACTACCACAAAGTACTTTTTTAAGGTAACTGATGTTTGTTCAGGCCTGACTGCAATTGACTCTATTACGGTGGGAGTATTTGCTCCCCTTTCAATCAAATTAACACCTGAAGACACGAGTGTTTGTTATGGAAGAAGTGTGATTTTAAAGGCAATTGTAACTGGAGGCAAATCTGCAAATTATACCTATGAGTGGTCGGAATATGGCCCTGGACCTTCGGCTGAAATCTATATTCCGAAAGATACCACCATGTATTACTGTATCGTTCGTGATGGTTGCACGAATAAGCCCGACACTGCTTATCAACGAATCAATATGTCGGCTGAATTAGAAGTAGTTCCTGTCCGCTTAACCAATGATGTTTGTCCCGGAACATCGGTTACACTGAATGTTTCAGGTAGAGGCGGTAGGCCATCAAATTATACGTTTACATGGGACCACGGTCTGGGTACGGGCACCACTAAAACGGTTTCTGTAACCGATACAACGGTTTACAATATTACGCTCGACGATGGGGGATGTACTGTTTCTACCGACCATGATAGCATTCAAGTGAATATACCGGCACCTCTGAATTTGTTGCAAATTCAGGATACTATGCTTTGTGTGGGGCAAACTCTGCCATTGAGTTTGGTTAGTTCGGGTGGGAGAACTTCTTCCCACTATGTTTCATGGAGTGATCCTTTGGTGGTGGGTTATACTCCTACATTGGATCCTTTAGAGGGCGTAACAAATTATCAAGCAGTTCTTTCCGATGGTTGCATGTTGGAAAACGACACCATGGAATTCCTCATAAAAAAGCTCCCACCGATTGTGGCGAGCTGGAATATTTCAGATAAAAAAATGTGTTTGGGTGATAGCTTCAATCTCGATTTTACTGTTAAAGGTGGAGATAGTACACAATATTCATGGATTTTAAACGGAGGGACAGTTACGTCGAAGAATCATAAATTAGCATTGCCAACTTCGCAAATCGTGCAGCTTGAAATTGGCGACGGATGTTCTCCTACGATTACTTTGTCTGAAGCAATCGTGATCAGTCCCTCAAAATTAAATTTAACAATCATTTCAGTAGATTCTACAAATTGTTTTGGGAAGGCTGATGCATTCATAGAGGTAAAATCGGCGATATCCAACGAACCGGTGAGTTATCAATGGAACGATGCAATGTTGCAAACAACCGCAAAAATTGCAAATCTTAATTCTGGAATTTATCGCGTAGTTGCAAAAGATACTTTTGGATGCGAGGATTCTTTGGAACAGGCAGTTACAACATTCACGAAGGTTTATGATGCTGTTGCTGATACAATGATTTACAGAGGCACCGCTGTTTACTTAAGATTGAAAAATGCTTTACCGTCTAAATGGTACGGTCCAAGAATTTTGGGTAAAGATTCGGGAATGAGAATTTTGATCAGGCCATTGAAAGATACCATTTATACGGTATCTGGCATAGATGTGAATGGTTGTTTTGGACGAGACACTGTAAAGGTGTTGGTTGTAGATCCGCCAACACTGAGAATACCAAATATTATAACACCAAATGGCGACCGCAAGAATGATGTTTGGGATTTGATAGAACTAGGCGATTTGGATATGTATGATTTAACGATTTCGGATCGGTATGGCAAACGTGTGTATTCTAGTCAGAATTATCAAAACGATTGGAATGCGGTTGATGAAGATGGAAATGAATTGCCGAACGGACAATATTTGTTCAAGTTGAAGCACCGAAAGAACTACAACGTGATACAAGGGTATTTACAAGTGATTCGCTAGTTAGGATTTATCGAGTGACAGCAAAAAGGATTCTGCGGTATCTAAATAGTGTTGCTGTTTTTCGGTTGACATTTTATCGAAGGTGATTATGAGCATTCCTAGGCGCGGATTTTGTTGAAGGAAGGTGCGATGTTTGTTGATGAATCTCCAAAACAGTGAATCCCATATGATCTGCCATTGACCATCACCTTTTTTGTAATCGCTCATCTTAACGATATAATTACTTCCAGAAAAATAGGGTTTTGTGGTCATGATACCTCCATCGGAGAATTGCGACATGCCATAGACATTCGGAACCATCACCCAATCGTAGGCATCGATATACATTTCCATAAACCATTTATAGACAGAATCTGGTTTGAATTCGCACAACATAAAAAAGTTCCCTATGATCATGAGACGCTCGATATGGTGAGAATAAGCCGTTTTAAGAATTTTTTGAATGACCACATCAACGGGTTCAATTCCTGTAGTTCCGGTGTAAAAGGATGGGGGAATTTCGCGAGAAAAATTCCAGAAGTTGGATGTTCGTTGCAAACAGCCTTCCCTTTTGTATACAACCCTAATAAATTCTCTCCAACCGATGATTTGTCGAATAAATCCTTCCAGAGAATTTAGGGGTATTGAATTTTTTTCGGCATGATCAAGGGTTTTTTGAATGATTTGTTGAGGATCAAGTAGTCCTGCATTTAAAAGTGGAGACAGGATTGAGTGGTACAAGAAATGCTGATCGGGTTGCTTTGAAAAAGCATCTTCATATTCACCAAAAAGAGCAAGTCGTTGATCTAAAAATTGATCTAGCCAAGTTTCAGCTTCTTTATGTGAAGTTGGGTAAAATTGTTCAGAATATACGAAGTCGCGGTTTCCAACGTTATTTGGGAAGTATTTTTCAATATAGGCTTGAGCTTCTTCCACTGATTTTGATTTTGGGGGAAATGGGAGCTTAGGCATTTCCATATTTTTAGGAAACGGTTTCCGATTGTCGGCATCAAAGGTTAATTTTCCTCCAAGAGGTTTTCCTGCCTCATCCATTAAAATATTCAGTGACTTTCGTTGTGCGCTGTAGAAATCTGTTTGAAAATACCTTTTCTTTTGATTGAAGAAGGCATGACTTTCATCAATTGGCTTTAAAAAGTTTGGTGATGGGTGTATTTCAAGTGTAACAGCGGTTTTTTGAATGCCTCGTTGGATGTGTTTGAGCAACCAGTCATCAGATGGATTACAGATATGAATTTGGTTATATTTTTTTGGTAGTTCGGTAAAAAGTTCCCGAGCATCGGCGAGAGGCTGATGGCATTCAATATATTGAACTTGGTGACCTTGATTGATCAACAGTTCAGCATATTGCATCATGCTTGCTCTGTGAAAAATAAGTTTTTGTTTGTGGAAGGAGTATTGTTTGAAAAAGAGATGTTCTTCAACGATGATAACCTGTTTGCAATTGATTAAAACAGGATTGTTTAGATACAATTGATGAGGGAAAATAACGGCAACTGTATTCATAGATTGTTAAATAACAACCGATGAATACAATTGTTTTAAGCTTGTTTTTTAGTTTTCGAATTTGATTCGCTATGAAGGCTGTTCATGGCCATCATTTCTTTGAGGGTTTTGTTCATTCCTTCGGTAGAACCGTCCAAGAAAATCACATTCCCTTTGCCATCAGTGGCAAAATTTTTGATGGCTTCTGTCCACATACTGAAAAGTAAAAATGAGGAATCTAAATCTGCGGTTTTCATTTCATTGGCCGCTTCCGACATACCTTTTGCAACTTCTTTTCGGAACAATGCAATTCCTTGTCCACGCATTTGAGCGGCTATTTTTTCAGCTTCCGCAGAAATTTTAATGGCATTACCTTCAGCTTCTGCAGCTTTTGTTTTGGTAATTAAGAGTGCTTGTCCTTCGTTTTCAGCTGCCGCTTTTAAATTGCTTGATGCAACTACTTGTGCCATGGATTTGGTGATTGCTTCATCGAAAGTGATGTCGTTTAATGCAAGATCTTGGAGGTGGTAGCCCCATTTTTCGAGCACATCATCAATGTTATGTTTCACAGATTCTACGATTTCATTTCTGAGGGACAAAATTTCTGCTTGTTTTTTAGTTGCAACAAAACCACGAATACTTCCTTCGATGGTTCTGATCAATGCGGTCATAAAGTCGCGTTCATTCACAAACTTAAATGCCACGTTTTTCAAAGTCTCCTCGGAGTTGTTGATTACTGAATATAGCAACATTGCTTTGAAATAAACATTGGCTTGGTCTTGAGTGATGGCTTGAAAGTCGAGTTCAATGGATCTATTTTGGGTTGAGATTCGACGGTGAATCACTTCCAAAACTGGAATTTTAAAGTTCAGTCCGGGATTTAAAATACGCTGATATTTACCAAACATGGTAATCACAGCCACGGTGCCTTGTTGTACAGTTACCAATCCGGTAAAGAGGATAACCAACAGCAGCGTAATGATAACAATTGTAGAAACGCTCATAACACGAATCTAATCAAATATTTGAATTTCAATTTGCTTTTTCTTGAAAAATATGAAATAAATCGACCAAACAATTGAACGAATCGCCAATAAAAGCGTGATAAGTTTAGGAAAAGCGCGAAATTTGCCATAGAAAATGAGGAAAAATATATTATTGGTATTGGTATATGTGCTTGTGGTTGGCATGTTACACGCTCAAGATCCTAATGGTGGAAACGGAAGGGGAGAGCCTGGAGCCCCTCCTCCGAGAGTTTTAAAAGTACAAGGTACAATCAACGGTTCCGACGGTAATGGATTGGGTAACTCCGAGGTAAAGGTCTTTGCAATGGCCGATACTTTATATGCAATACCTACCCAAGAGCAGCTGAATGTTTTACCTAATACGGTTCTCAAATCATTGTTGAGGTCGGTGAAAACAGATGATCGAGGATTTTTTCAGTTAGAGTTAAACATGCCTCTATTTTCGAATGGCGAGAATGGATTTCGGAGGGGAAATAGAAAGCATTCAATGTCGGCCTATTTGGTTGTTTCGGCGGATGGATATGAGTCACAGAGGAATTATGTGAACTGGCGTACACGTCCCTCAGAAAATGGATTTGAAATCAAGTTGGATCCAATTGTTTTATTGAAAAAGAAGGATAAAATTGAAGAGGTAGAAGTTAAAACGAAGTTATTTGTTCAAAAAGGCGATACCACCGAGATGAACGCTGGAAATTTTCAAGTGAATCCGGATGCATCGGCAGAAGATTTGGTTAAGAAAATGCCAGGGGTTACTTCGAGCAATGGGCAGGTGCAGGCTCAAGGTGAGCAGGTGAAGAAAGTTTTAGTTGATGGAAAGCCATTTTTTGGCGATGATCCAAACACCGCTTTAAAAAATTTGCCAGCCGATGTGATTTCAAAAATTCAAATTTTTGATGGCAGGTCGGATCAAAGTGCGTTTACTGGTTTTGATGATGGGAACACCACTAAAACCATGAATATAATTACCAAAATGGGATTTAAAAACGGATTATTTGGCAAGGCTTTTGGAGGTTATGGTCAATCAATTGAAGGGTCTGGAGATGTTCATAAATACAAGGCAGGATTAAATGTGAATTATTTTTCTGGCGATAAGCGCATTACTTTTTTATCTCAGTTTAACAACATCAATGAGCAGAATTTTTCTATCGACGACATCATGGGAGCAATGGGAGGTGGCGGTCGTGGCGGACGCGGTGGAGGAATGGGCGGTGGAATGTTTGGTGGCGCAGGAGGCATGGGAGGATTTAATCCAGGTCAGTTTTTTGTGAATTCTCAGGGAGGTATCAACACAACAAATGCAGTTGGTTTGAATTATTCTGATAAATGGGGTAAAACTAAAAATGTTGAAATATCAGCGAGCTATTTTCTGAATAAAACCGCGAATGACAACAGCAGCTCCACTAGTCGGTATTACATCACTGGTGCAAATTCTATGGGTGGTTTGCAATATTTAGAGAATGATTCTAGTTTAACCAATAACCTCAACCATAGATTGAATATGCGGGTTGATTGGAAATTGGATTCACTAAACCGCGTGATCATTCAACCAAGATTAACGATACAAGAAAACAACAAAAACAATCCATTATTCGGCAATACGTGGAACCCAGAGAATCCATTGCTGTTTACAAATACATTAAACAACCTTACAACCAATGGTTCGAACGGATTGAATGGAGGCCTGAACTTGAATTGGCTGCATTCATTTCAGAAAAAGGGAAGAACACTATCCGTGACGGTTAATCCAGGCTTTAATACACAAGATGGATTGAATGAAATCATGAGCAATACAAAATTACTCACCAGCTCCAGTAGTTATGATACGTTTAAATTGCAAAAAATCAATACAGATAAATGGACACAAACGATGAGTTCAAATATTGCTTTTACAGAGGGATTGGACAGCAATCACATGTTGATGTTAGGGTATAATCTGAATTATAACTTAAATCAAAGCAATCGTTTAAACAATGTACCGGTTGTTTATGGTTCAACTGTTTATGTTTTGGATACTTTGTTATCTAACGAATTTAAAAACGGTTATACCAGTCAATCGGTAGAAGCGAAATATCAATTTCAGAATTATAAGTGGAATTCAAGTGTTGGCATTAGTGGTCAGATTGCTGAGTTAGATGGCAATCAAGTTTTTCCACGCGCCTCAAATGTAAAGAAGGTGTTTTATTCCGTGTTACCCAATGTGAGTTTGAGATATAAAATGGGGATGAGGAAAAATATCCGCATCAATTATCGTGCAAGTAACAATGCACCTTCGGTAGATCAATTGCAAGAAGTTTTAAATAATAGTAATTTACAGCAGTTAAGCATTGGAAATGCGAAACTTGATCAAGATTTCCAACACAATTTAACGATGCGTTACTTCTCTGTAAATTTAGAGAAATCGAGCAATGTATTCTTTTTGGTGAATGCAACGTATACTCAAAATTATATTACTTCTTTGACGCAAATAGCTGGGAATGGTTTGGTAGATGTATTTTTAGAGGATTCAACCAGAGTAAAATTAAATCCCGGTGCTCAGTTGTCGAGGGCCATTAACATGGATGGATATTACAGTTTAAGATTGTTTGGCACCTATGGAAAACCACTTTTCAAAGGGAAGTTAAACATGAATGTGAATGGGGGACTGAATTACACGCAAACACCGAGTAAAATTAAAGTGGGAAATGGAGAGGAGCGCATCAATTATGCTCAAAATCCTTCAGCAAATGTGGGATTGGTTTTTGGAACGAATGTGAAAAAATTAGATGTTACAATCATGAGCACCACCACATTGAGTATGGTTCAGAACACATTGCAGATGTCTTCGGACCAAAATTATATGACGCAAAATTCTCAACTGAGGTTGTCGTTTAATCCTAGTTCTAAATGGGTGATTAGTAGCGATATCACGCATCAAATTTATCAGGGTTTTACAGCGGATTTGAATCAAACATTTATTTTATGGAATGTGGGCTTGGGTAAGAAATTTGGTGTAAAGAGCCAAAGCGAGATCAGATTAAGTTTGATCGATTTATTGAATCAGAATAGGGCAATTTCTAGAAATGTAACACAGGCATATTTTGAGGATGTACGTTCAAAAGTATTGACCCGATATGCAATGATTACATACACGTATACATTGAGGCAGCTTGGTACGGACGCGAAAGATGGAAAGAAGGAAAACAAAATGATGATGTTTCCAGGAGGGATGCCGCCTCCGGGAATGCATCCGCCGGGTGGTGGATTTTAAAGTCACAAAAAAAACCTTGGAAATTTCCAAGGGTTTTTTTGTGACTTTATTCAAACGTTTAGTGAATGATTTGAATTTTATAAGAATCTTTTTGGTTGTTTGCAATTACATCAACGAAGTAAAGTCCATTCGACAACAGTTGAGTATTTAAAACGATTTCTCGATTTGCCGCCTGAATTGATTTGGTTGAAACAACTTGCCCGTGGATATTTCTCACTTGAACGCTAGCAAATCCAAATTCCTGTGGAACGAAAATGATTAATTGGTCGTTTGCTGGACTTGGATAAACATTTACGCCTTGCAAATTGTATTTGTTCGTTGAGGATGCAGGCTGTGGGTTTATGTATTGACGGAAAGTATCGCCACCGCATGGAGGAGAATTTACGATGAAGAGAACTTCAACCGGACCTGGTTTACTGTATGTATGTGTAGGATTTTCTTGGAAATTTTCATCACCATCTCCGAAGAACCAATGGAAATCATTGCCACCTGTTGAAATGTTTTTGAAATCAAAGATTAGCCCATTTTGCACATAGGTAAAGCTTGCTTTTACTTTTACCACTTCATAGAAATTCTGATATTTGGTAGTGAAGCAACCTTGGTTATTTGTTACTTTCACACTGTATTGTGTTGTACCAGAAGTTTTGGCAAAGGTGTTGTTGGTGGTTTTCCCATCGGACCATAAGTATTGGTTTCCAAAACCGCCGGCTGTTGCTGTTACTCTTACAGAGTCTCCTGCACAAATATTAGAATCTGTGAATGTTAATGTTACATTAGGATTTTGTGCCAAGATTACTTGAACGTTTCTTTGTGCGGTACAACCTGCTGTATCTGTTGCTGTTACAGTATAAGCTGTTGAAACTGTTGGGGATGCATAAACTGTATCAGATGTTGTAGAGCTTAAACCGGTAGAAGGGGTCCACAACAAAGTAGAATTGCCGCTTGCAGTTGCGACAAGTTTTGCAGGATTACCACCAGGACAAATACTACCAAAATTGGGAGTAACTGTTAGGGTAGGAGCGATACCTGCATTCACTGGTACATAGTATGCCAATGAAGTGTCGCTAATTCCAGATTTGGAACAAGTTACAATGATTCTATAGTATCTGTTGGCATTTAAGTTTACAGTTCTTGAAACTTCACCGGCGCCGACGTTTGTCCAAGCCACTGTGGCAGTATCTGTAGTTGTTTGCCATTGAATTGTATTTCCATAACTATTCGAGAAATTGTTAGCAGTAAAAACAACAATACCTGTTGCGCCACAAACTTTGGTTGGATTGGAATTTACATATCCAGCATTGGGAGTACCAGAGCAATAAGTTGGAAAATGTTGCCATTCGAAATCGTCTAAATAAACGCTACCGCCTTGGTTTCCGCCTGAGCGCGCAGTTCCTTGGATGAGAATATAATTTGTAGTTCCCGTGTAAGTTGATGGAATTGCAAAAGAGTATTGATGCCAACCTTCAGCTACAATGTCGGGAACATTTAATTTTGCATAGCGAGCAACCACTCCCAATCTTTTGGCACCGGTGAGTGATCTTGTAGTATTGATGTACACTGTAATACTATCTGCCTGAGTAAAAGTAGAATCGCGATAGATGTAGAAGCTGAAATAAGAATTTCCAGACCCTCTTGAGCTCAAATCCATTAACGGAGATGATAGGGTTTGTTGTGTTCCTGCTCCAAAAGCACCTCTTGAGTTAAATCTCAATAATCCGCTGCCGCCGTGAGGATTGCAAGTTGGGTTTGTTTGTGCACCTGTTCTTCTGCTCCATAGATTTGGATTGCCAATGCCTGCCCAACCTGCTGGTGGAAATGCATTTGTTTCCAAATCTTCTGTTTTTAATTCTGCTTGTGCGCTTAGCGAAGTAGAATACGCAATAAAAACAGTCATAAGACCAATGATTTTGCGTGTAACGTTAAATTTCATATAGTTTAGTTTAGTTTTAGTTTTAAGGTTTCTTGCCAGATAAAATATTAATTTCACCGAATTTATCGAAAGTTCGGGTTCCAGTAACGGTGCTTTCGTACAAACCGTGAACAATGTACACATATACTCCGTCGGGAACTAAATCACCTGAAACAGTTCTTCCATCCCAAGGTTCATTAACAGCCTTTTTGTCAACAATACATTCGCCCCAGCGATTGTAAACAGAATAATAGCCTGTTTTCACAGGGCAATCAAATCTCGGATACCAACCATCATTTAAATTATCGGCGTTTCCCGGTGTGAAGGCATTGGGAAGGTACATTTCGCAATCACATCGATAGCTAAATACATTGACAAAATCTGTTCTGCTTCCACAAGAATTTGATGTAATTAGAGACACCGTTGTAGTATAGGGGATAATGGTTTCCGGTCCTTTGTCGCCATTGCTCCAAACATAAGTAAATTTACCTGTAAATGGTTGTGGTGCTTTGATCACTAATGGATTTCCAAGACAAAAATATTCATTGTCGTTGAGTACTTTTAATGGTATGGTATCTTTCCAAATTTGAATAGAATCAAGTCTGTTCCCACATCTATTTGATGTGGTTAGCCAAAACTTACCTTCATAGGTGAAAGTTTTTAATGGCGATGATGTTCCATCGCTCCATGCATATGTACAACTTGGTTGTTGTGCATTTTGTGTGTAAAGAATTGGTCGTTGACAAAAAACGGTATCTTTAATCGGCGCTTTGACAGGTTTTTTTCTCAAAACTATATTAAAGGAATCCATTTTGGTTTCACATGCTGTTTTTACGGTCAAAAACTTCATTCCGGAGAAAGTAAATCCGCGTGTTGCATTGGTGTCGCCATCATCCCATAGGTAGGAATGATAGAGTCGGGGTGTAATGTTTACGATGATGGTTTCACCCAAACAAATACCGGTATCTTGTAACTTAGGTGGCATGACAACAACAGCACCTTGTTTGATGGTAATTGTATCGACCCGCTTGCCACAAGCGTTGCTGGTTTCTACCCAAAATTTACCTGGGAATGTAAAAGTTCTGTAACTTTTTGTACTTGCATTGTCCCAAATATATGAACACCCAGTTTGTGCGATGTTTTTGTATAGAGACCAACCCAGTGAACAATATGTTGTATCTTTGAATGAAGGAGAGGTAGGAACATTTCCTGCTATGACAACCAAAGTATCAATGATACTTCCACAAGTATTTGTTGTGGTTAAATAATAAGTGCCTGTGGCACTAATCGTTTTCGCTGAGTTAGCGTCGTTATCGTTCCACAAATAGGTGCAAACCGTAGCCGTTTGGGCTGGGTTCACATTGAAGGAACCGCTGCCTCCACAAAGAAGTGCAGTGTCGGCAAGTAAGTTTTTTGGCATGATACAAGCCTGCCTGCATTCAACGTTTTCATTCATGGGAATATCGGTTACAGTTGGTGATTGGGTGGTAAGGTCTCCAATGCTGTAATCTGAATTTACAAGCGCTGATACAGTTAAATTTGTATTAAAAGTGTTATAGTTTTGAGTGTGATTGGCACAACTAGCTGTAGAGCAAGGGCTCATGATTGCAAAATTCAGCCTTACACCTGCCGCGCCATTGTCTTGTCCAAAGAAGACTGTTCCGTTGCTTTTTAAAACAGCGAAGTCTTTTCCAGAATTTGCTGTTACAAACCTTCGGGTACCAAAATAAATTGAATTTCCTGAAACATAATTTCCATTGGTGTCAATGCCAACAAATCCTTGTCGAAGTCCACCGCCACCTAGTCCGTTGGTTTGCATCGACATATAAATGATGTTTTTATCTAAATAAGCGTGGTTGAAATAATCGTTTGCACCACCGGTAGTTGGGACACCTTTTTGCCAAAGAATGGCACCCGTAACCAAATTCAGGGCGGCAACAAATCCATCTGGCGTACCGTTTCTATTGGTGTATCCGACCATGTAAACCTTCCCTGATGGAGTGTAAATGAGGCGATCTATGCTATGTCTGCTTGCATGTGGCATATAGATTGCGCTGATAGAAGCACCGGTTGAACTGTTTATTAAGAGTAAGAATGGATTTTGTGCTGAGGTGATCCATCCACCAATTAAATAACCAAATGGAGTGACTTGGATGTCGGTAGGATGAGCTTGTTGATTTGTGGTACTAACTGCTAAATTGATTTGTTTCGAAAAGATCTTGTTTGCATTGCTATCCAATTTGTAAATCATGACTCTCGAATAATTTAAATTTGAATATTGCTGCGCATCACCCACAATCACTACATCACCATTGGGTTCTACCGTAACGGCTCTAATTTGATCTAAGATGCCATTATTACCGGCACTTGGAGTTTTTCTATACCATTTAACATTTCCTTTATTGTCGACGGAAATGATGGCTCCAAGATTAATTGAAATTGCGGATTCATACGACTGTCCTGTAATAATGATTCCTCCGGAGGGCGTTGGTGCTAATTTAACCGAATATGCAGCTTCATTTACCGTTAGACCTACAGTTTTCAAGAACAACAGTTTCCCGGTGTCGTTGGCTTTTGCGTAAAAGAATTCAACATTCCCACCAGTAAGGGTAGCCAAACCGGCCATCCAAAAGCCTCCGGGTACGCTCACAACACTATGACTGGTAATGGAAGAAATTTTTGCTGTTCCCACAACTTTTTCAGTGAGGGTGACATATTTTTTCATCATACCGTTGTTACAAACGGATTGCGAGTACACGTATTTTGGCAAAAAAGAGCAAAATACTAAAAATAACAATAATAAATGATGATTTTTTTTAGTTGCTTGGGTTTGAAAATGCATTTTGTAGTGGTCCACCTTTCAAATTGACTATCTTTTATTGATAAAAGTGAATGCTGTAAATAAAAATTACAAATCCATGACAATTGAGTGAGTTTGTATATGTGAGAATTTAACAATAACATTGTAACAAGATTTATGTTACAAAAGGCAATTTTTAGGGGATTTTGTTTGTTTTTACTTTTGATGGTAACTCAATTGGCGGTTGCCCAATCAGACACCACAACTGTTACAACAGTAGTTCCAAAAGTTAAAAAAGATCGAGACACAACCGGTAAATGGATATTTTACGGAACATCGGCAATCTCTACGAATCAAAGTCAATTTTCCAATTGGCAGCAAGGTGGAATCAATTCAATATCCCTCACAACTGGATTAAATTTAAATTTAGGATTTGCCAATCAAACCATTAGTTGGCAGAATGTATTGGACATCAATTACGGTTTATCACTGCAGGGAAATACATCAACATGGTATAAAAATGATGACCGTGTTTCATTTTCAACAAAGTTGGGTTTTAAAGCGACAAAAAATTGGAATTACACCATAATCACTTCATGCTCAACTCAATTTCAACCCGGTTACAATTCGATTGAAGATCAAATGATTGATTTCAAAGCCTCTGATTTCTTTGCACCGGCTACTTTTATTTCATCAATTGGAATCGATTATAACCCGAGTCAAAAATTGAGTGTATTCATTGGGCCTATTTCGATGAAAAATATCATTGTAAACAATCAATTATTGGCGAATATGGGCGTAGGCGGCATCACGCCGGCCGAATATGATTACACCACGGGAAAATATCTCAATGATGCAAAAATGCATATGGCAGAGATGGGTGGATATGTGAAAGTACAGTTTTTTGAACCTAGGGTACTCAAAAATATCAGCATTCAATCTACTCTAGAATTATTTAACAATTATTTAAAGAATGCCTCAAGAATTGATATTAATCTTCAGAATGATATCAATATTCGACTCAATGAATACATTGCAACAAATATCATCCTCAATTTGAAATACGATGATGACATAATATTTGAGGGTGCCGATGGTCGCAGAGGGCCAAGGATTCAGTTCATGCAAGTTCTGGGGGTAGGACTTGCGATTAATTTAGGAAAGATGTACTAACGGAGGGTGGTTGTTTAGATTTCGGGAAGTGGATTTTCAGCAGGGACGAGATCTTTTCGATTCAGTAAAATAACCACAGAAATTTCATGAGTCACAGGAATTGAACCGAGGTTGAAACTTAAATTCCAGTCGTTGCTATATCCCACAAAATATTTGTCGTATCTGAATCCCAAATAGTTGGTAGCGGCCCAAGAGGATTGTCCGTAACCGGTTACATTTTGCATACCTAAACCAAATTGGATATTCTCAAGTTGAACATTTGTATTGAAATTGAGTGATGTGACATCTCCTTGTTTGGTGAAAGCCGCATTCGGTGTAACCACTGCATGATTGAAAATATTTTTAAGTTGATATCCGCCATGAACAACAAATTTCCTTTGAAGGGTCTGATTCGAATTTTCAAAAAATGAAATAGAGGGTTCATTTACATTATAAACTGAGGCCCCAAAGAATGCATTTTTGGAATATGCGAAGGCTCCAGCGGACGCATGGATAACATGTTTGGTTTGCTTTTGAAGCGGCTCTGTTGTTGGATTAACAAATCCTGTAAGTTCAGCATTGACTTGATCTTCCCATTGAAATTGATCGGCACCGAAATTCAATCCGGAATATTGTGCCGATAGCCCAAAACGGACATTTAATTTATTCAATTTTACGGAATATGCATAATTCAAACTCCCTGAAAAGTGTGAGTATTTGGATTGGTCGGCACCACCAGAATGTAAATCGGTGATAAAGAGGCCAATGCCCCATGCAGCGTTGGAGGATTTTATGGGTGCATCAAAAGAGAAAGTTTGTGTGGCTAGTCGGCTATCGATGCTTAACCACTGAGCTTTAGTTCCAGATGTGACTCTACCCACAGATTTGTTTTCAAGCGATCCCAATCCAATCATGGCAGGATTTGTGAGGTATCGATGCGTGTAAGATTGTCGAAACATAGGATTTTGACCATTTAAAATCCCTGCACCAAATACAAGTAACGAGAGTATAGAACTGTGAAAAAATCTCTTCAGTATCATATTAAAATTTATACAAACTTAAACATTCATCAATGAAAAAAATAATTATTTGATTGCTAAGAAATAATTCTAAAATTAGGGTAAGATGAATTTTTTTTTGTAAACTTGTCAGTCAATGTCGCAAGTAATTCGATATAAATCAATTAACA